>JBOGGX010000025.1:0-20186 GCA_050744245.1 Acidimicrobiales bacterium
GCGCCGGCTGGTGGCCGGCGCCGGGTTGGTCGTCCTCTCCCTGTCCGCCGGGCTCGCCGGCGGCTGGCTGGCCGGGCTCGACGACACCTCCAGCAACTCCCAGACGGTCGCCCTCGATCGCAACAGCATCGACTTTGCAGGCGACACCCTCGACGTCGCCGACGTGGTGGCCGGCGTCCAGCCGTCGGTCGTGTCGATCGAGACCTCGGTCCGCGTGCGGCAGGGCCCGTTCGTGCAGGAGGGCCAGGGCGCAGGGACAGGGATCGTCCTGAACGACGAGGGCTACATCCTGACCAACGCCCACGTCGTGGCCGACGCCGAGGGCATCGAAGTCACGGTGCCGGGAGACGACACCCCGCGCTCGGCCGAACCGGTGGCCGCCGCCGAGTCGGCCGACGTCGCCGTGATCCGGGTGGACGACACCGACGGGCTGGTCCCGGCGGAGCTGGGCGACGCCGGCGACCTGCAGGTCGGTGATCAGGTGGTCGCCATCGGCAACGCCCTCGCCCTCGAGGGCGGCATGACCGTGACCCAGGGAATCGTCTCGGCGCTCGACCGATCGATCGAGACCTCGACCGGCAGCCTCACCGGCCTCATCCAGACCGACGCCGCCATCAGCTCGGGCAACTCTGGTGGTCCGCTGGTGAACGCCCTCGGCGAGGTCGTCGGCGTGAACACCGCGGTGGCCCAGAGCGGCGGCGGCGTCAGCGCCTCGAACATCGGGTTCGCCATCTCGATCGAGACGGCGATGGACGTGGTCGCCTCGCTCGGCGTCGACGCCTGAACGAGTGACCGAGCGCGACCTCAGGCGGCGACGGTCGCCGGGTCCCATGCGGCCAGGTCGGCCAGGCGGGGATCGTTCGAGAACATCTCGACGATCGGCAGACCGACGCCGATCTGGCGCTGGAGCCGCTGCACGTCGAGGATCTGGTCCCAGAGCACGAGCGTGACCACCAGGCCTGCCTCACCGGCTCGGGCCGTCCGCCCGGAGCGATGGGTGTAGGCCTTGGCGTCCTCGGGCGGGTCGTAGTGCACGACCACGTCGATCGCGTCGACGTGGATCCCGCGGGCGGCCACGTCGGTCGCCACCAGCACCGAGAGCCGGCCGTCGGTGAACCGCTTGAGCGCGTGCTCGCGTTGGCCTTGGGTGCGGTCGCCGTGGATGGCGTCGACCGAGACGCCTTCGGCGTCCAACTGGCGCATCAGGCGGTCGGCGCCGCGCTTGGTCCGCACGAACACCAGGGTGCGTCCTTGGTGGGCGGCGATGGCCGCGGTGACCTTCGCCTTGTCCATCTGGTGGACGGCGATGAAGCGATGTTCCATCAGCTCGATCGTCGGCTCGGTGGTGGCCTCGTGCCGAACCGGGTCGCGGAGGAAGCCGCGGACCAGACTCTCGACGTCGTGGTCGAGCGTGGCCGAGAACAACAGGGTCTGCCTGCGGCCGGGACACCGGCGGAGCAGCCACTCGACCTGGGGACGGAAGCCCATGTCGTTCATGCGGTCGGCCTCGTCGACCACGGCCACCTGGATGCCGTCGAGCGCCGCGGCGTTGCGCTGCACCAGGTCGATCAGGCGGCCGGGCGTGGCCACGACCACGTCGACCCCGTGGCGCAGCGCCTTGAGATCGCGGTCGAACTCCGTGCCACCGTAGATGGACACCACCCGACGGCCGGCCGCCTTGGCCAACGGCACGAGGACGGTGAACACCTGGCGGGCCAGCTCGCGGGTCGGCACCAAGATGAGGCCCGTCGGCCGTCCGGGTCGGCCGGCGTCGATCCTCTCGAGCAGCGGGACGCCGAACGCCAGGGTCTTCCCCGACCCGGTCCTGGCCTTTCCGAGGACGTCGCGGCCGGCCAGGGCATCGGGGATGGTCAGCGCCTGGATGGGGAACGGCGCCACGATCCCGTCCCTGGCCAGGGTCTTCACCAGGGCGGGTGCGACCCCGAGCGCGTCAAAGCTCGTCATCGTTGAGAACTCTCTCCTGTCGTTGCGGTGGGTCGGCCTCCGGGCGACTCCACTGGACACGGAGATGCTGATGAGGATGACCCCCGGGCGAGCCCATGCTCGCCTCGGCGTCGCCAGGGTAGCCGATCCTGACAGAAATCCCATGTCATCGGACCAGGATCGCTACCTTGGCGGCCATGTTCGAGGCGCTGACCGGGGTGGGGCTGGCCGCCTCGGCCGGCCTCAACGCCTACATCCCGCTGCTCGTGGTCGCCCTCCTCGGACGGTTCACCGATCTCATCACGCTCCCCAGCGCGTGGGTGTGGATGGAGAACGGGTGGGTCATCGGCATCCTCTCGGTGCTCCTCGCGGTCGAGGTGGTGGCCGACAAGGTGCCGGCGGTCGACAGCGTCAACGACGTCGTGCAGACCGTGGTGCGACCTGCCTCCGGCGGGCTGGTGTTCGGGGCCGCCTCCGCGTCCGAGACCGTGACCGTCAGCGATCCCGGCGACTTCTTCGCCTCCAACCGGTGGGTGCCGATCGTGGCCGGCGTGGTGATCTCGCTCGTGGTGCACGGGGCCAAGGCCACCGCCCGGCCGGTCATGAACGTGGCCACGGTGGGCGTGGCCGCCCCGGTCGTGAGCACGGCCGAGGACGCCACCAGCCTCGTGATGTCGTTCGTCGCCATCGTGCTCCCGATCCTGATCCTGGTCTTCCTGTTCGCCCTGTTCGGCGGGTTCGTCTGGCTGAGGGACCGGCGCCGACGACCGACCGGCGCCGCGTGACGGACGGCCCGTCCGCCCGGGGCAACGCCATCGTCGCACCGGTGAAACACTCCGTTCATCAGGCGTGCGTAGGGTCGGGCCGTGGCGACCTACGTCCTCCGGGTCTGGCTTCCTGACCGGCCCGGCGCGCTCGGTGCGGTGGCCAGCCGCGTCGGCGCGGTCGGCGGCGACGTGGTCGGCATCGACATCCTCGAACGAGGAGGCGGACGGGCCATCGACGAGCTCGTGATCGATCTTCCCGAGCCCGGGCTGGTCTCGCTCCTGCTCGAGGAGGTCCGCTGCGTCGACGGTGTCGACATCGAGGAGATCCGGCCGGTGGCCGCGGGGTTGCGGGACCCGGACCTCAGCGCGTTGGCGACGGCGGAGCAGCTCGTGTCGGAGGAGAGCGCCCGGGGACTCGTCGAGGCCCTGGTGCAGCTCGTCGGCCGCCAGTTCGACGCCGGGTGGGGGGTGGTGCTCGACCTCGGCACCGGGGAAACGGTCGCGGTGTCCGGCCGGCCGCCGCCGGTGCCGTGGCTGGTCGCGTTCGTGGAGGGCAGCCAGGCGTCGCTGCACGCGTTCGGAGCCCAGCCGGGCGCGAGCGACGTGGCCTGGGCTCCACTGCCGGACACCGACGCCGCGGTCGTGCTCGGGCGCGAGGGTCGGCCCTTCCACGAACGTGAGCGGCGTCAGCTCGAGCTGCTGACCCGCATCGCCGACCATCGGCTGGGCGAGACCACCATCTCGTTACGCAGCCGACTGCTGCACCCCTCAGCCAGCTGACCCCGCGGGATCGGACGACCCTTCCAGGGCATCCGCCTCTACGAGGTCTCCCCGACCGACGAGTCGCTCGAGAGCGGGTTCTCCTACCTGGTGCCCGGGGCCCGGGCCCTGAGCATCCAGCGGTGGGCCCTGTCGTTCACCGACCGCATCGTCGAACACGATGCGGTCGAAGCGAGCGTCCGCTTCCCCATCGCCGTCCCCCTCGTGCTCGCGGTGACGATCGGGGCGACCTGGCTGGCCGTCGACCGGCTCCGGTCGCTCACCCTCAGCGAGGCCGAGTAACCGAACAACTGCCCGAACTTGCCGTGGATCCTTCCCACAAATGGGAAAGATCCACCGAACATTCGGTCAGTTGGGGCTGATGCCGAGCTTGCGCAGGAAGGCCTCGTTGTTCGGTTCGCGGCCGAGGAAGTTGCGCAGCATCTCGTCGGCGTCGACCGAGCCACCCTTCTCGAGGATCTCGCGCCGGTAGGCCCGGCCCACGGCGTCGTTGGTGACGCCCTCCTCCTCGAACCGGCTGAACATGTCGTCGCCGAACACCTCCGACCACAGGTAGCCGTAGTAGCCGGCGTCGTAGCCGCCGAGGAGGTGCCCGAACGAGGCCGGGAAGAAGGTCCCCTCGTGGTAGGGCAGCAGGGCGACCGCGACCGCCCGCCGGTGGATGGCGTCGAGGTCCCTATCGTCGCCCGGGCCGTGCAGCTCCATGTCGAGCACGCCGAACTGGATCTGGCGCAGGGTCGACAACCCGACGTTGAGGTTGCGCGCCGCGACCAGCCTCGACACCAGGTCCTCGGGGATTGGGTCTCCCGTCTCGTGGTGGCGGGCGAACCGGGCCAGCACCGAGGCGTTCCAGGTCCAGTGCTCCATGATCTGCGACGGCGCCTCGACGAAGTCGCGCTCGGTGTCGGTGCCGGAGAACCGGGCCAGCTCGGCCCGGGTCAGGGTCTGGTGGAGCACGTGGCCGAACTCGTGGAACAGCGTCACCACCTCGTTGTGCTGGAGCAGCGACGGCCGCTCGGGGGTGGGCTTGGTCAGGTTGGCCACGATGGCCGACACCGGGTGGTGGTAGGTGCCGTCCGGCCGCCGGCGCCCGGTCACGACGTCGAACGCGGCGGCGTGGCTGAACTTGCCGTCCCTCGGATGCAGGTCCATGTGGAACCACGCGAGCTCGTCGCCGGAGTCGGCGTCGTGGATGGCGTAGGTGACGACGTCGGGGTGCCACACCGGGGCGTCGCGTACCCTCCGATACTCGAGCCCGAACACCTCGCCGGTGATGTCGAGCAGGCCGTCGATCACCCGCTCCAGCGGGAAGTAGGCCGCCACCTCGTTGTTGTCGACGCCGTAGTCGCGGCGGCGCAGCTGCGTGTCGTAGTAGCGCCAGTCCCACACCTGGAGCTGGGCCTCGGCCTCGCCCGTGTCGTCGGCGAGCAGCCCTTCCATGACCGTGACCTCGTTGCGGCCCTTGGTGGTCAGCGGCGGGAGCAGCTCGGCGTAGAAGCCCTGCACCGTCTCTGGGTCCTTGGCCATGCGGTCGTCCATCTGGTGATGGGCCCACGACGGTTGCCCGAACCGTTCGGCCACCTGCCGGCGCAGCCGCACCGCCTCCTCCAACAGCACCTGGTTGGCCTCGACCGCACGGTTGTTGAACTTGAACGACAGCTGCTGGCGCAGGTCGCGGCGGCTGGCGTTCTCCATGAACGGCATCACCTCCGGGTAGGCCATGGTGACCAGAAGGGTGCCGTCGCCGTCGCCCGGCGCCAGCCCGCTGACGTAGTCGGGCGGGAGCCCGGTGAGGTCGTCGGGCGTGACCTCGAGATGGTCGTCGTACTCCGCGATGTTCTGGTTGAACCGGACGCCCAGCTCCACCAGCCGGGTGCTGATCTGCCGCACGGTCTCGCGGTCCTCGGGCGCCAGATCGTGGCCGGCCTTGCGCAGGTCGCGCAGCACGAAGTCGAGCAGCCGGCGGTGTTCGCCGGTGAGGGCGGCCGCCTCCTCGGTGGCGGCGAGCTCGCGGACCGCCTGGTTGAGATCGGATCGGAAGGCGACGTTCACCCGCCACGTGTCGATGCGCTCCTCGGCCGCGTGGCCGGCCTCGCGGACGTCGGGATCGGGGTGCACATACCCGAGGAACGCGGTCCGGCCCGACGCGTCGGCGAGCACCGCGGTGGCCTCGTCCAGAGGGAGCAGGGTGTCGGCCAGCGTCCTCGGCGTGTCGGTCGCGACCGCCCGGTCGACGAGCGCGTCGGCCCGGGCGATGGCCTCGTCGGTGATGCGGGCGATGGCGGCGGCGGACAGGTCGGCGCCGTCGTAGGGCACGGCTGCGACGTTACCGCTCAGCCGGCGGGCGTCTTCCAGCGCTCAACCAGCTCCTCAAAGGTCGGGGCCGGGCCGGGCAGCGGGTCGTCGGACGGGGCGTGGATCGCGTCGAGCAACAGGTGGAGATAGCGCCGGCGGAGCTGACGGTTCCTGTCCTCGTCGCCGACGTGCACCGACGCCAGCTGCTCGTAGATCGGGCCGAGATCGTCGACCTCGAGGTCGGCACGGATGGCGCCGCTCCGCTTGGTCCGTTCGAACAGCTCGGTGTTGAGCCGCTGGGCCCGTTCGGCGGCGGCGTAGAGCTCCGGTGTCGGGGTGAAGGTGCCCGCCAGCCGGGTGACCAGGGCGTTGGTGTTGGCGTCGACGGCCCGGACCATGAACGCCCGGAACACGCTCCACGGGTCGCCCTGGTCGGCCAGCGCGGCCTCGACCTCGCCGATGTACCGGTCGAGACCCTCGGCACAGAGCCGCCTGAGCAGGTCCTCCTTGCTCGCATAGCGCCGGTACAGGGCGCTCATGCCGACACCAGCGGCGTCGGCCACCGCGGCGATGGGTGCGGCCGGGTCGGCCAGGAACACGGCTCGGGCGGCCTCGATGATCCGATGATCGTTGACCGCGGCCTGGGCTCGACGGCCGCTCAGCGGCCTGACGGGATCGGTCATGGCCCGACGCTAGCATCGGACCGGAGCATTCCGCTCTGTTGAGGTGTCGGCCGCTCAGCGAGGCGTCGGCCGATCGCGCCGCCGGGAGTTGGCGATGCCGGCCCGCCACATCTGGGCCGGCGGCCGAGGAAGTAGCCGAAGAAGTACGTTGAGGTCGCCGCCCGACGGCCGGCGGTGGTGTCGTTCTTGGTCATGACGGCGTACTACGCACTCCGACCCCGGCCGGTTCAACCACCGACCGGCTTGACAGGCAAGCAACTACTTGCCCATGGTCGGGGCGTGTGGGCGACATCTTCAAGGCGATCGCCGACCTCACCAGAAGGGCGATCCTCGACGAGCTGGTCGACCGGAACGGTCAGACACTGTTCGAGCTGTGCACCCGCCTGGCCATGAAGCACGCGCTGACCTCCTCCCGCCAGGCCATCTCGCAGCACCTCGACGTCCTCGAGGCCCAGGTGCCGGTCACCAACCCGCGACCGCAACCGCGGCTCCTATGCTCGCCGCCGTGCCGGATCGCGCCCAGGACCGTTCTGTGGAGGGTTTTGCACTCCAGGCCGGCGTCAGTCGACACAGAGGTGACTTGGGGGCGGAGCCGGCCGGGTGGTCGGAGGTCCTCACGCCTGACGCGGTGGCGTTCGTCGTCGACCTGCACCGACGGTTCGCCCCACGGCGCAACCAGCTCCTCGCCCGGCGGGCCGAGCGTCGGGCCGACGTGGCCCGGTCGGGCCGGCTGGCGTTCCTGGACGACACGGTCGAGATCAGGAACGACGACGGCTGGCGGGTGGCCGAGGCGCCGGCCGACCTGCGCGACCGCCGGGTGGAGATCACCGGTCCCACCGACGCCAAGATGCTCATCAATGCGTGGAACTCAGGGGCCCGTGTCCACCTGGCCGACTTCGAGGATGCCAACACGCCGACGTGGGCCAACCTCGTCCAGGGTCAGCACAACCTGATCGAGGCCAACGAGAAGCGGCTGACCTTCACCTCACTGGACGGCAGGGACTACCGGCTGGCCGAGCGCACGGCCGTGCCCGTGGTCAGGCCGCGCGGCTGGCACCTGCCCGAGAAGCACCTCGCGGTCGACGACCAGCCGATGGTGGGCGCCCTGTTCGACTTCGGCCTCTACTTCTTCCACAACGCCAGCCGGCTGATCGACAAGGGCAGCGGGCCCTACTTCTACCTGCCGAAGATGGAAAGCCACCTCGAGGCCAGGCTCTGGAACGACGTGTTCACCGCGTCGGAGGCGGCCCTCGACATTCCACATGGGACGATTAGGGCGACGGTGCTGATCGAGACGATCTGGGCCGCGTTCGAGATGGAGGAGATCCTGTACGAGCTCCGCGAACACGCCTCGGGGCTCAACGCCGGTCGGTGGGACTACCTCTTCAGCCTGATCAAGACCTTCCGCGACCAGGGCGCCGAGTTCGTCCTCCCCGACCGCAACTCGATCACCATGGCCGTGCCGTTCATGAGGGCCTACACCGAGCTGCTGGTGGCCACCTGCCACCGCCGGGGCGCGTTCGCCATCGGCGGGATGGCCGCCTTCATCCCGAGCCGGCACGATCCCGAGGTCAACGAGCAGGCCATCGCCAAGGTGCGGGCCGACAAGGAGCGCGAGGCCGGCGCCGGCTACGACGGCACGTGGGTGGCCCACCCCGATCTCGTCCCGGTGGCGATGGAGGTCTTCGACCGCGTGCTCGGCGACCGGCTCAACCAGCTCGAGCGGCTGCGGCCCGAGGTCAGCGTGACCGCCGACGAGCTGCTCGACGTGGCCTCGACGCCGGGCGAGGTCACCGAGGGCGGGTTGCGCAACAACGTCTCGGTCGGGCTCCAGTACGTCGCCTCGTGGCTCGGGGGCAACGGCGCGGCTGGCCTCAACAACCTCATGGAGGACGTGGCCACGGCCGAGATCGCCCGGTCCCAGATCTGGCAGTGGATGGCCAACCAGGTCAAGCTCGACACCGGCGAGATGGTGACCGCCGACCTGGTCATGCGCATCGTCGCCGAGGAGCTCGGCCACATCCGTTCGGCCGCGGGCCGCGGGTTCGACGAGGTGCGGTACGGCCAGGCCCGGGCCGTCTTCGAGCAGGTCGCCTTGGCCGACGACTACGTCGAGTTCCTGACCGAGCCGGCCTACGCTCTCCTGCCCTGACCCCAGAGCCACATTCGAGCGGTCATCCCGCATCGGCCGCAGCCGCCCGGTCCCTCCACCAGTCGGTGGCCGCCGGCGACCACCGGTCGTGGAGCCGGTGGAACAGGGTGGCGGCCCGGTGGCCGGACCAGCCGCGTGGCAGCAGCTCGGGGGGCAGATCAGGGTCGAGGAACGGGAACCGACGCCAGTCGTCCACCAGCTCGGTGGTGGCGGAGAAGCACTCCTCGGCGCCGGCCGGCCGGCGCCGCCGGTGCCGCTCCATGAACTGGGCGTAGGCGACACCGATCGACTCGAGGTCCCACGCCTCGGCGACCAGCCGGCGGGCGTCGCCGATGCCGCCGATGCCGCCGACGAACGACCGAGCCGAGCCGGACAGCCCGAGCTCGGCCAGGATCGCCTTGACCTCGTGCTCGTGGTCGACCCACGGGCTGACCCAGACGCCGGGGCCGAGGCCGGCGAACCCGGCCCATTCGAACCGGCTGCGCAGCCGATGGCGCAGCTCGCGTCGCGCCTCGGGCACCGTGCTGAAGACGAGCAGCCAGCGACCGTCCCACCAGTGCGGCTCGTGGTGGAGGCTGTAGATCCGCCGAGCGCCCTCGGCCAGCAGGACCCGACCCGGCTCGGTGAGGTGCCAGCGGACCCTTCGCCCCGATCGCTCCGACCGCAGCAGTCCGCGGTCGGCCACGCGTGCGATCGTCTGCCGGGCCGTCCGGTCCTCGACCCCCACCGCCACCAGCCCGTCGATGAGCGTGGCCGTCCAGGCCGCGCCGCCGGACGGCAGGACGAACTCGCCCAGGATGGTGAGCAGGTAGGACCGGCTGCTGGTCACCGCCCGCCAGTTTAGTCAACAATCTCTTGACGCTCAAGAGTCACGTTGTAGAATGTCGTCTCGTGGAGTACCGGCACTGGCGGCGTACCATCGAGCCTCCCGTCGCCACCGTCACCATGTTGGTCGACCCGGCCGGCGGTCTCCGTGACGACTATGAGCTCAAGCTCAACTCGTACGACCTCGGCGTCGACGTCGAGCTGCACGACATCGTCCAGCGGCTCCGGTTCGAACATCCGGAGGTCGGTGCGGTCGTGCTCACCGGTGGGCTCGAGCGCGTCTTCTGTGCCGGAGCCAACATCCAGATGCTGGCGGGGGCCTCCCATCAGCACAAGGTGAGCTTCTGCAAGTTCACCAACGAGACCCGTAACGCGATCGAGGAGGCGAGCGCAGAATCGGGCCAGGTCTGGCTGGCCGCGATCAACGGCACCGCGGCCGGCGGCGGGTACGAGCTGGCCCTCGCCTGCGACGAGATCATCCTGGTCGACGACCGCTCGTCCACCGTCTCGCTACCCGAGGTGCCCATGCTCGGCGTGCTTCCGGGGACGGGGGGGTTGACCCGGTTGGTCGACAAGCGCATGGTGCGCCGTGACCGGGCCGACGTGTTCGCCACCCGGCCCGAGGGCATCAGGGGTCAGCAGGCCGTCGACTGGGGATTGGTCGACCTGGTCGTCCCCAAGAGCAGGTTCGCCGAGACGGTCCGCGCCCGGGCGATGGCGCGCGCGGCCGGGTCCGACCGGCCCGCCGACGAGGCCGGGATCGCGCTGACGCCGCTGGCGCCGTCCGCCTCGGCCGACAACGGGCTCCGCTACGAGCACCTCGCCGTCACCATCGACCGCGAGCTTGGCGCCGCGTTCCTCACCGTCACCGCCCCGACCGGCGCCCTCCCCCAAGCGATCGACGGCATCGTCGCCGAGGGCGCCCGGTTCTGGCCGCTCGCCGCCGCCCGTGAGCTCGACGACGCCGTCCTTCGCCTCAGGATGGACGAGCCCGAGGTGGGCACCTGGGTCCTCAGGACCGGCGGCGACCCGGCGGCCGTGCTCGCCGCCGACGATCTCCTCCGCCGGCACCGCGACCACTGGCTGGTCCGCGAGATCCTCCTGCTGTGGCGCAGAACCCTGAAGCGGCTCGACCTGTCGGCCAGGACCCTGGTCGCCCTGATCGAGCCCGGGAGCTGCTTCGTCGGCACGCTGGCCGAGCTGGCGCTGGCCGCCGACCGGTCCTACATGCTCGACGGCACGTTCGAGAACGCGGACGAGACGCCGGCCGTCCTTCTCCTGAACGACGCCAACACGACCTGGTACCCGATGTCGAACGGCTTGTCGCGTCTGGCCACCCGCTTCCACGGTCATCCGGAGGCGGTCGAAGCGGTCGAGGCCAGTCTGGGCAAGGAGCTGCTGGCCGCCGACGCGGACGAGCTCGGCCTGGTCACGTTCACGCCGGACGACATCGACTGGGACGACGAGGTGCGGCTGTTCCTCGAGGAGCGCGCCAGCTTCTCGCCCGACGCGCTGACCGGGATGGAGGCCAGCCACCGGTTCCCCGGGCCCGAGACGATGGAGACCAAGATCTTCGCCCGGCTGACCGCATGGCAGAACTGGATCTTCCAGCGACCGAACGCGGTCGGCCCCGACGGCGCCCTTCGGCGCTACGGCACGGGGTCGCGGCCGGCGTTCGACAGGAAGCGGGTCTGAGAGGTTGCGAGGTTCGAATGACCACCGCTGACTACGGCGACCTGATCCCCAACAACGTCGACCTGGCCCACGACCGCCGGCTGCAGCGGGCCCTCGAGTCGTGGCAGCCCAAGTTCCTCGAGTGGTGGAAGGACCTGGGGCCGATCGCCTTCCAGGGCCACGACGTCTACCTCCGCACCGCGGTCGCCGTCGGCCAGGAGGGCTGGGCCCACTTCGACTACGTCAGGATGCCCGACTACCGCTGGGGCATCTTCCTGGCCGATCCCGTCCCCGGACGCCAGATCGCCTACGGCGACCATCTCGGTGCGCCGGCGTGGCAGGAGGTGCCGGGCGAGCACCGGTCGGACCTGCGCCGCCTGGTCGTGGTGCAGGGCGACACCGAGCCGGCGTCGGTCGAGCAGCAGCGCCACCTGTGCATGACCGCGCCGAGCATCTACGACATGCGCAACCTGTTCCAGGTCAACGTCGAGGAGGGGCGTCACCTGTGGGCCATGGTGTACCTGCTCCACGCCTATTTCGGGCGGGACGGCCGGGAGGAGGCCGACGAGCTCCTCGAGCGCCACTCGGGCGACGACGACAACCCGCGCATCCTCGGGGCGTTCAACGAGCCGACCCCCGACTGGTTGTCGTTCTTCCTGTTCACCTACTTCACCGACCGGGACGGGAAGTTCCAGCTCTCGTCGCTGTGCGAGAGCGGTTTCGACCCGCTGTCCCGCACCTGCCAGTTCATGCTGAAGGAGGAGGCCCATCACATGTTCGTGGGGGCCAGCGGCATCGGGCGGGTGGTGCAGCGCACGGTCGACCTGATGAAGGAGCACGACACCGACGAGGTGCGCCAGTTCGGCGCCATCGACGTGCCCACCATGCAGCGCTACCTCAACGTCCACTACACGGTCTCGCTCGACCTGTTCGGTTCGGAGACGTCGACCAACGCAGCCAACTACTTCGCGGCCGGCCTCAAGGGACGGCACCAGGAGGACGGCCGGTCCGACGACCACCGGCTGGTCGACGACACCAGGAGCCTCCTCGGCTACGAGGACGGCCGGATCGTCGAGGTCGAGGTGCCGGCCCTGGCCGCCCTGAACGCCACCCTCCGCGACGACTTCGTCGCCGACTGCCAGAAGGGCGTCGACCGGTGGAACCGGGCCCTGGCCGAGGTCGACGCCGAGCTGGCCCTCCCCCACGTCGGCTTCAACCGGGCCGTGGGCCGGTTCGCCGGGGCCAACATCTCGCCCGACGGCCGGGTCCTCACCGTGGACGAGTTCGAGGCCGGCCGGGACGAGTGGCTGCCGACCGACGCCGACCGGGAGCACGTCCACTCGCTCATGAAGCCGGTCCCCGAGCCGGGGAAGATGGCGAGCTGGATCGCCGCCCCCAAGAGCGGCATCCACGGCCGGCCGGTCGACTTCGAGTACGTCCGGGTGTAGACCGAACCAACCCGGTCGGGGTGTGAGGGGGATGGATGGCGGAGTTGCACAACGCGGCGGCGTGGCTCGTCGACCGGCACGTGGCCGAGGGCCGGGGCGACAACCTGGCCATCATCTGTGGCGACGAGCGGCTGACGTACGCCGACGTCCAGCGCCAGCAGTGGCGGGCGGCCAACGCCTTGCGCGCGCTCGACGTCAGGCGCGAGGAGCGGGTCGCCCTCGTCGTCAACGACGAACCGGCCTTCGTGGCCTGGTTCCTCGGGGCCATGCGGCCGGGCATCGTCCCGGTGGCGATGAGCACGATGCTCACGGCCAAGGAGCTCGGCTCGATCGTTGACGACGCCCTGGCCGGCGTGGTCGTGCTCTCCGCCGGCTACGCCGAGCACCTCCCTGGCCTCGCCGAGCAGGCGCCCTCACTCAGGGCCGCGGTCGTCCTGGGTGACGCATTCTCGAAGCACCTCGCGCCGCCTGGCGGCGCGACGTGCGTCGAGTTTGCCGTCCACCCCTCGAGCGACTTCGACGACGACACCGAGGTCGCGCCGGCGGCCACGACCGCCGAGTCGCCCGGGTTCTGGCTCTACAGCTCGGGTACCACCGGCGTGCCCAAGGGGGTGATGCACCGCCACGCCAACCTCAGGGCCACGGCCGACACCTATGGCCGCTCGGTGCTCGGCATCGGTGAGGGCGACCGCTGCTACTCGGTGGCCAAGCTCTTCTTCGCCTATGGGCTGGGCAACTCGCTCACGTTCCCCTTCTCGGTCGGCGCCTCGGCCGTGCTCGACCCCGGCCGTCCGACGCCGGCCGGCGTCGCCGCCAACCTGGCCCAGCACCGGCCGACGCTGTTCTTCGCCAGCCCGGGCTTCTGCGCGGCGATGCTCGACGCCGAGGTCCCGGTTGAGGCCATGGGCTCGGTGCGGGTGGCGGTCACCGCCGGCGAGGCGCTGCCGGCCGACCTCCACCGGCGGTTCACCGAGCGCTACCCGGTGCCGGTGCTCGACGGGATCGGCTCGACCGAGGCCCTCCACATCTTCCTGTCGAACCACGCCGGCGCCGAGCGGCCGGGCACCAGCGGGACCACGGTCGCCGGCTACGAGACGAGACTGCTCGACGACCGCGACGCCGAGGTCGTCACCGCCGACACCCCCGGCTACCTCCACGTCAAGGGCGACTCGATCGCCACGGGCTACTGGTGCCGCACCGACGCCACCCGGGCCAGCTTTCGCGGCGAGTGGCTGCGGACGGGCGACGTCTACACCCGATCGGCCGACGGCTACTTCACGTTCCTGGGCCGCAACCACGACATGATCAAGGCGGGGGGCATCTGGGTGTCGCCGGCCGAGGTCGAGAACGTGCTCATTCAGCATCCAGACGTCTTGGAGGCGGCCGTGGTCGGGGCCCGCGACGCGGCCGGGCTCGAGCTCACGGTCGCGTTCGTCGTGGCCCGGTCGGGGCACACCATCGACCCGGCGTCGGTCGACGCCCATTGCCGGGCCAACATGGCCGCCTTCAAGCGCCCCCGGCAGGTGGTCACCGTCGACCAGCTCCCCAAGACGGCAACGGGGAAGATCCGACGCTTCGCCCTGCGGGAGCAGCTGGAGGCCGGCTCGACCTGATGCCCTGATCCCCGATGCAGCGAGTCACCGACGCGGGGGGCCACCGCGGCCACCGTCGAGCGTCTCGTCCTCCGGGGCTGCGGCCACGCCCCCCATCTCGACCGCCCCGACGAGACCACCCGGGCGGTCGTCGCCTTCGTCCGCGACAACTACGCGTAGAAGCGGTACACCGGCTGGGCCACGCACACCGGTTTGGTGCCGCCCTCGACCTCGATCACCGCATCGACCACCGCCTGGACGCCGCCGGCGATCTCCTCGACCTCGGCCAGGGTGGCCTTGAGCCGGATGCGGGACCCGGACGGCACGGGCGCAGGGAACCGCACCTTGTTCAGCCCGTAGTTCACGCCCATGGCGATCCCGTCGACCTGGAGCACATCGAAGAACATCGGGACGATGAGCGACAGCGTGAGGTAGCCGTGGGCGATCGGACCACCGAACGGCCCGGCCCTGGCCCGTTCGACGTCGACGTGGATCCACTGGTGGTCGTCGGTTGCGTCGGCGAACGCGTTGATCCTGGACTGGTCGATGTCGACCCACGAGCTGGTGCCGAGCTCCTCGCCGACCAGCGCCTTGAGCTCCTCGATGCCGTTGACCCTCATCGCGTCGGCCCCCCTTCCTTGCGGCACGCGTTGCGGCACTCGCCGACACCCGCGATGCGCGTCACCACCACGTCACCGTCGTTGAGGAACACCGGGGGCGTGCGGCCCGCGCCGACGCCGCCAGGCGTCCCCGTGGCGATCACGTCGCCCGGCCGCAGGGTGATGATCGTCGAGACGTAGGCGACCAGCGCCGACGGCGGGAACACCACGTCGCCCGTGGTCGACTTCTGGCGGGTCTGCCCGTCGACCTCGCACACGATCTCCCGATCGATGTCGGCCGTCTCGTCGGCCTCCCGGACGGCGAGGTGGGGACCGAGGGGGGTGGTCGACTCGAACGTCTTGCCCTGGAGCCACTGCTGGGTGCGCCGTTGCCAGTCCCGGACGCTCACGTCGTTCAGCACGGAGAAGCCGGCGATGGCCGCGGTGGCCTCGTCGGTCCCGGCGTGGCGCACCTGGGTGCCGATCACCACGGCCAGCTCGGCCTCCCAGTCGACCATGTCCGACGCGGCGGGCAGGACGATGTCGTCGTTCGCACCGATCAGGCTGTCCGTGAACTTGGCGAACAGCGTCGGGTGGTCCGGCGGGTCGTGAGCCATCTCGGCTATGTGGTTGCGGTAGTTGAGGCCGACGCAGACGATCTTGTCCGGGCGGGGGACGAGCGGCGCCAGGTCGGCGCCCTCGATGGGTCGCCGCCGGCCGTTCGCCCGCTCGGCCCGTTCCCGCCAGTCCGGCTGCCGCAGCAGTTCGCCGACGTCGGCCGGGCCGATCTCGACGAGACCGTCGTCGTCGACGCGGACCGCCCTCGTGGCTCCATCGGCCCGCACCGTGGCCAACCGCATCGTGCAGCCTCCTCGTCGTCGTCGGGATCGGGCCCGGCGTCGAAGTATGGCAGCTGCTCAAGCTCCGGCCAGGCCGGCGAGCGATCTCGGAGCTAGGTCCGGCGCCTGATGCCCATCACCGAAGGCCGCGGCGGCCCGAGCGGGTCGCCGGCACCGCCGTCGGCCACCGGCACGTTGCTCGGCCAGTTGCTGCCTCGAGGGATGGTGCGTTGCTGGTTGAACAGCCCACCGGCCAGATCGAGCAGCTCGATCGACCGGGACAGCGTCGAGGCCGGGGTGCCGTCGTTGATGGGCACGTCCTCGCACGGGTGCTGCACGGCGAGGATGAGCGTGTCGCCCGCGAACGTCGGGCCCGTCATCTCGCAACGGGGCGGCCCGTAGGCGAACGGGATCAGGAGCCCGGCGTCCGGGCCGGACAACGGCACGGTGAACATCCAGTTGGGCCCGAACACGCCGACGAGGGTGGCCGCCTGGTCGGGGTTGGCCGCGGCGTGGTCGATGACGATCGGCGTGGCGCCGGCCCCGAGCCCGAACCCGTTGTGGAGCCCGGTCGACATGTCGGTCACGCCCCACACGTGACCCTCCTGGTCAAAGGCCAGGTTGTCGACGTTGGCGAACCCGGCGCCGTCCTCGGCGCCGTCCTCGCCGCCCTGCCTGAACCGCTCCCACCTGAACGTCAGGCTCGAACCGTCGTCGGTCTCCTCGATGATCTTGTACAACCCGCCCGACGGCTGGGTGTCGGCCACGTTCGCGGTGTACTTGGTCACGGTGAAGACGTGGGAGTCGGGGTACCCGTCGCTGCCCGGGTTGCCGTCGGTGTAGGCGATGAACACCTCGAGCGGGTTGCGCGGGTTGATCTCGAGGTCCTCGGGTCGACCGGTCGGCGTCCCGCCGATGAGGTTGGCCACGGCGAAGGCGTCGACCAGCATCGCCCCCTGCGAAGCGTAGAAGTCGCTGGCGTGAGCCTGGGGCACGGTGCCGCCGAAGGTCCTGTAGCTCGGGATCGACGTCGCCTCGTTGGGGATCTCGCAGTTGAACAACCCGCCGTCGACGGTCTGCCCGGCGATGCCCGCCCGCCGGGGCAGGGCGATCCGACCGTTCCTCGTCGCCAACCCGTCGGGCCTGGACGCCCGCTCGACCTCCGACAGATAGGACGGCGTCAGCGGGTCGACCGGCTGGTCGAGGGCGAGCGGGATCCACCGCCCGGTGCCGTCCGGGTTGAAGCGGGCCACGAAGAGCGTCCCGTCGGCGAACAGGTCCCGGTTGGCCTTCGACGTCGGGCGCCGCACGATGCCAGAGCTGACGAACCGCCACGTGTGACCGCCCCGCCGGTCGTCGCCGAGATAGCCGACCAGCGGCGTGCGGGAGATGGCCCGCAGGGCGACGTTCTCGTGGCGGTAGCGGCCCATCCACGTGTGCTTTCTCGGATGCCACGACGGGTCGGACGGGTCGATCTCGACGATCCACCCGTACTTCTCCCCCACCAGACCGAACGTCTCGCCGGTGCTGCCGGGCACATACCCGGTCTGGGTGCCCGAGGGAAGCACGGCCTCGTTGACGCCGACGAAGAACGGCCCCGGACTGGCCTGGAAGTTCTCCTCTGCGGTCAGCACCGTCCCCCACGGCGTGAAGTTGCCGGCGCAGTTGTAGCCGGTGCCGATGATCCGATTGCCGAGGCCGTCGGCGTTGACCCCGTCGAACACGTCGGTGGCGGCCGGGCCGGTGCCGATCATGTACGCCTGGTCGCCCTGCTGGTAGGCGCGCGGGCCCCACGACGTGACGCCCTCGTACCCGTCGGACCTCTCGGCGTTGATACCAAGGCCGGACAGGCCGTGGATGCGCCGGCTCTTGCCGCTGGCCGTCGGGTGCAGCCGACCGGCGTCGTCCGGCTTGAGCCGGATGACCGACCCGCCGATGTTGTACATGAACTCGCCGTGGCGCTCCTCCGGCGTGAGCGGACGTCCGATCACGGGCTCGAAGCTGGTCGGGAAGGCGGCCAGGTCGGGCGGGGCCTCGCCCACGTCGTGATCGAACGGGAACGAGATGTACTCGTGATTCACCCAGAGGAACCCGGCCGAGCGGCCCGGTCCCCGAGGGAAGAAGGCGGTGTAGTCCGCGTTGTAGCCGACGTAGTGCTGGTCGAGCAGGCCTCCCGGCAGCGCGGGGAACACCCGGTCCCCCCACCGTACGATGAGGTAGCGCTCGAACTCCGGCGGCACCACGACGTCGTCGAAGGTGGTGTAGGCGGCGAGCGCCGGGTTGGCGGCCGGCGGCAGCGTGACCCCGCCCATGCCGCCGGGCAGGAGGCTGCCGTCGGGCAGGAAGCTGGGCTTGGCCGTGTAGGCCTCGAGCGGATGGGGCAGCCGGACGGGTGTGAAACCCGAGAACACGGCCGCCGAGAACTGAGCCCCGGCCGGATCGAACCGCAGGTAGGGCCCGGCGACGGCGGCCCCTCCGGCTGCGCCGAGGAACTTCAGCAGCTGACGACGAGACAGGGTCGTGACCATGATCGCCTCCCCCTCCAGCGGTCGCGGATGGCCTGAGCCATGACCTTACGGCACGCGCGGCGGGTGCGCCGGGCCGACGTCCCGCCGACCAGGCCCGAATGTTGGGTGGTTTTCGCGCCTATAGGCGCGATAACCACCCGAAGTTCGGGTTGGTTCAGGTCTGAGCTACCACGAGATCGCCCAGGCCATCGGTGCGCCGGGGGAACCGGGCGTAGCCGGATCCACCGCGGCCGGGGCGCGGCTCCACAGGCCCTGGCCGGGCACCGCTGACGCACCATGTAGCTGGCTGATTGCGTGTCGGCGACGTCGGAGGGCCGCTTCCTGCTGACGTTGTCGTGCGCGGATCGGCCGGGGATCGTCCACGCCGTCGCCGGCTTCCTGGTCGACCACGGCGGCAACATCCTGGCCAGCCAGCAGTTCGGCGATCCCGACAGGGACTGTTCTTCATGCGGGTCGAGTTCGAGACTGCGGTCGAGGCCGACGCCATCGGGCGCGACTTCGCCGACGCCGCCGCCGCGTTCGGCATGACGTGGGAGCTGCACCACGCGGCGGCGAGAACCCGCAGCCTGCTGCTGGTGTCCAAGCTGGGCCACTGCCTGAACGACCTCCTGTTCCGCTGGCATGCCGACCTGCTGCCGATCGATGTCGTCGCCGTGGCCTCGAACCACCGGGACTTCGAGCGGCTCGTCGCCTCCTACGGCGTGCCCTACCACCACCTGCCGGTCACCCCGTCGACCAGAGACCGGGCCGAGGCCGCCCTCCGCCGGCTCATCGACGACCACGATGCCGAGCTCGTCGTCCTGGCCCGCTACATGCAGCTGCTCGGCCCGGACCTGTGCCGCGACCTGAGCGGGCGCATCATCAACATCCATCACTCGTTTCTCCCCAGCTTCAAGCGGGCCCGCCCGCATCACCAGGCCCACGACCGCGGGGTCAAGCTCATCGGGGCACCGCCCACTACGTCACCGCCGAGCTGGACGAGGGGCCGGTCTTCGAGCAGGACGTCGAGCGGGTCGACCACGGCCTGACGCCGGGCCAGCTGGCCGCGGCGGGCCACGACGTCGAATGCCACGTGCTGGCCCGGGCCGTGCGCTGGCACGCCGAGCATCGCGTCCTGCTCAACGGCCACCGCACGGTCGTCTTCCGTTAGCCTCTCCCGGTCGTGGCCGTGGACGACATCTGGAAGCAGCAGGCCGAGTCGTTCGGCCGCTACCTGCGCACCCAGCGCAAGCTCGCCGACCTCTCGCTGCGCGAGCTGGCGGCCATGACCGACGTGTCGAACGCCTACCTGAGCCAGCTCGAGCGCGGTCAGCACCAGCCGTCGGTCCGGGTGCTGCGGGCGCTGGCCGACGCGCTCGACGTCACCGCCCGGCAGATGGTGACCCAGGCCGGTCTGATCGACGACGATGCGGGCACCGCGGCCGCCGACGCCGGTGCCGACGCCGAGGCGTCGAAGCGCCCGGCCGGTTCCCGATCGCTGACCGAGGGCGCCATCCTGGCCGACCCGCAGCTGAGCGACGAGCAGAAGCAGGCGCTGCTGGCCGTGTACCACAACTTTCTCGGGGTCCAGGGTTGATGCGGTAACTCTTGCGTACTATAGTTACCGCATGCCCGACTACACCCAGACCTACCTCGACACCATCACCAAGAGCCAGGAAGTCACGCTCACTGCGGCCACCGCGTGGGCCGACCACGTGCAGGCCACGTGGGATTCCGCCGTCGCCCAGGCCAAGGCCGAGCCCCAGGTGCCCAACCCGGTCGACCTCGTCGGCGTCGCCTTCGACAGCATCGAGAAGCTGCTCGGCCTCCAGCGCGACTACTTCACCGGCTTGGCCCAGGCCTATGCCCCGCTGGTCGACCAGCTGGCGGCCGAGGCCAAGAACGCGGCCGAGACCCTGACCGCCAAGGCCTGAGCCTCAGCCCGGTCACCACTCGACCGACGAGCCGGGCGATCCCGTCCGGCTCAACATGTCCAGGAACCAGTCCTTGTAGGACGCCTCCGGGTCGGCCTCGGCGCACGCCGCGTCGGCCATCCACCCGGGCGGGCTGATGATGTTCAC
>JBOGGX010000026.1:0-2283 GCA_050744245.1 Acidimicrobiales bacterium
GTGGAGGCACAATGGTGTCCGTGAGCGTGACCGTCGAGGTTCCCGAGCCTCTCGCTGGCCGTCTGGCCGCCGAAGCGGCCCGCCGCGGGGTCAGCGTCGACGAGGTCGCCGTCGAAGCCCTCGAAGGCTTCTACGGCCGCACCGACCCCAAGCCCACCGCTGAGGGGATCGACGCGCTCGAGGCGTTCATCGGCTGCGCCGATTCCGGGGACCCGGACTGGGCTACCCGCGACATCCACGAGCTGCGCGCCGAGGCCGCCGCCCGCAAGCTCGCCCACGGCGCCTGAACCCTTCGCCGGTGCTACTGGTCGACACCAACATCTGGCTCGTCGCCGCCGACGGCCGCTCAGGCCGCCACGACGAGACCACCACGCTCCTCACCGGCCAGGACTGGGCGTCACCGACCCCGGTGATCGCCGAGACGGCATGACTGATCCTGGACCGCCTCGGGACCGGACCCCACCAACGGTTCCTGCGTCTGGTCACCACCGGCCAGCTCGAACCGATCGAGTTGAGCGACACCGACTGGCAGCGCTGCGTCGAGCTGGTCACCACCTACGCCGATCTGCGTCTTGACCTGGCCGACGCCGCCCTCGTCGCCGTTGCCGACGGCTCGGACAAACCACGATCGCCACGCTCAACCACCGCGACTTTCGTGTCGTGCGCCCCGCCCACTGCGACACCTTCGAACTCGTCCCCTGAACCCGCCGCCAGCCCGGCTCACACGCTCCAGCGGGAACCCGTCTCCGCGGCTTGCGATTGCCATCCACAGACTATGCCGCTTCCTTTCTGGGCTCCCCCGACCCGGCCGCTGAACGGCCCCTCCGGGGCCTCGGGACCGGGCCTGACGGCCCCGGCCAACCCGACATTCCTTCTTTCGCTGCCAAGCCGCAACACCCAGCCCGGGCGCGGCGCAGGGACCGGACCCGATCGCACCACACAGATAATCACCACAGGTGCGCACCCGGCCCCCGCCGCCCGGACGGGACCTACACCGGGACGAACTCCGGGACCTCGACCAACGTCCCGGCCGGCATCCGGGACGCTGGGCTTCCCTCGCTGCCAGCGGGCCACACGCACACTGACGGGCGGCGAACACGGGAAGCCACCAGCCGCCGGCGTCGAGCGGCGAGACTGGAGGCCGTGAACATCGTCGAGCGACACGAGCACCACCACCGGCTGCTCGTCGCGCTCCTCGCCGCCGTCCTCGCGTTGGTCGTCGGGGTCGGCGCCGCCGTTGACACACACGCGTCAACCCAACCCGGTCAGGTCGCTGGAACACGCGTCGGGGCCCACGGCCAGCCCGCCACGGTCGTCGTCGCGGCATCCGAGCACGTTTCCGCTGGTGAGGGTCGGGCGGCTACGACCCCGGCAGCGAAAGAGGTGGTGGGGTCACGTGTTGCCCCACGAATGGCAGACGACTTCGTCGACCTATCATCCCCTGCCCGTCGTACGCACATCTTGCAAGGCGACGCGGCCGGCGGGGGCCATCTATGGCCCGGCCAAGCCGGCAAGACGCCGTTCCCACAGTCGTGGTCTGGCGATCGGATCATGCACGAGATCTCCGAGATCGCAACGGACCCGGCTGCTTGGCGAGGCGCAGTCCCGCAAGGCAGTAGGACCGTTCTGACCGACACACGGGGTGGCATCGACATTCGCGTGATCGGTCGACAGCAGAACGGGCGAGATCATCACCGGATATCCGACGAACTTGCCGAGGAACCCTTGATGACGTCCGACGCCTCCCGGTACGAGGACATCCGAGGGCGGGTGCGAGGTCTGCTCATCACCGTCGCGGATCAGCTGCCAGCTGTTACTGCTGGCCTCGTCGACGAACTGCTTGATGCGAACGAGCAGGGCGTTGCTGTTGAGATGCTAAGCGAGATTCTCGTCCAATCGACGGCACGAATCTCGCCTGAGACGATGACGGTCTTCGAGGATGTAGTCCGAGACATGAAACTCGACCCGGCGAACGTCGACCGTCTGCGACCACTGGTGATCGGCTCTGGGACCTAGATGAGCGAGGCGCGCCGGGTTCTCGTCGGCCTGATCTGCGCCACAGCGGGCTGGCTTCTCGGCATTCCCGGTGTGTCGCCGACGCCGGTCTACGACTACGACGGCGCCCGAGCGATTCAAGGCGTCCTTCTATATGCGGGCCACACCGCATCTGAGAAGGTCACCTGGGGCCCGCGCGCCTCCGCGGCGGACGCGAGTAGCGGTTACGACGACCCAGCCACCCTTCCGCGCGCAGTCGCGCGCTCAGGCGACTATCGATCTGCCCCA
>JBOGGX010000027.1:0-54725 GCA_050744245.1 Acidimicrobiales bacterium
GAGGCGGGGGTGCGGGCGATCCCCCGCGCCGGCTCGCTCCGGATCCGCCACCCCCAGTGCCCCTGCCACCGAATGCAGCTCGACCAGCTCGGCCCGGCAGACCTCGCACTGGTCGAGGTGGGCCGCCAGCGCCGTCGCTTCCGCCTCGTCGAGGCGGCCGATGGCCGCCAGCGCCAGCCGGCCCTGCTGGTCGCGGCAGGCGTCAGCCACGGTCCCACCCCATCTCGTCGAGCACCAGCCGGACCGCCTTGAGGGCGTAGAACAGCCGGCTGCGCACGGTGCCCTCGGGAACACCGAGCCGCGCCGCCACCTCGGTGGCCGGGCGGCCCTCGTAGTAGGTGGCGACGAGCACGGTGCGGTGGTGTTCGGACAGGCGGGCCAGCGCCTCCTCTACCTGCCAGGACCGCAACCGCCGGTCGAGCTCGTCGTCGGCGAACGGGATGTACGACTCGTCCCGTCCGGCCCTCGCCGATCGCGACCGGGCCAGGTCGACCACGACGTTGCGGCAGATGGCGAACAGCCACGTCCGCACCGCGCCGATCGCCGGGTCGAACCGGGGTGCGGCCCGCCAGGCCCGCACGAACGTCTCCTGCACCGCCTCCTCCGCCAGGCCTCGGTCCTCGAGTCCCCGCAGGGCGAACCCATACAGCTCGCCGGCATGGGCGTCGTAGGCCTGGGTCATGGCGGCCTCGTTGTCCAGCCGGTCGGATGGGTAGCCGTTACGGGTCTCGCCGTACCGGCCACCCATCACGAGCCGAGCGCGGGGGCGCATGCCCTGGATACGGGCCATCCCCCGGATTCCTTCACCCGCCCTGGTTGACGAGGTGGGTCGACGCCGCCTCGAAGTACTCGACGAACCGGGCCTCGGTCGCCGGGTCGAGACCGGACTCGCGGACGGCGGCGGCCATGTGCCCGAACCAGGCGTCCCGTTCGGCGGGGCCGATGGCGAACGGGAAGTGGCGTCGACGCAGCATCGGGTGGCCGCGCTGCTCGCTGTACGCGCTCGGCCCGCCCCAGTACTGGCCGAGGAACAGGGCGAGGTGGGCCTTGGGGCCCGACAGGTCGGCCGGGTAGAGCGGCCGCAGGACGGGGTCGCCCTCGACCCGGGCGTAGAAGCGCTCGACCAGGTCGTCGAAGAAGGCCTGCCCGCCGACGGCCCGGTACACGCCGAGCTCCACGCCGTTCGAGGCTAGCGACGCGTTCGCACCCGAGGACACCCCGGACGCGCCGTTCTGTGGCGACTTGCGCTCGCTCTACGTGTCCCCGACGACACAGAGGAGGTTTTTTGGCGGGGTTTGGGGGGGTCAGCCTCGGGCGGCGGCCATGATGGCTTCGAGGACGTCGCGGCCCTGTTCCTCGGCCAGCAGGGTGGCCTCGAGCACCCGCTTGTAGTCCTTCGGCATGACCTTGTGGAAGTGGCGCACCTCGTCGTGCCACCAGGCCAGGATCCCGGCCGCCACCTCGGAGCCCGTCTCCCTCTGGTGGCGCCGGATCACGTCCCGCAGCCAGACCCGGTCGTCGTCGTCGAGCGGGTCGAGGTCGACCATCTCCCGGTTGACCCGCATGGGGAACCGGTCGTCCGGGTCGTACACGAAGGCCACGCCGCCCGACATGCCGGCGGCGAAGTTGCGCCCGGTCGGGCCGAGCACCACCACCCGGCCCCCGGTCATGTACTCGCAGCCGTGGTCGCCGACCCCCTCGACCACCGCCACCGCCCCCGAGTTGCGCACGCAGAACCGCTCCCCGACCACCCCGCGCAGGAACGCCTCGCCCCCGGTGGCGCCGTAGAGGATGACGTTGCCCGCGATCACGTTGGCCGCCGGAATGAACTCGGGGTGGGTCGAGCCGGGCGGCACCAGCACCAGCCGGCCGCCCGACAGCCCCTTGCCCACGTAGTCGTTGGCGTCCCCCGCCAGCCGCAGCGTGACCCCGCGGGGCAGGAACGCGCCGAAGCTCTGACCGGCCGAGCCCGACAGGCGGACGACGATCGTGTCGTCGGGCAGCCCGTCGCCGCCCCACCGGCGGGTGACCGCATGACCGAGGAGCGCCCCGACGGTGCGGTCGGTGTTGCGCACGGCGATCTCGATCTCGACCGGCGCCGGCGTACCAGTCCCGATGGCCGCCGCCGCCCGCTCGATGAGCAGATGGTCGAGCTTGCCCTCGAGCCCATGGTCCTGATCGGTGGTCCGCCGGCGGTCGGCGCCGTCGGCCACCGCCACCGGGGCGAGGATGGGCGACAGGTCGAGGCCCTTGGCCTTCCAGTGGTCGACCGCACGACGAGCGTCGAGCGCTTCCACATGGCCGACGGCCTCGTCGAGCGATCGGAAGCCGAGCGCCGCCAACAGCTCCCTGACCTCCTCGGCGACGAACTCGAAGAACGTCTCGACGAACTCCGGCCGGCCGTCGAACCGGGCCCGCAGCTCGGGGTTCTGGGTGGCGACGCCGACCGGGCAGGTGTCGAGGTGGCAGACCCGCATCATCACGCAGCCGGACACGATGAGCGGCGCGGTCGAGAACCCGAACTCCTCTGCCCCCAGCAGGGTGGCGATGACGACGTCGCGCCCCGACTTCATCTGGCCGTCGGTCTGGACCACGATCCGGTTGCGCAGCCCGTTGAGCATCAGCGTCTGCTGGGTCTCGGCCAGCCCGAGCTCCCACGGCACGCCGGCGTGCTTGAGCGAACCGGCCGGGCTCGCCCCGGTGCCCCCGTCGTGGCCGGAGATCAGGACCACGTCGGCCTTGGCCTTGGTGACCCCGGCGGCCACCGTGCCCACCCCGACCTCGGACGTCAGCTTGACGCCGATCCTGGCCTGCGGGTTGGCGCACTTGAGATCGTGGATGAGCTGCTTGAGGTCCTCGATCGAGTAGATGTCGTGGTGGGGCGGCGGGGAGATGAGCCCGACCCCCGGTGTCGAGTGCCTGGTCTTGGCGATCCACGGGTAGACCTTGCTGCCCGGCAGCTGGCCGCCCTCCCCCGGCTTGGCCCCTTGGGCCATCTTGATCTGGATGTCGTCCGCACTGACGAGGTACTCGCTGGTCACGCCGAACCGGCCCGACGCCACCTGCTTGATGGCGCTGCGGCGCTCCGGGTCGCGCAGGCGGTCCTCGTCCTCCCCGCCCTCGCCGGTGTTGGACTTCCCGCCCAGCCGGTTCATGGCGACGGCCAGGGTGGTGTGGGCCTCGGCCGAGATGGAGCCGTACGACATGGCGCCGGTCTGGAACCGGGTCACGATCGACGACACCGGCTCGACCTCGCCGAGCGGCACCGGCGGCCGCACGCCCTCGCGCAGTCGGATCAGCCCGCGCAGCGTCCCCAGTCGCTGGGCCTGATCGTCGACGGCCGCGGTGTAGTCGCGGAAGATGTCGAACCGCCGGGTGCGGGTCGCGTGCTGGAGCCGGAAGACGTTCTCCGGGTTGAAGACGTGGAGCTCGCCCTCCCGCCGCCACTGGTACTCGCCGCCGACCCACAGGTCGCGGTGGGCGGCCGATTCCGGCCGCCCCAGCCAGGCGAAGCCGTGGCGCCGGCCCGCCTCCTCGGCCACCTCGTCGAGCCCGATGCCGCCCAGCCGGCTGACCGTGCCCGTGAAGTGCTCGTCGACGAGTTCCTGGGCGAGCCCGATGGCCTCGAACACCTGGGCCCCGGTGTAGGACGCCACCGTCGAGATGCCCATCTTCGACATGATCTTGAGCACGCCCTTGCCGCAGGCCTTGATGTAGTTGCGCACCGCCTCGCGTTTGGTGACCCCGGCCAGCAGCCCCTGGTCGATCAGGTCCTCGATCGTCTCGAAGGCGAGGTACGGGTTGACAGCGGCGGCGCCGTAGCCGAGCAGCAACGCCATGTGGTGCACCTCGCGCGCCTCTCCCGTCTCGACGATCAGCCCGACCTGGGTGCGGGTCTTCTCCCGCACGAGGTGGTGGTGGACGGCCGCGGTCAGCAGCAGCGAGGGGATCGGCGCCAGCTCGGCGCTCGAGTGGCGGTCGGACAGGATGATGACCTTGGCCCCGTCGGCGATGGCATCGCTGATGCGTCGCCGGATGTCGTCCAGCGCCCGCCGCAGCCCGGCCCCGCCGTCGGCCACGGGGAAGAGCCCGTCGACCGCGAACGGTTTGAAGCCCGGGTACTCGCCGTCCTCGTTGACGTAGAGCAGCTTGGCCAGGTCGGCGTTGCCGATGATCGGGTAGGGCAGCACGAGCTGGCGACACGAGGCCGGCCCGGGGTCGAGCAGGTTGTGCTCCGGCCCGACCGTCCCGCCGAGCGAGGTGACGATCTCCTCCCGGATGGCGTCGAGGGGCGGGTTGGTGACCTGGGCGAACAGCTGGGCGAAGTAGTCGAACAGCAGCCGGGGTCGCTCCGACAGGACCGCGATCGGGGTGTCGGTGCCCATCGAGCCGATGGGCTCCATCCCCGTCCTGGCCATCGGGGCCAGGATCACCTTGAGCTCCTCGCTGGTGTACCCGAACTCGCGCTGGTGGCGGACGACCGTGGCGTGTTGGGGGGTGAGGAAGAACCGCGGCGGGAGGTCCTCGAGGTGGACGAGCCCGGCCCGCAGCCAGTCGGCGTACGGCCGCCGGGCGGCCAGGTCGCCCTTGATCTCGTCGTCGTCGACGATCCGGCCCCTGGACGTGTCGACCAGGAACATCCGTCCGGGTGGGACCCGGCCCTTGTGCACGATCGAGGCGGGGTCGAGATCGAGCACGCCGACCTCTGAGGCCAGGACCACGAGCCCGTCCTCGGTCACCCAGTACCGGCACGGGCGCAGCCCGTTGCGGTCGAGCACGGCGCCGATCACGGTGCCGTCGGTGAACGCCACCTCGGCCGGGCCGTCCCACGGCTCCATCAGCGAGGAATGGAAGCGGTAGAAGGCCCGCCGGTCGGGCGACATCGCGTCGTGGTTCTCCCAGGCCTCCGGGATCATCATGAGTACGGCCTCGGGCAGGCTGCGGCCGCCCAGGTGCAGCAGCTCGAGGACCTCGTCGAACGTCGCCGAGTCGCTGACCCCCGGCGTACACACGGGGAAGATGCGGGCCAGGTCGCCGGGGATGAGGTCGCTGGCCAGCAGCGCCTCGCGGGCCCGCATCCAGTTCCGGTTGCCCTGGATGGTGTTGATCTCGCCGTTGTGGGCGATGAGCCGGTAGGGGTGGGCCAACGACCACGACGGGAAGGTGTTGGTCGAGAACCGGGAGTGGACGAGCGCCAGCCCCGAGGCGAAGCGAGCATCGCCCAGGTCCGGATAGAAGGCCGACAGCTGGCCGCTGGTGAGCATCCCCTTGTAGACCAGCGTGCGGGTCGAAAGCGAGGCGAAGTAGACGCCGTCGCCGTCCGGGGTGTCGACCTCTCGCTCGACCCGCTTGCGCACGCACATGGCCCGCCGGTCGAGCCCGATGCCGCGCTCGGCGGCGGCGGCCGGGCCGTCGGGGCCGGCCACGAACAGGTGCCGGAACAGCGGCATGGCGTCGAAGGCCATGGCGCCGAGCGACGAAGGATCGACGGGAACGTCCCGCCAACCCAGGAACCGCAGGCCCTCGTCGTCGACGATCTCCTCGACCGCGGCCATCGCCTTCTCGGCCGCTTCCGGATCGACCGGCAGGAAGGCGCAGCCCACGGCGTACCCGCCGGCCGGCGGCAGATCGAAGTCGACCACGGCCCGCAGGAAGGCGTCGGGCACCTGGACCGTGATCCCGGCGCCGTCGCCGTCGTTGGCGTCGGCGCCCGTCGCCCCGCGATGGTCGAGGTTGTGCAGGGCGGTGAGCCCCAGCTCCACCATCCGGTGGCTGGGCCGGCCCTCGAGGTCGGCGACGAACGCGACACCACAGGCGTCGTGTTCGAACGCGGGGTCGTACAGGCCCTGAGGGCGGGGCAACGCCACGAGCGGTCGTCCCTTTGCTGGTGTCTGGTCGTTGTGGGCGACCGGGACGACGCTGGCCCGGCAGGTGGCTCACCAGACTACCGCGGCGGGCGAGGCCTCCTAGCATCCCAGGGGTGACCGCAACGGTGGCCAGCAGCCTCATCGAGTTCGTCGACGCATCGCCGTCACCGTTCCACGCCTGCGCCGAGGCCGCAGCCCGGCTGGAGGCGGCCGGGTCCACCGAGATGGCCGAGGCCGACGCCTGGCCCGGGGGCGGGCGCCACCACATCCGCCGGGGCGGCACCCTGGTCGCGTGGGCCGTCCCCGACGATGGCGTCCCGGCGACCACGCCGTTCCGCATCGTCGGCGCCCACACCGACAGCCCCAACCTCCGCGTCAAGCCCAGGCCCGACACGGGCCGGGCCGGCGCCCGGCAGCTGGGCGTCGAGGTCTACGGCGGCCCGCTCCTCAACTCATGGCTCGGGCGCGACCTCGGGCTGTCCGGCGGGGTCGCGATCCAATCGGAGGGCGAGGGCCGGCCCATCGAGACCCGAATGGTCAGGGTCGACCGCCCGCTGCTGTTCGTTCCCCAGCTCGCCATCCATCTCGACCGCGAGATCAACGTCAACGGGCTGAAGCTCAACCCGCAGGAGCACCTCAACCCCGTGTGGGGCATCGGTCCGCCCGACGAGGGCGGGTTCGCCCGCTTCCTGGCCAAGGAGCTCGGGATCGACGACACCGCGGTCAGGGGGTGGGACGTCATGGCCCACGACCTCACGCCCGCGACCCTGCTCGGGCCGGACGACGAGTTGCTCGCGGCACCGAGGCTCGACAACCTGTGTTCCGCGTTCGCCGCGGTGACGGCCATGGTCGGCGCCGGCCGCGAGCCGGGCGACGCGCCGATGCCGATCCCCGTCATCGCCCTGTTCGACCACGAGGAGGTGGGGAGCACCACCGCCCAGGGCGCCGGCGGCCCGGTGCTGGCCACCGTGCTCGAGCGCCTGGTGCTGGGCCGGGGCGGCACCCGCGACGACCTGCACCGGGCCGTGGCCGGCTCGGTCTGCGTCTCGGCCGACATGGCCCACGCCACCCACCCCAACTACGCCGAGCGTCACGACCCGGCCCACTGGGTCACCCTGAACGGCGGACCGGTGATCAAGACCAACGTCAGCCAGCGCTACGCCACCACC
Organism: Acidimicrobiales bacterium; assembly: GCA_050744245.1. Taxonomy (GTDB): domain Bacteria; phylum Actinomycetota; class Acidimicrobiia; order Acidimicrobiales; family JBOGGX01; genus JBOGGX01. The sequence goes on from JBOGGX010000027.1 coordinate 7,037, forward strand.
GCGGCGACCGCGGCCGTCTTCCATGAGGCCTGTGACCGGGCGGGCGTGCCGGTGCAGCACTATGTCCATCGCAACGACATGCCCTGCGGATCGACCATCGGACCCGTCACCGCAGCCGAGCTCGGGGTGGCGGTGGTCGACGTGGGCGCCCCGATGCTCGCCATGCACTCGGCCCGCGAGCTCATGGGCTCGGCCGATGCCGGTTGGCTCGCCGACGCGTTGACCGCCTTCCTGTCGCCGCCGGCCTGAGCCCCAAGCATCATGGCCGTCCCCCACCTCAGGGTCGCGGTGGTCGGCTGCGGCACCGGGGGCCCGGCCGCGGCCCGATTCCTCGGCCGGCTCGGCCACGAGGTCACGGTGTTCGAGCGGTTTCCCGACCCGCAGCCCGTCGGGGCCGGCATCCTGCTGCAGCCCACCGGCCAGGGCGTGCTGCGCCGGCTCGGGCTGTTCGACCGGGTGGCGGCCGGCAGCTCGGTGATCGACCGGGTCTACGCCGTCTCCCACCGGGGCCGGCCGGTCATGGACTTCGGCTACGGCGACGTGACGCCCGGTCAGCACGCCCTCGGGGTCCACCGCGGTCTCCTGTTCCACACCCTCGTCGATGGCCTCGGCATCGCTCCCGAGATCGAGCTCAGGCTCGGCGTCGAGGTCACGGTGGCCGCGGGGAATCGTCCAGGTGCTGGCTGGGCGACGTGGCCGGCCGGCGGCACGGCCCGTTCGATCTCGTGGTGGCGGCCGATGGCGCCCGCTCGCAGGTCCGACGGTCGACCGACCTGGTCCGTCGGGACAAGGAGCATCCATGGGGCGCGATCTGGGCCATCGTCGACGACACCCGTGATCGACACTCCACAGTGCTCTATCAACACTACCGGGGCACCAGGGTCACGTTCGGGCTGCTGCCGACCGGATCGGCCGCCGACGGGCCGCGGCGCGTGTCGTTGTACTGGTCGGTCGAGAACCGCAGGGTCGACGAGCTCGACCGGCGCGGGCTCGACGGGTTCAAGGACGAGATCCGGCGCCTGACGCCCGAAGGCGACGAGGTGCTCGATCAGATCACCGAACCCGGCCAGCTGGTCCACGCCGAGTACCGCGACGTGGTGCTGCGGCGACTCCATGCCGACGACCGGCTGGTGTTCGTCGGCGACGCGGCCCATGCCATGAGCCCGCAGCTGGGCCAGGGCGCCAACCTCGCCCTGCTCGACGCGGCGGCGCTGGCCGATGCGATCGAAGGGGCGGCCGACCTGCGCGCCGCGCTGGCCGCGTACCAGGCCGCCCGGCGGGCCCACGTGTGGTTCTACACCTGGATGAGCCGGATGATGACGCCGCTCTTCCAGTCGAACCTGGTGTTCCTCGGCCCGCCCAGGGACCTGCTCCTCGAACCGGTGTCACGCCCCCGCATGGTGCGGCGGTTGATGGTCGAGCTGCTCGCCGGCCGGGTCCTCGCCGGTGGAAGCTTCAGGCGACGACCCACGGGTGGTCGTGGGTGAAGGTCCTGAAGATGTCGGCCTGGGTCAGCGGCCCGTACGTGCGGTGGTCGAGGGCAGAATCGCGCCGCAGCCCCTGCAGGTCGTCCGGGCTGAACCGGCACGGCACCGTCGTCGGCTCGACGCCGTAGAGCCTGGCCGCGTTCCCCCCGAGGATCTTCGCCTTCACGTCGGGGGTGAGCGCGGGATAGCCGAACTGGTCCTGGAACTGCTCGGTGATCTCGAACGCCCTGAACGCCTGGATCTGGTCCTGGGGCGAGCCGTACCAGATCGAGTCGGTCCCCCAGAGCACGTTGTCGGCCCCGAACGCGGCGAGCAGCTTGCCGAGGAGATGGGCCGCCTCGTCGGGCGAGCCCATCACGCTGCGCCACGTCGAGCCGAGCTCGGCGTAGACATTGCCGCCGGGCCCGATGCCGGCGTCCTGCGCGCTGCGCACCAGCCGGTCGACGCCTTGGCCGTCCGGGTCGTACGGCCCCTCGGCGACGCCGCTCTCGAAGCCGGAGTGGTACACGAGGAACTGGATCCCGGGGTGGTTGACCGCGGCCGGGCCGATGTCGACGGGTGAGGCGAACGTCGCGCCCCCTGACAGTCCCTTGTGGACGGCGACGACCGGCACACCGATCTCCTCGACCTTCTCGAGGAAGGCGTCGCCCACCGGCAACCCTTCCGGGTCGCGGTCGTCGAAGAACCAGCCGTTGGGCGAGTGGGTGTACACCTTCCACGCCGCGATCGGATGGGTCGACGCGATCTGCTGCATCTGGAGCAGGGCGGCCTCGACCGGTCCGACGTCGGGGACGGCGTGGCCCTGTATCAGCACCCGCCCGTCGTCGCACAACTCGTTGGCCGTGCGGAGGGCCTGGGCCATGATCTCGATCGAGAGGGGGTCGGCCTCGCCCACGACCGGAATGGCCGAGATCACGGCCATGGTCGTGTCGCTGCGGAGGAAGACCTCCTCCATCCAGTGCTCGACGCTGAAGCAGTCGCGCGCATCGGCCTCGCCGCAGCCGGCCTGGGGGAAGCCGGCGCCGAAGAAGTTCGACGACGGCGGGATGGCGTCGAACTCGAGGAAGTGGGTCTGGACGTCGAAGACGAACTCAGGTGTTCCGAGCGCCTCCTCGGCCACCGTCGGTTCGGTGGTGGCTTCGGGCGGGACGGTGATCCGGCCGCCCTCGCCGCCCCCGGACTCGCGCGAGCAGGCGGCCAGGGCGAACAGCCCGGTGGCCGCGCCGGCCGCCGAGAGCAGGAACTCGCGCCGGCTCATGCCGATCCGCCGGGCGTTGTCGTCGCTCAGGCGCCGGGCCCGGCGCATCGCCTGACGGGCGACCTCGCTCATCGGCCTGGGGACGTACTCGCCGTTCGAGCAGGGCTGGAGCTTGATCGGCAGCCCTGGGTCCCGCTCCCGGTCGTCCCGCAACGACATCGCCCGCAGCGTAGGACGGCACAATGGCCCCATGGACATCACCAAGGCGCAGGAGTTCCTGCGACAGCACCACCGTGCGTTGTTGGCCACCCGCCGGCGCGACGGCTCGCCCCAGATGTCGCCCGTGCTCGCCGTCGTCGACGCCGAGGGCCGGGCGGCGGTGAGCAGCCGGGAAACCGCGATCAAGACCAAGAACATCAGGCGCGACCCCAGGGTGTCGCTGTGCGTGGTCGCCGACGGCTGGTACGGCGAGTGGATCCAGGTCGACGGCACGGCCGAGGTCGTCTCGCTGCCCGAGGCCATGGAGCCGCTCGTCGACTACTACCGCCGGGACGCGGGCGAGCACCCCGACTGGGACGAGTACCGGACCGCCATGGAGCAGGAGCGCCGGGTGCTGCTGCGGGTCGCGATCGAGCGGGCCGGCCCCGACCGCTCGGGCTAGCGCAACTCGACGCATCTACGGTCGAAATTCGACCATGGCTGCGTCGAGAATGGGCGGCTTTGACTTTTCGCGGCACCGAAAAATACGTTGCTGCCGGCATGGAGCCCAAGCTGACCAGGTCCGAGCGCGAGACGCTCAAGGCCATCTACCGGCTGACCGCGGGTGACGCGTCGGCCCAGACCGGCGGGCTGGCCGACCGGCTCCACGTGAGCCCGAGCACGATCACCACCACCGTGAAGCGGCTCGCCGACCGGGGCCTGGCCGAGCACGAGCTCTACAAGGGCGTCCGCCTGACCCAGGCCGGGCGGCGGGCCGCGGTGGCCACGATCCGCCGGCACCGGATCGTCGAGCGCTTCCTGTCCGACATGCTCGGCTACAAGTGGAACGAGGCCGACCGGCTGGCCACCACGTTCGAACACGACCTGCCCCAGGAGGTCGAGGACCGCATCTACCTGGCCCTCGACCGGCCCGAGACCTGCCCCCACGGCTTCCCGATCCCCGAGCCGGAGACGGCAGACCTGCCCGAACTGCCGCCGCTCTACGACCTCGAACCGGGCGACGTGGCGGTGGTCGCGGTGCCAGGGTCGACCGACCCAGAGGTCGTCTCGTTCCTCGACCGGCTCGGCCTCCGCCCCGGCGGGCGGGTCGAGGTGCGCGAGAAGCACCCGTTCGACGGGCCCATGGTGCTGTCGGTCGACGGCCACGACCGCACCGTCGGTCGCACGGTGGCCACTCAGGTGTTCGTCCAGCGGATGAAGTCGAACGGCGCCGACGACCCGTAGGAGACCTGGTCGTCGCTCAGTCGAACAACGGATCGGGCACGGTCTCGTCCACCAGCTCCGCCTCGTCCTCGGTGATCGGGCCCACCCCCGGCGCCACGTTGCGGCGCAGGATCACCACCGCAACCACGGCCAGCACGGCCGAGGCGGCGAACGCGGCCCGTTCCCCCGAGAGGGCGACGAGCACGCCGAGGACGGCGGCCCCGACCCCCTGGGCCACGTCGAAGAACAGGGTGAACGTAGCCACCGCGTGGCTCCGCTCCCGCTCGGGGGCGGCGTCGACCACCAGGCGCATCAGCGACGGGAAGTGCAGCGCAACGCCCAAGGCATAGACCACCGTGCCGGCGTACAGGCCGGCGACGCTCGGGACCGCGGCGAGCACGACGAAGCCGACGGCCTGGAGGACCAGGGCGATGGTGGAGGCGCGGATGGGCCCGAGCCGATCGGGCAGCCGGCCGCCCAGGATCCGCACGGCCAACACGAGGACCGAGTAGACGGCGAACACCGTGCCCGACGTGGCCAGGCCGACCTGGTCGACATACAACGGCAGGAAGGCCGCGAAGGCGGCGAACCCGGTGGTCGCGAGGGCCAGGACGAAACCGGGACGGATCGCCGCCGGGTGCAGATAGCGCCGCCAGAACGAGCCGCCGGCGGTGTGCTCGAGCGATCCATCGGGCGCACCGGCCTCGGCCCCACCGAGGCCCGACGGGATGCCGATCGCGAGGACGGCGGCCAGCAGGCAGAAAACGGCGGACACGAGCCATACCTCCGACGGACCGGCCGCGTGCCGGACGGTCTCGCCCAGCACCGGGCCGATGGCCAACCCTCCGTAGATGGCGATGGAGAAGTAGGAAGCGGCCTCACCCCGCCGTTCCCTGGGGGCCAGGTCCTGGGCCGCGGTGGCCGCCCCGACGAACACCGCGGCCTCGCCGACACCGCTCAACAGCCGCATCACGATGAGCCAGGCCAGGCTCTCGACCACCCCATAGAGCAGGACCGAGGCGCCGACGATGAGCGCCCCGCCAACGATCAGTGGCCGACGGCCCCGCCGGTCGCCGATCCGGCCGACGAGCGGCCGGAGGACGGCTGCGGTCACCGCGAACGCCCCCACCGCGACGCCGACGGCGAAGGCGCTCCCGTCGAGGTCGCCCTCGACATACAGCGGAAGGACGGGGATGAGCGCCCCCAACCCGATGAAGTACGACAGGGCCGACGCGGTGACCAGCGCGAACGCGGGCGTGATCAGCCGCCCCCGCACGGTCAGAGGGCGCGGCTGTTCGGGGTGACCGGCGCCGGGAGGGCGCTGTCACCCATCAGGTACGCGTCGACGGCCGCGGCGCACGCCCTGGCCTCGGCGATGGCCCACACGACCAGGCTCGCCCCCCGTTGGGCGTCGCCACAGGCGAACACGCCGGGCGCCGACGTCTCCCACGTCTCGTCGACCAGGACGGTGCCCCGGGCCGGGTCGACCGCCACCTTGAGCTGGTCGAGGAGGGGTATGGCGTCGGTCCCGACGAACCCGGCCGCCAGGAGCACGAGGTCGGCCGGGATGTCGGCGCCCGAGTCGTCGACGGTGACGAACCGCCGGAACCCGTCCGGTTCGTAGCGGCGCTCGACCGTCACCACCCGGACCGCGGCGACCCGGCCGGCGTCGTCACCGACGAACTCGATGGTCTCCATGGCCCACTCCTCTTCCACGCCTTCCTCGCGGGCGGGGGACAGCTTGTGCACCTTCGGCACCTGGGGCCACGGGTTGACGTCGCCGTCGCGCCGGTCCGGCGGGCGGGGGTTGTGGTCGAGCTGGTGGACCTCGATCGCCCCCTGCCGGTTCGCCGTGCCCAGGCAGTCGTCGGCGGTGTCGCCGCCGCCGATGATCACCACCCGCCGGCCCTCGGCGCTGATCGCCGGGGCGTCGATGTCGCCGGCCTGTACCCGGTTGGCCATCGGCAGGTACTCCATGGCCTGGTGGACGCCGGCCAGGTGGCGGCCGGGAAGGGCGACCTCGCGAGGGGCCAGGGCGCCGGTGGCGAGCACGACCGCGTCGAACTCGGCCCGCAGATCGGCGCCGGTGAGGTCGGCCCCGACGTCGACGCCGGTCCGGAACGCGACGTCCTCGGCCGCCAGCTGGTCGAGCCTCCGGTCGATGGCCGCCTTGTCCATCTTGAAGTCGGGGATGCCGTAGCGCAGGAGCCCCCCGAGGCGGTCGTCGCGCTCGAACACGGTGACCGAGTGTCCGGCCCGGGCCAGCTGCTGCGCCGCGGCCAGACCACCAGGACCGGAGCCGATGACGGCCACCCGCCGGCCGGTCCTGACCGTCGCCACCACGGGCTCGATCCACCCCTCGCTCCACGCCCGCTGGATGATCCCCAGCTCGATCTGCTTGATGGTGACCGCGTCGCTGTTGATCGTCAGCACGCAGGCCGGCTCGCAGGGCGCAGGGCAGAGCCAGCCGGTAAACTCGGGAAAGTTGTTGGTGGCGTGGAGGGCGTCGATCGCGGCCCGCCAGTCGTCCCTGGCCACCAGCTCGTTCCACTCCGGGATGAGGTTCCCCAACGGGCAGCCGGCGTGACAGAAGGCGACGCCGCAGTCCATGCACCGCACGGCCTGGTTGCGGGCGACCTCCGACGCCGGCGGTTCGAGCACCACCCGCCAGTCGCGCAGCCGCTCCGACACCGGGCGTTTGCGGAAGTCGACTCGGGGGTGGCGAACGAAGCCCCAGGGATTGGCGACCATCTCTCCTCACGGCGGCTCGGTGGTGGACCGACGGGCGACGCATGCGAGCCGCCGTTGGCTCGCGAACAGGTCAGCCTAGCTCTTGACCCCCCGGCGCCTCACAGGCCGACGTCGGCCGACCGCGAGAACGTGTCGCACTCGTCGACCTGGCCGCGCTCGTAGCCGGTAGTGAACCACCGTTGGCGCATCTCGGAGCTGCCGTGGGTCCAGGTCTCCGGATTGATCTGGCCCCTGCCCTGGCTCTGGATCCGGTCGTCGCCGACGGCCGCGGCCGCCTCGAGCCCCTCTTCGACGTCGCCGGGCTCGAGGAGCTGGTCGCCGAAGGCGGTGTTGGCCCAGATGCCGGAATAGCAGTCGGCCTGGAGCTCGAGCCGGACCGACAGCTCATTCGCCACCGAAGGGCTGGCCTGCTGCTCCGCCCTGACCTGGTCGCTCGTGCCCAGGACGTTCTGGACGTGATGGCCGAACTCGTGGGCGATCACGTACGCCTGGGCGAAGTCGCCCGGCGCGCCGAACCGGTCGGACAGCTCGTTGAAGAACCCGGTGTCGACGTAGACCTTCCCGTCGGCCGGGCAGTAGAACGGACCGACCGCCGAGCTGGCGAACCCGCACCCCGTCTGGACCTGGCCCTCGAAGCGGACGAGGGTCGTGGCCTGGTAGGCGTTGCCCGTCTGGTCCGGCAGGATCTCGGTCCACTCGTCCTGGATGTCGTCGACGATGAACCCCATGAACTCGCCGATCTCGTCCGGCTCGGGCGAACCCTCGGGCAGGAGCGCGTTGCCCCCACCAAGTCCGCCCCGGAGGAGGAAGAAGCCGACGACCACGACGACGACCAGCCCGACGACGCCGCCGCAGCCGCCCTTGCCGGTCGGCATCGGGATCGGCAGCCGGGACCCTCCCGTGCCGCCCGCCTGGCCGGTCGGGAAGGGGAACCCGAGCCCGCCGCCCCCCTGGCCGCGTCGATCCTCGATCTGGTCCTGACCCACCCCCCGTTTCCACTTGACCAATCTCTGCCACCCCCCTCCGGAGCGAGTCAGCCAACATGGGTGGCTCATGCAGGACCGGCCGCCCCCCCGACGACGACTGCTGCGGCTGCGGCGGTGGTTTCGGGCCAAGAGTCTGACCCGCGCCGGGCGGCTTGTCACGATCGCCGCCCTTGGCGCGGTCGCCGCCGTGGTCCTCCTCGGCGTCACCTCGCGCTCGACCGGCACGGTCGGGCCGGGGACGATCGAGCTGACGGCCCGCGTCGGCCCGCCGAGGACCGTCCTGCGCCTGCCGCCCTTCGGGGCGGTGTCCGCGCCGACCCACGGCGCACCCGTGACTCTCACGGCACGGGTCGATCGCATCGACATCGACGCCGCCCAGGACCTGGCCAGCCAGCCCCGGCTGCGGGAGCGGATCGAGGCGACGGTCCGGTCCGACCTGACCCCGCTGGTGCGGCGGTTCGTCCTCCAGACCCTCGGGGTCTCCGCGGTCGTCGGCGCCGCCGTCGGCGCGGTCATCCCGAGGCGGCGTTGGAGCTTCGTGGCCGCCGGCGCGGGCGGCGCCCTGCTCGCCACCGGGGTCCTCGTGGGGCTGGCCTGGCTGCGGTTCGACCCGGAGGCGTTCGCCGACCAGCCCCGCTTCGAAGGCCCGCTGGAGCGGGCGCCGGGATTGATCGAGACGGCCCAGAAGTACGTCGAGGATTTCGAGGCGGTCCGCAACCGCATCGACGTGCTGTCGGCCCAGCTCAGCGACCTCTATGCCAGCGCAACGACCGAGGAGATCGCCCGCGGCCCGGGCACGGTGCACATCCTCCACGTGAGCGACATCCACCTCAACCCGGTCGGGCTCGAGGTCACACGCGACCTGGCCGAGCGGTTCGACGTCGACGCCATCGTCGACACCGGCGACTTCACCACGTTCGGTCTGCCCCCGGAGGCCAGGTTCTCCGACCAGCTGGCCGGCATGCCGGCGCCCTACTACCTCATCCCCGGCAACCACGACTCCTTCGGCATCCGCCAGGCCCTGGCCGACAGCGGACAGCTCGTGCTCGTCGACGGCTCGGTGTTCACCGTCGGCAACGTCGACATCCTGGGCGTCGGCCACCCCGTGTTCACCGCCAGCAACGAGGTGAGCGACGAGGTGCTCGACGAGGCCCTCGCCCGCCAGGGCGCCGAGACGGAGTCGCTCGCCGCCGAGCTCGAGCCCGACGTGGTGGCCGTCCACGATCCGGCCCAGGCGGACGGGGTCGATGTCCCGCTGGTGATCGCCGGGCACACCCACGAGACCACCTTCACCGAACGCGACGACGGTGCCATCGTGCTGACCGTCGGCTCGACCGGCGCCACCGGGCTCGGTTCGTTCACGGTCGAGACCGGCCTGCCGTACGAGGCCCAGGTGCTGCACTTCTCCGGCGGACGCCTGGTCGGCATCGACGCCGTCTCGCTGCGGACCACCGGTGAGTTCGAGATCGAACGCCGCCTCCCCCCCGAGCCACCGGAACCCGACGCAAATTGACCTTTAGGGGCACTGGGGTCGGTAGATGAGACCTAAACGCGCGCAAACGGGGACGGGCGGGCCAGGTCCGCTCCGGCGCGCTCGGCCAGGGCGATGAAGCGCTCGGCGTTCCTGGGGGCACAGGCGCCCGGGTCGTTGCTGAAGCTACCCGACTCACGACCTACGGCTGAGAGCGGGGCACAACGCGCACCACACCCGTTTCCCTCCATCGGGAAGCCGCAACCAACCCCATCGGTGCACCAGCCGGTCGACGATGACGAGGCCCCGGCCGGACAGGGCGGTGGGCGCCCCTCGATCGGCGATGACCGGCTCGCCCCCGCCCTCGTCGTCGACCTCGAGCAGGACGCAGTCACCGTCGCGGCTGATCCGAAGACCGGTCAGCGAGCTGTGGCGCACGGCGTTGGTGACCAGCTCGCTCGTCACCAGCTGAAGGTCGTCCCCCACTCTGGATCCCGATGCGTCGCCCAACCACCGGTCGACGAACCGTCGCGCCAGTCGGGCGCTGGCCGGCTCGGACCGGAGCGCCAGGGCCGCCGGCTGGCCGTCCTCATACCCGCCGTCACCATCGCCGAGGACGGGCAGGGACCGGACCGGGGTGGTCAGGGAACCACCCTCGGTTGCCGCGCCCGCCTGATCCCCGGTTTCCTCCACTTCGGTACTCGAGTGCGACGACTGGTCTCGCACCGTCGAGCCCTACCCGACCTCTACCACGATCAACCTCGGCCACCGTCGAATGGGGCGGCGCACCAACCCTTCACGACGGTCGGTCGTCCTCCACTGCGTCCAGCACGGCCTGTTCCGCCTCGGTACTGCCCGGCCCGTACTTGACCACCACCGTGCCCTTGGCCCCGCAGTCGGGGCAGACCAGGGCGAGGGCGGCCACCATGTCGTCTGGGTCCGAGGCGCCCTCGAGCCGACGGATGGCGACCATCGACATGTCGGCCGGGTCGTCGACGTGGCCGCAACGGCTGCAGCGGATCTTGCCATTCGGGGTCACGGTGAAGTTCTCGACGAACCCGTCCTCTGCCAGCTCGGCCAGGATCTCGACCAGCGTCGTGTAGTCGGAGGGCGCGCCCGGCTCGGGTGGCGTGAAGGCTTCGCTCACCGGATGCTGCCTCCTTGCGTGATTTCGGCCACCGTTTCGGGTAGACGTGCGGGGGTGCGCGCCATCTGGAGCGGCTGCGTCAGCTTCGGCCTCGTGAACCTACCGGTCAAGCTGTACCGGGCCACCGCCCCGCAGACCGTCCGATTCCACCAGCTCGATCGCCGATCGGGCGCCAGGGTCCGCAACAGAAGAGTCTCGGAGAAGAGCGGACGCGAGGTGCCGTACGAGCAGATCGTGAAAGGCTACGAGCTGGACGGCGATCAATTCGTGATCGTCGAGCCGGACGAGCTCGAAACCATCGAACCGTACGGACCGTACGGACCCAAGGTGATCGGCATCGAGGAGGTCGTCCACCTCGACGAGATCGATCCGCGTCAGTTCGACCGGGCCTACTGGCTGGCCCCGGCGGACGAGCGAGCATCTGACCGCAATCAGGCGCTCGACCACGCGCTGGCGATCCACACCATGCTCTTCGCGACGAGTTGGTCGCCCAGGCCGAGCAGGAGCACCGCGTGAGCGAGCGAAACGAGCGAGCGACGGGCCGGTGCGGGAGTGCCAGCGACCCTGGGGGCATGGCCACCAGCAGGAGCACCGCGTGACCGACCCAGGCCCGCCGCTCGAGCGCTACCACGCCAAGCGCGATTTCGCCCGCACGCCGGAGCCCTCGGGTGCCGAGCCGTCCGAGGCGCCGGAGGGGGCGCCCCGCTTCACCGTCCAGCAGCACGACGCCACCCGGCTGCACTGGGACCTCCGGCTCGAACGCGACGGCGTCCTCGCCTCGTGGGCGCTGCCGCGGTGCCTGCCGTTGCGCCCAGACGACAACCATCTGGCGGTCCACACCGAGGACCACCCGATCGAGTACCTGAGCTTCGAGGGCGACATCCCCGAGGGGGAGTACGGCGCCGGCCACATGTTCGTGTGGGACACCGGGTGGTACCAGACCGAGAAGTGGGAGCCGAAGAAGGCGGTCGTGGTGCTGCACGGCGAGCGGGCCCGAGGGCGCTATGCGCTGTTCGAGACCAGGGGCCGGGACTGGATCATCCACCGGATGGATCCGCCCGAGGACCCGACCCGCGAGCCGGTGCCGACCGATCTGCGCCCCATGCTCGCCACGCCCGGTCCTGCGCCGGAGGACGACGCATGGGCCTGGGAGGTCGGTTGGTCCGGGCTGCGCACGATCATCGCCGCCTCCACCGGGGCGGTCGACCTGTTCGACGCGGACGGGCGCACCGTTTCGCAGGCGTTTCCCGAGGTGCGCAGGATCGGCCGGGCGCTCGGCTCGGTCGAGGTCGTGCTCGACTCGCTGCTCGTTCCCACGAACGGCGACCGGGCGTCGATCGATCGCCGTTTGGCGGCGGCCAGCGAAAGCGCCGTGCGCCGGCTGGCTCGCGACCAACCGGCCGCCGCCGTCCTCTTCGATGTGCTCTGGTTCGACGGCCATCCCATCCTCGAGGCGCCGTGGACCGACCGTCGGGAACAGCTCGAGGACCTCAAGCTGGACGGTCCGGCATGGCGCACCCCGTCGGCCCACCCCGGTGACGGCCAGGCGCTCCTGGCCGCAGCGCGCCTGCAGGGACTCGACGGCCTGATCGCCAAGCGCCTGGACTCCCCGTACCGGCCGGGCGAAGCGTCACCCGACTGGGTCGAGGTCACGCCCTAGCCGGGCCGGCAAACTGGTCGCCGGCTCACGGCTCGTCGTCGAGCGGGACCTCCTGCTCGTCGGCCGGGAGGTCGGCGCCCGCCTCCAGGACCTCCTCCACGTCGGGATCGGCCGGCCGATCGTCGTCGAGCGCCGGCACCCGCGCCGACGGACGGCGGGTCGGCACCGCTTCGGTTCGTTCACCGTCGACATCGAGGTCGAGCCGCTCGGACATGGCGTTCCCCTTTCGCCGGCACCGATCCCATCCGCTGCGTTCGTACCCTTCCTACCCCCTCAGCCGGCAACGAGCACGACGTCGACCGTGGTCGGCCCGTGGACGCCGGTGACGAGCAGCTGCTCGATGTCGGCCGACCGGCTGGGCCCGGTGACGAACACGACGTTCGAGGACTCGCCCTCGTCGGCCACCCACCGGATGGCATCGCGGGTGGTGGCCACCAGCTGCTCCTCTCTGATCACGCACAGGTGAGCGGTGGGCAGCAGGCTGGCCGTCCGGCCGCCGCTCGGCGCCGACGCCTGCACCAGTGAGCCGGTGGCGGCGATGCCGATCGTCGCGCCGGTGACGCCGAGATCGGCCTCGGCCGCGTCGGCGACGCGCAGCGGCTTGACCTCGACACCGAACACCTCGAGCATCTCGCCCGCGGCCCGGGCGTCGGCGTCGGCCGAGACCACCGCCGTTCTGATCTGCCGATCCTCGACCATGGCGGCCAACAGGGGCACCAGCTCGTCGAACGGGGCGATGCGATGGACCTGCATCCCGACCCTCGTGGCCATGGCCGCGAACGTGCCCGGCAGATCCTCGGGATCGAGGTTGGTCGGTGTGATCACGGGGACGTCGGTGACCGGCGGAGGCAGCGGGTGCACCATGTTCTCGGGGACGCCGTCGGCCAGCCGAGCCCGCAGCCGGTCGAGGAACGCCACCCGGTCGCCGGTCTCCACGCTCAGACCTCGCCCGCTTCCCAGAGGTCATGGAAGCTGCGCCGGGCCGGCTTCGGCATGGTCCGCCCCTCGGCCCATCGGCGGCCCCCGGGCAGGAAGGCCCCGAGTCCCGACAGCGGACGGCCCCATGCGCCCGCCTTGATCGAGGCCCGGTAGCGGGTCGGGCTCGACCAGGCGGCGGCCCAGGCCTTCCATGCCGCCCGCGTCGTGACCGGGGCCGAGGGCCGGTTGCGCCGGCGCAGCGTCAGCAGCAGGTCCTGCAGGGGGATCCCGACCGGGCAGGCGTCCATGCACGCGGCGCACAACGACGAGGCGTTGGCCACCTCGGCGGCATGGCCTGCTCCCCGCTCGAGCAGCGGGGTGAGGACGGCACCGACCGGACCGGAGTAGACGCCGCCGTAGGCGTGCCCGCCCACCTGGCGGTAGACCGGGCACACATTGAGGCAGGCGCCGCAGCGGATGCAGGCCAGGATCTCGTGCAGCTCCCCGCCGAGGATGTCGCTGCGGCCGTTGTCGAGGATGACGAGGTGGAGCTCGTCCGGCCCGTCGGCCTCGCCCGGGCGGCGGGGCCCGCGCAGGATGCTGGTGTACGAGCTGAGCACCTGGCCCGTGGCCGAGGCCACGAGCAGGTTGAGCAGGAGGTCGAGCTGGTCCCAGGTGGCCACGACCCGCTCCATGCCCATCACGGCCACGTGCACCTTGGGCAGCGACGTGCACATCCGACCGTTGCCCTCGTTGGTGACCAGCACCAGCGAGCCACCCTCGGCCACGCCGAAGTTTATTCCTGAGATCCCGAGGTCGGCGGCCAGGAACTCTCGCCGCAACCGGTCACGGGCGAAGGTGGCCAGCTCCTCCGGGACCGGCTCGAGCCGGTCGCCACCGGGCAGCGCCGCGAACAGGTCGTGCACCTGGTAGCGGTCGCGGTGGACGGCAGGAGCGATGATGTGGCTGGGCCGCTCCTTGGCGAGCTGGATGATCCACTCCCCGAGGTCGGTCTCGACCACCCGGGCACCGATCGCTTCGATGGCCTGGTTGAGGTGGATCTCCTCCGAAGCCATCGACTTCGACTTGACGACGGTCTTGGCGCCGATGCGGCGGGCGACGCCGGTGATGTAGTCGGTCGCGTCGGCCGAGGTCGAGGCCCAGCACACCTGGCCGCCGTGCTTCTCGACGTTGTCGGCCAGCTCGCCCAGGAGGTCGGGCAGGCGGGTCAGGATGTCGGCCCGCACGGCCCGGGCCGCCCGCCGCAGCGAGTCCGCGTCGCCCAGCTCGGGCAGGCGGGCCATGCGATGGCTGGCGAAGCGGTCGACGGCGTTGGCCAGCGAGGTCCTGAGCCGACCGTCGTCGACGGCGATGCGGGTCCGGTGACGGAGCGTGGTGTCGTCGAGCGGGTTGCTCACCGGTCCATCGATTCGGCGACGACCTCGGCGATGTGCTTGGCCACGACCGGACGGCCCTCGTGCTCGGCCCGCGCCGCTAGGTGCAGAAGGCACGAGGTGTCGGCGCCGACGAGAACCTCGGCCCCGGACTCCTCGATCGATCGCAGCTTGTCGTCGGCCATTGCCGTCGAGGTTTCGGGGAGCTTGATCGAGAACGTGCCCCCGAAGCCGCAGCAGCGGTCGTCGGCCGACCAGCGCATCCGCTCACAGCCCACCGCGTCGAGTACGGCCTCGGGCTGCTGCTTGATCCGCAGCTCCCTGAGCATGTGGCAGGAGTGGTGGTAGGCCACCCGCGGGGAGGCCGCGTCCGGTGGGCGCCGGGCCGCCTCCGGCAGGCCCTCATCGGCGAGGAACTCGCTGAACTCGGTCACTCGGGCGCCGACCGCCCTGGCCCGCGCACCCGCGTCGTGATCGCCGACCACCTCGAACAGCTCGGGCCAGAACACCCGCACCATCGCCGTGCACGACCCGGCCAGCCCGACGATGCGGTCGACCCCGGCGTCGAGGGCCTGGTCGAGCGAGGCGAGGGTCGTCCTCGCCACCTGGGCCGCCTCCTCGGCAAAGCCGGCGTTCCACGCCGGCTGGCCGCAGCACGTCTGGTCACGGGGCACAGAGACGTCGTGGCCCGCGGCCCGCAGCACCCTGACGGCCGCGACCGCGGCGTCGGGCGCGACGACGTCGGCGACACAGGTGACGAACAGCCCGACCTTCATGCCGGTCGGCCGTCGCCCTCGACGACGCCGAGGACGGCGGCCAGGACCTCCCGGCAGACCGCCGGATCGCTCTCGTCCGGGTGCCACGTGCAGCCGATCGAGGTCGTGACCAGCCGGCCGGTGTTCACGACCGCGGCCGCCGCCCCCAGCACTGCGTCGAGGTCGGCGCCCCCGGCCGCGGGGAACAGCAGCCCGGGAAAGATCGACGGGTCGATGACGTCGAGGTCGATGTGCAGGAACAGCGGACCGGTCGGCAACGCTACCCGCAGCACGGCCTCGACCTCGTCGAGCGCAACTCGACGGACCTCGGTCGAGGCGATGAGCTCGGCTTCGGCCGGATCGAGGTCGCGGCCGTCGACCAGCACAACACGTTCGTCGGGCACCGGCGTCAGCCCGAGTCGCGCTCCTACGCCATCGTCGTCGCCCCGGCCGGTGATGAACGCCAACACCATCCCGCCCACGTAGCCGGAGATCGTGGTCGCCGGCGTGTTGAAGTCGCCGTGGGCGTCGATCCACACCACTCCGGGCTCGAGACCTCCCCGACGCAGCCCGGCCAGCACACCGACCGAGGCACAGCAGTCGCCTGAGAACACGGTGAGCGGCCCGTCGCCGTTGACGCGCTCGACGACCGCCGCCAATTCCTCATACAGCGGCAGGAGTGCGCGCCAGGTGGGCTCGGCGGGCACCGGCTCGTGCAGCACGAGCTCGGGTTCGACCGGCAGCGTCAGCACGTCGCGGTGCTCGTTCAGGTGGAACGGGACGGCGATGCGGGCCATCGAGGAACGCTACCGCGGCGTCGTAAGTTGACAGGGTGCGAACGATCGACTGGCGCGACGGACGCGTCGTGATCATCGACCAGACGCTGCTGCCGCACGAGCTGCGAACGCTCGAGCTCGACTCGGTCGACGAGCTCGTCGCGGCCATCGGTCGCCTCGCGGTGCGGGGCGCGCCGGCGCTCGGTGCGGCCGGCGCCCTCGGTGTCGCCCTGGCCGTCCGGCAGGCCGAGCGGGAGGAGTGGGACGAGGCCAGGCTGGCGTCGACGTTGCAGCGTCTCCGGACGGCACGGCCGACTGCGGCCAACCTGGCGTGGGGGGTCGACCGGGTCGCGGCCCGGCTCACGCAGCCGTGGGACGAGGCCGCCGTGCTCGGCGAGGCGCTCGCCGTCGTCGACGAGGACGTCGCGGCCAATCGCGCCATCGGCGAACGCGGCGCCGACCTCCTGCGCGAGCTGGTCGGCGCGGCGCCGCCCGGCATCAGGCTCCACACGCACTGCAACGCCGGCAGCCTGGCCACCGTCGAGTGGGGGACGGCCCTCGGCGTCGTCCGGTCGCTCCATCAACGCCGCCAGCTCGGCATGGTCTACGTCGACGAGACCCGGCCGTTGCTCCAGGGCAGCCGGCTCACCGCGTGGGAGCTCGAGGAGCTCGGCGTCGACTACCGGGTGGTGGTCGACGGCGCCGGGCCGACGGTCATCGCCCGGCGGCTGGTCGACGCGGTGGTGGTGGGCGCCGACCGGATCGCTTCCAACGGCGATGTGGTCAACAAGATCGGCACCTACCCCTTGGCCCTGGCCGCGGCCCGGGCGGGCGTCCCGTTCGTCGTCGCCGCGCCGGAGTCGACCGTCGACGGGGCCACGGCCACGGGGGCCGATGTCGAGATCGAAGCCCGAGCCGACGACGAGGTGTTCGAGTGGTCGGGCGTGCGGGCCGCCCCGCCCGGAGCCCGGGCGCTCAACCTGGCCTTCGACGTCACGCCGTCCGACTTGGTGACCGCGATCGTCACCGAGGACCGCGTCATTCGGCAGCAGGGGGCCTGACCCGTGGGTGACTCCGTCGCGCACGGGATGGTAGCGCTCGGCCGGCGGGTGGTGGCCGCCGGACTCGTCGTGGCGGCCGGCGGAAACCTCGCCGCCCGGCGCCCAGGCGCCGACCAGCTGCTGGTGACCCCCATGGGATGGGCCCTCGACGAGCTCGATCCGTCCACCCTCGTTGGCGTGAGGACGGACGGGACCGTCGTCGGCGGGTGCGAGCGGCCGACGAGCGAACTGCCCCTCCACCTGGCGGCGTTCACGGCTCGTCCCGATGCCGATGTCTGCGTGCACCTGCACCCACCCATGGCGACGCTCCTCCATGCCCTCGGGCTACCCATACGCCGGATCACGACCGACCACGCCTACTACCTCAGCCGGCTGGGGGAGGTCGCGTTCCTGCCCCCCGGCTCCGCCGAGCTGGCCGACGCCGTGGCGGCCGAACTCGCCGGCGCCGATGTCGTCCTGCTGGCCCACCATGGCTGCGTGGTCGTCGCCGACTCGTTCGATCTCGCCTTCAGTCGGGCGGCCAACCTCGAGGCCGCCGCCGTCGCCACCTACCGGGCGGTCACGCTGGGCGTGCCCGTGCAGGAGGCGTCGGGCGTCGTCTACGGCACGTCGGCCGGCTCGGCCGAGGGGCTGTAGATGACCGCGTCGACCAGGCTGGCGATGGCCGAGGCATCGTCGAGCCGATCTCGGCGGTAGGTGCGGCCGGCCACGACCTCGGCCCCCTTGCCCTCCACCAACCGGGCCAGCTTCCGCAGCCCCTTGCCCGGGTTGACGGCATAGGTGAGGAAGACACCGACCTGCTTGCCGTCGAGCACGGGGAGGTGCCGGTCGAGCTGGCGGGCGCTCCCGGGCCGGTGTCCGACGACGATGAGACCGTCACACCAGGTGCCGATGAACACGGCGTCGGCCAGGGCCAGTTCCTTGAAGTCGAAGTCGCGCACCCGGTACACCCCGACCGCGTGGCCGCGAGCCCCGGCCGCGCCCCCGAGGAGCTCGGCGGCCCTTCGGGTGTTGCCCGTCCGGCTCTCGTAGAGCACCACGACCCTCACCGGGCCGGAGTTGTAGCAGATCCCGTCGATCCCCCGGCAGAAGTCACATCAACTCTGCGTCAACCGACGCAATCGCCGAGGCCGTGCGAGCGGACCGTTCGGGCATGGTCGGCCACCGCATCACCGTCGCCCTCCTGTTCCTCACGATCCTCGCGCGGTCATCGAGTGGGCGCTCGAGCTCTTCGACCAAGCCGACCTTCCGCTCCCCGGCATCGACTTCGCCCATCACGAGTCGAGGCGTGACTGCAACGGCAAGCCCGGGTGGCACCTTCGCCGCGAAGCCCGATCCACGATCGACATCTGCACCCCGCGCACCGACGAGGTCCTCGAGTTCCTCATCCTCCACGAACTGGGCCACGCGTGGGACAGCCACCACCTCGCCGGTCGCGAGCGGGCCGCCTTCCTGGATGTCCGCAGGCTGACCGACTGGTGGGGCTCTGACCCCGACCGCTGGCACCAGTACGGCGCCGAGCAGCCGGCCGAGGTCGTGGTCTGGGCGCTCATGGACCGGCCCATCCGGTCGTCGTACATCCCCGCGCCGTGCAACGAGTGCTCAAATCTCCTCGCCGGCTACCGCGCCCTGACCGGACGGCCGCCGTTGCACGGCTACACCGACCTCTGCGGCTCGGGGTCGAGGTGGCCATGACGCCGCTACGTTGGCGTGATGGCCGAGGACGTGGGGCGACATCAGCCGACCGGTCGATTTTCGATCGTCAGGCTGCCCCGCCACTGGTACGTCGCCTGCCTGTCGACCGAGCTCGACACTACGCCGATCGGCCGGATCGTCCTCGGCCTGCGCCTCGCCCTGTTCCGGGGACGCGACGGGCGGGCGGTGGCCGTGCTCGACCGCTGCCCGCACCGCAACATGCCGCTCTCCCTCGGCACGGTGCGGGCCGGAGAGCTCGAGTGCCGGTATCACGGTTGGCGGTTCGACGACGACGGCTTGTGCGTCGCCGTGCCCGGATTGACCGATGACGGGGTCGACAAGCCCGCCCGCCGGGTCGAGACCTTCCCGATCCTCGAGCGCGACGGTTTCGTGTGGGTCGTCCCCACCCACGATCCGCCGGTCGGCGACGCACCGCTCGCCCTGCCCAACGTCGACGACGCCGGCTACTCGACCGTCCGCCGCAGCCTCACCGTCGATGCGACCCTTCACGCCGCCCTCGAGAACACCCTCGACGTGCCCCACACCGCCTACCTCCACCGCGGCCTGTTCCGGGGCGGACGGGACCCGGTGCCGATCGAGGTCACCGTCCGCCACGCCGACGACCGGGTCGAAGCCGTCTTCGTCGGCGAGCCCCGCCCAGAAGGCGCGGCGGCCCGGCTGCTGGCACCCGAGGGCGGCGAGGTCGAGCACGTCGACCGGTTCATCCTTCCGTCGATCGCCCAGGTCGAGTACCGGCTGGGCGACAACCACCTCGTGATCACGACCGCGTACACGCCGATCGGCGACTTCGAGACCGCGCTGCACGCCGCGGTCACCTTCCGATCGCGCCTGCCGGCCGGGCTCGTCCGGGCCCTGGTGACGCCGATCGCGGGCTACATCCTGCGCCAGGACGCCTGGGTGCTGCGCCACCAGACCGCGAACATCAGGCGCTTCGGCGGTGAGCAGTTCAGCAGCACCCGCATCGACCTCCTCGGACCGCACATCCTTCGGCTGCTGCGCCGGGCCGAGCGGGGCGAGCCCGCGGCCGAGCCGCGGCGCGAGGAGCGACTCACGATCCGGCTCTGAACCGGTTCAGGCGCGGACAGCGTCGACGACCCTCAGGTAGTTGGCGCCGAGCAGCTTGGCGACCGCACCCCGACCCACGCCGCGGTCGAGCATGGCCTCGACGAGGCGGGGCAGGGCAAGCACGTCGGCCAGATCGGGTGGAGGCACGATCGTCCCGTCGAAGTCGCTGCCGATGGCCGCGCAGTCCTCGCCGCCGACCCGGACGACATGTTCGACGTGGCGGGCGACGTCGGCGGCGCGGGCCAGGCGGGCCGGGCGGGCGAGGAAGCCGCGGTGGAACATGACCCCGACCACGCCGCCCCGGTCGGCGACGGCTCGGATCTGGTCGTCGTCGACGTTGCGCCAGGACGGTTGCTGGGCCGAGGCACCGGTGTGCGACACGATCACCGGGCGGTCGGGCGGGTGGACGTCGAGCGCGTCCCAGAAGGTGCGGGGGCTGGCGTGGGCCAGATCGAGGATGATCGACCGCTCGGCCATGGCCTCGACGACCCGCCTGCCCTCGGCCGTCAGGCCGCCCCGCCCCCCGCTCGGGGCGCTGGTCGATCCGAGCTTCGAACGGGTCAGATGGACGAGCGTGATGCGCGACACGTCGGCGAGCTCGGGCCGGCCGAGATCGTCGGCGGTGGTGGCGTTGCCGCCCTGGAGCGCGAGAAAGCACGCCAGCCGTCCGTCGGCCCGGGCCCGCCGGTACCCGGCCGTGTCGGACACCACCGCGGCGTCGTTGCCCGCGAGCAGCCGGCGCAGCTGGGCCAGGTTGCGTTCGAGCGCCGACCTCCGGCCGGTGACCGACCGGAACGGATTGGTCGCGATGCTCATCACCAGACCGGTCACGCCCGCGGCCCGGGCGCGGGGCAGGTCGGCGTGGCCGAAGTAGCGGTCGCCGAGTGGCGTCCGCTCGTGGGCCACGCCGATCTGGTAGCCGAACAGCCGGGTCCAGATGAAGGACTCGACGTGCAGGTCGATCAGATCGCTCTCGGCGATGAGCGCGGCGACGTCGTCGCGGACGGTCAATCGAACCCGATGAACCTACCCTGCCGTGCTACGCCTGAGGGATGGCAGGCATCCTCGTCGGCACCGCATCGTGGACCGACAGGACACTGGTGCGGTCGGGCTGGTATCCGAAGGGCACCACCAGCGCCGAGGACCGCCTGCGGTACTACGCCGATCACTTCCCGCTGGTCGAGGTCGACTCGACCTACTACCTCCTGCCGACCACCGAGGTCATCCACGCGTGGATCAACCGCACGCCGGACGACTTCACCTTCAACGTCAAGGCGTTCTCGCTCCTCACCCAACACCCGACCGACCCGAAGGCACTGCCCGAGGGCGCGGCGCCGGCCGGCAAACGACGCGTCTACCTGAGCCACCTCGATCCAGCCGACATCGATGTCGTCTGGGAGAGGTTCACCACCGTGCTCAGGCCGTTGGCTCGGGCGGGCAGGCTCGGCGCCCTGCTGTTCCAGTTCCCTCCGTGGTTCACGATCAAGCGGGCCAATCGCGACTACGTCGTCGAGTGCGCCGAACGGGCCTCGCCGCTGCCCGTCTGTGTCGAGCTCCGGAACCACACGTGGTTCGAGAAGGACAACATCGACGAGACGATCGGCCTCTTCGAGCAGCACCGCATCCCGCTGGTCAGCGTCGACACCGTCCCAGGGGACAAGGGCTCGGTCCCCCCGCTGGCGGTCGCCACCAGACGCGAGCTCGCCGTGGTGCGGTTCCACGGTCGCGGTCGGGCCAAGCCCGGACTGACGCGCCAGGCCGCCGCCGCCGACTACTCCTACCCGATGCGCGCGCTCGCGCCATGGGTCGACCGGATCGAGCAGCTGGCCGAAGAGTCCGACACGGTGCACGTCGTCTTCCGCAACGCGGTCGGTGATCACGCCGTCCGCAACGCCCGCAGGATGACGGAGCTCCTCGCCGACGCCGGGCTCCCCGTCGTCTCACCCCGGCCGGCCGACGACGACGAGGAGGAGGACCGAGAGCAGGGCGGCGACCACCACGCCCGCCGCCAGCACGGCGGGGAGTCGGTCGTGCAGCAGCGGCTGCCCGGCACGTAGCGCCCGCACGTTGTGGCCCCAGCGCCGGTACGAGACCATGGCCACCAGACCGCCGAACGCGACCAGGGGGAGGCCGAGCACCTGTCCCCCGCCGGGCACGTCGAACTCGGGCAGGAAGGCGGCGACGGCCAACCCCCCGCCGATGAGGGCGAGCGAGGTGCGAATCCAGGCGAGGAACGTCCGCTCGTTGGCCAGGGTGAAGCGCGGATCGGGCTCCCGGTCGACGTCGGCCGGCGGCGGTTGCTCGGCCCCGGTCCCGGTCATCGGGAGCCGAGCGTAGGCCGCCGGTGCGAACGCAGATCGCATCTCCAGGCTGGGATCCACGGCGGAACCTGCGGGGTGACAGACGGCTGAGTGAGTTGGACGACGTCGAATCGATCGAACGCGCCATCGCCGCGCTCGAGGCGCAGCGACCATCGCTTGGCGACGACGTCGTCGACACGGCGACCGCGCCGTTGCGGGAGAAGCGGGCCACGCTCGTGGCCCGCATGACCGGTGAGCAGCGCAAGCTGGTCACCGTGGTTTCGAGGCCCGGGCCTTCTGGGTCGGGGCCTCGCCATGCTCCGAGCGTCTGGGACAGAACCGTGAAGTCGACCAGCTCGAAGGGCAGGCACGCGAGGGAGGGCTCCGGCCCGGCGACGTGTTGTTGACCTGCTGGCAGATCTTGGCCGAGGCCGGCGACCTGCGGGCGGCCGATGCCCTGGCGGCCGGGCCCGCCTACCTCGACGACTTCGCCGGCCGGATCGACGAGCCCGACCTGCGGTCCGGCTTCCTGCATGACGTCGCGGCCCACGCCGCCCTGGCCGCGGCCCGGAAGAGCTGAACTCGACGCACCCAGCACCGGTATGCGGTGCCCAGTGCGTCGAGTTTGCGTGGTAGTGATGCGTTCGTGAAGGTACCGGTCAGCGTTCTCGACTTCTTGTATCGGGCCGAGCGGGTGTACGGCGATCGGGTGGCCGTCGTCGACGAGCCGGACCAGCCGGCCGAGCCGTGGGGATCGGTCAGCTACGCCGACATGGCCGAGCGGGCCCGGGCCCAGGCCGCCGGGCTCGACGACCTCGGGGTGGCCCAGGGCGAGCGGGTGGCCGTCGTCAGCCACAATTCGGCCCGTCTCCTCACCTCCTTCTTCGGCGTGAGCGGCTGGGGCCGCATCCTGGTGCCGGTCAACTTCCGCCTCAACGCGGCCGAGATCGCGTACATCGTCGACCACTCGGGCGCCACCGTCCTGCTCGTCGACCCTGAGCTCCGGGAGGCCCTCGTCGGCGTCCAGGCCAAGCGCACCTTCGTCCTCGGGGCCGAGAGCGACGAGCGGCTGTACCGCTTCGGCGTCGAGCCGCAGCCGTGGGCGCCGGACGAGGACGCCACGGCCACGGTCAACTACACGAGCGGCACCACGGCCCGGCCCAAGGGTGTGCAGATGACCTACCGCAATCTCTGGATGAACGCCGTCCAGTTCGGGTGGCACCTCGGCGTGTCGGACCGCGACGTGTACCTGCACACGCTCCCGATGTTCCACTGCAACGGCTGGGGCATGCCGTACGCGATCACCGGGATGGGCGCCCGCCACATCGTCCTGCGCAAGGTCGACGGCGCCGAGATCCTCCGCCGGGTCGAGGCCCACGGGGTCACCCTGCTGTGCGGCGCTCCTGCGGTGTGCGCCGCCATCCTCGACGTGGCGGCGACGTGGGACGGCCCGATCCCCGGTGCCGGAAGGGTGCGCATCGCCGTCGCCGGCGCACCGCCACCGACCCGCACCATCGAGCGGATCGAGGCCGAGCTGGGATGGGAGTTCATCCAAGTCTACGGGCTCACCGAGACCTCGCCCATCCTCACCATGGCTCGCCGGCGCGAGGAGTGGGACGAGTTGGACCCGACCGAGCGGGCCAAACGGCTGGCCCGGGCCGGAGCACCGGTGCTCGGCGCCCGGGTGGCGACGAGCGACGAGGCCGAGGTGACGGCCAGGGCCAACGTCGTGTTCGACGGCTACTGGAACCAGCCAGACGAGACGGCCAAGGCCATCAGGGACGGGTGGTTCTACACGGGCGACGGCGGCCACATCGACGACGACCACTACCTGCACATCGAGGACCGCAAGAAGGACGTCATCATCTCGGGCGGCGAGAACATTTCGTCCATCGAGGTGGAGGACGTCCTGTTCTCGCACCCGGCGGTGGCCGAGGTGGCGGTGATCGGCGTGCCCGACGAGAGGTGGGGCGAGACGGTCAAGGCGCTGGTGGTGCGCACCCAGGGATCCGAAGTCGACGAGGCCGAGCTCATCGCCCACTGCCGGGCCCGGCTGGCCCACTTCAAGTGCCCGACGACGGTCGAGTTCCGAAGCGAGCTGGCCCGCACCGCCACCGGCAAGCTCCAGAAGTTCAAGCTCAGGGCGCCGTACTGGGAGGGCAGGACCCGTCAGGTCAACTAGTGCCAGCCGGACGGCGGCGAGGGATGCCTCCACGCTGGTCGACGGACCGGGCCCGTGGTTGGGTAGCGGCCGGGAAGGCGGATGCGATGACGGGGATCGGGATGAGCGGGAGGCACGCGCCCGCCGATCGGGGGCTGGCGGCCCTCTCGATCGTCCTTCGGCGCGCCTGGCGGACGCAGTGGCGGACGCTCGGCGTCCTGGCCCTCATGGTCGGCCTGACCGGTGGGCTGGCGGTCGCCGGGCTGGCCGGTGCTCGTCGGTCGGCGTCGAGCATCGATCGCTTCGGCGACGCGGCCAAGACGCTCGACGTGTTCGTCGCCGGCGACCTCGCCGCGCCCGAGCCCGCCGCGCTGAATGAGCTCCTCGATGGTCCGCTGGTTGAGAGCTACAACGACCTGGTCTTCCTGTTCGTCCACACCGAAACGGTCGGGTTCTTCTTTGCGGCCACCTCACGGCGAGGCCTCGACGTCGAGCAGGGGGTGCTGCTCGGTCGGCGAGCCAGCTGGTGCGGCTGATCGACGGGCCCGAGGCGGTCGACGAGTTCACCGACGCCGTCGCCGAGGCCTACGGAGGCGAACACCTCCCGAGCATCAACGTCGGTCAGGGCGAGGAGTCCGTCCGCGACTCGATCTCGGTCGTTACCGGAGCGGCCGTCCTGCTCTACGACGAACAGGTCACGTTCAACGGCGTCGAGGCCATCACCATGACACGCGACCCGTGAAGAGCGCCATCGCGCCCACCATCATCGAGGGCCGCGAGCCGCGGGCCCCGACGAGATCGCCGTGGGCCGCGACACCCTCGTCGCCGTCGCCGTGCCCCTCGGCACGACCGTGAGCGTCGGCTCCAGGAGCAAGACGAACCGGCGGACGCCGTCGGAGTGGCGTCCGTCGAAGTTGACGGCGCTGCCCCACAGCGTCCGATGGACGTCGCTGAGGTAGGGACCGAACTCCGCCAGATGGGCCCCATCCGGGCCCAGGTGGTTGTAGACGACGTCGAGCACGACGCCCAGCCGCCGCCGATGGCACGCGGCGACCAGCCGCTTGAGCCCGGCCGGACCGCCGTAGCCATCGTGCGGGGTGAACAGGTCGACGCCGTCGTAGCCCCATCCCCGGTCGCCCGGGAATTGCGCCACCGGCATGATCTCGACCGCGTCGACGCCGAGGTCGACCACCCGCGACGGGCCGTGGACGCCATGTGGTTGCCATGGGGACCGCGAGGCGATGGTCGGTCCCCTCGCCCGCGTCGTCGACGTGGATCGTCCACCAGCCCCGATAGTCGTCCTGGCTCATCGGTACCACGCGGCCGAGGGCCTCGACCCTCGCGCGCTCGGCCCCGGGCGACCACAGGCGGAACCGGGTCACCGAGCTTCGTCGTCGTCGTGGTTCTCGATGCGCCGGAGCACGATCACGCTCCGACCGGGCACGGCGATCGTGTCGCCCACCTCGAACCCGGCGCTCGGCGCGGCGACCGGCTCGCTCACGGTGGTGAGGGCCGGCTGCCACCGCTTGCCCCACTGCGGAGGCAGGACCCACTCGATGGCCTCGTCGCCGCCGTTGAACATGACGAGGAACGAGTCGTCGACCACCTTCTGGCCCCGCGCATCCCGGCTGGTGATGGCGTCGCCGTTGACGAACATGCCAACCGACCTGGCGAACCCGGCGCTCCAGTCGCCGTCGGTCATCTCGGCACCGTCGGGCCGGAACCATCCAATGTCGACGGTGCCGCGGATGGGACGCCCCTGGAACCAGCGGCGGCGGCGGAACGCGGGGTGCTCGCGCCGGAAGGCGATCAGGGTGCGGGTGTAGTCGAGCAGGTCGTGGTCGACGTCGTCCCAGTCGTACCATGAGATGCCGTTGTCCTGGCAGTAGGCGTTGTTGTTGCCCTCCTGGGTCCGGCCGATCTCGTCGCCGCCGGCCAGCATGGGCACCCCCTGCGAGACGAAGAGGGTGGTCAGGAAGTTGCGCTGCTGCCTGGCCCTGAGTTGGAGCACGACGGGGTCGTCGGTGGGGCCCTCGACCCCGCAGTTCCACGAGCGGTTGTGGCTCTCGCCGTCGGCGTTGCCCTCGCCGTTGGCCGTGTTGTGCTTGTCGTTGTAGGAGACGAGGTCGCGCAGCGTGAAGCCGTCGTGGGCGGTGACGAAGTTGACGCTGGCGTGGGGGCGGCGGCTGTCGTCCTGGTAGAGGTCGGAGCTACCGGTGAGCCGGGTGGCCAGCTCGTCGACCGTGCCCGGCTCGCCCCGCCAGAAGTCGCGGACGGTGTCGCGGTACTTCCCGTTCCACTCCGACCAGAGGGGCGGGAAGTTGCCGACCTGGTAGCCGCCCTCGCCGAGGTCCCATGGCTCTGCGATCAGCTTGACCTGGCTCACGATCGGGTCCTGCTGGATGAGGTCGAAGAACACCGACAGCCGGTCGACCTCGTGGAACTGGCGGGCCAGGGCCGAGGCCAGGTCGAAACGGAACCCGTCGACGTGCATCTCGGTCACCCAGTACCTGAGGCTGTCCATGATGAGCTGCAGCGTGTGGGGGTGACGCATGTTGAGGCTGTTGCCGGTGCCGGTGGTGTCGTAGTAGTGGAAGGGGTCGTCGGGGACGAGGCGGTAGTACGCCGGGTTGTCGATGCCCTTGAACGACAGCATCGGCCCGAGGTGGTTGCCCTCGGCGGTGTGGTTGTAGACGACGTCGAGGATGACCTCGATGCCGGCCGCGTGCAGGTCGCGCACCATGGCCTTGAACTCGGTGACCTGCTCGCCCCGCGGGCCCGAGCTGCTGTACTCGTTGTGGGGGGCGAAGAACCCGATCGAGTTGTAGCCCCAGTAGTTGCGCAGCCGACGCTCGATGAGCTGGGCGTCGTGGACGAACTGGTGCACCGGGAGCAGCTCGACCGCGGTGATGCCCAGCGAGGTGAGGTAGTCGACGGCGGCCGGGTGGGCCAGGCCGGCGTAGGTGCCGCGCTGCTGGCGGGGGATGTTGGGGTGGGTGGCGGTGAACCCCTTGACGTGGACCTCGTAGATGATCGTCTCGTGCAGCGGGATGCCGAGCGGGCGGTCGTTGCCCCAGTCGAAGAACGGGTTGTGGACGACGCTCTTCGGGACGTGGACCGCGCTGTCGTCGTCGTTGCGCGACCGCTCGTCGCCGAAGTCGTAGGGGAAGCACGCCGGCTGCCAGTCGACCGATCCATCGATGGCCTTGGCGTACGGGTCGATGAGCAGCTTTCTCGGGTTGCTGCGCAGCCCGAGCTCCGGCGCCCAGCGGCCGTGGACGCGGTAGCCGTAGCGCTGCCCCGGCCCGATGTTGGGCAGGTACGCGTGCCAGCAGTAGGCGTCGACCTCGTCGAGG
Source organism: Acidimicrobiales bacterium (assembly GCA_050744245.1). GTDB lineage: Bacteria > Actinomycetota > Acidimicrobiia > Acidimicrobiales > JBOGGX01 > JBOGGX01. Next base: position 34,661 of record JBOGGX010000027.1, read on the forward strand.
TTGATGCGCCGTTCCGATCCGTGGTCGTCGAACAGGCAGAGCTGCACGCGGTGGGCGCCCTCGCTGAACAGCGAGAAATTGGTGCCGGCGCCGTCGAAGTTGGCGCCGAGGGGGTAGGGCCGCCCCGGCCAGGTCTCGATCCTCCGCATCAGCCCGCCCGCGCCAGCACGCCCACGGGGAACCGGGTTAGCAGATCCGCAACCGGTCTTCGACCACCCTCGACCTCTACCTGAGCGAGAAGGTTGACCCAGCGGCCGGGCGGGAGCAGAACCGAGGTGTCGTCCCAGCCGTCGTCGAGCCCGACGACGAGCCGGGGCACGACTACGGCCAGCGCGTCGTCGCGGGTGAACGGCACCACGTGGTCTCGTCCGGGGCCCTCGGCCGGTACCGGCTGGTAGTCACACGTGCGGTAGAGGTCGGGATGGCGGCGCCGGTGATCGAGTAGCCGGTGGATCAGCCACAGCTTGGGCCCGCCGTCGTCCTGGCGGACGATGGCGTCGTCGACGCTCCCCCGCGCCAGCACCCGCAGCAGGCGCCGACGGCGCTCGTAGTCGACCGGTCGCCGGTTGTCCGGGTCGACCAGGCTCAGGTCCCAGACCTCGGTGCCCTGGTAGAGGTCGGGCACGCCCGGGCAGGTGAGCAGCAGCGCGGTCTGGGCCAGCGAGTTGACCCGGCCCCTGGCCACCATGCGGTGGTCGACGATGAACCGCTCGACGTCGGCCATCAGCTCGTCGTCGTCGAGGACGCCACGGGCGAAGCCCTGCACCGCCTCGTCGTAGTCGGCGTCGGGTCTGATCCACGACGTCTCGAGCCTTGCCTCCCTGGTCGCCTTCTCCGCGTAGGCGCCGAGCCGGTGGTGGTCGATCGGCCAGGCGCCGACGATCGTCTGGTAAAGCAGGTACTCGACGGCCCGGTCGGGGCGACCGTCGCGGCGGTGGCGATGGGCCAGGTCGCGCCAACGCGAGGTCGCCTCGGCCCACGCCCCCGGCAGCTCGGACAGCAGGTTGATGCGGGCCCGCACGTCGGCCGATCGCTTGGTGTCGTGGGTCGACAGGGTGAGCATGGTCGCCGGCCCGCGGGCCGCCGTGGCCTGGCACCAGCGGTGGAACGACTCGACCGACGCCCCGAAGCGGCCCGGGTCGCCGCCGACCTCGTTCGTCGACACCAACCGGTGGTAGCGGTAGAACGCGGTGTCCTCGACCCCCTTCGCCATGACGGGTGCGCTCGTCTGCTGGAATCGCAGCGCGAACTCGGTCTCGGCCGCACCCGCGTGCTCGAGCCGCAGGAGCTCGCCGATGAACGCCATGAGCTCGGGGTCGAGCGTCCCGTCGCGGCGCGTGGCCGAGCGGACGGTGTGCGCCACGACGGCCCGGTCGGCCTCGCCCACCGGCCGGCCCGGGGCGACGTAGGTGCGGTAGACGGGGCAGGCCGCGAGCACCGCCCGGCAGGCCCGGCGGAGGTCGCGCTGGGTGTGGTCACGGTGGCGCCGGTGCCGGTCACAGGCCTCCCGCAGGAGGTGGGTCAGGCGGTCGACCTCGGCCACCAGCTCCTCCTGCATGATCTGCTGCTTGGCCTCGTGGGCGATTTCGGCGAAGGCGGTGGTGTCGCCGGTGAACCGCTCCCAGACGCTGGTGAGCGCCGACTCGTTGGCCCGGTCGACGAACAGCTCGTTCACCCGGTTCAGGAAGTCGTAGCCGGACGTGCCCCCGACGGGCCAACCGGCGGGCAGCTCCTCGTCGTGCTCGAGGATCTTCTCGACCACGACCCAACTCCCACGCGACCGGTCCTGGAGCCGGGCCAGGTACGCCGCCGGGTCCCGCAGGCCGTCGACGTGGTCGACCCTGAGCCCGTCGACCACGCCGTCGGCGACGAGCCCGAGCACCAGCCGATGGGTGTCGTCGAAGACCGCCTCGTCCTCGGTGCGCAAGCCGACCAGCGACTCGATGTTGAAGAACCGGCGGTAGTCGAGCTCCTCGCGGGCGGCGCGCCAGAACGCCAGCCGGTAGTTCTGCCCCAGCAGGAGGTCGTCGAGCCGGTCGACGTCGGCGTTGAGGTCGTCCAGCTCGGCGTCGACCGCGGCGGCCACGTCTGGCCGCGCCAGACCAGCGGCGATGTCGGCGACCCCTGGATCGCGGATCCTCCTGCCCGCCGCGGCCACGACCGCGTCGACGGTCGCGGGCGACACCGGCAGCACGTGGTCGTGGTAGCGGACGACGAGCGAGCCGCCGTCGCGCTCGACGGCGATCTCGCCGGCGTCGAGCACCCGGCCGTAGTGGTCGCCGAGGATCGGCACCAGAACCCGCGCCGCGTGTTCGGGCGCGCCCCAGTCGATGTCGAAGTAGGGGGCGTAGCGGCTGGACGGACCGTTCTCGAGCACGTCCCACCACCATCGGTTCGCCGACCCGTCGGTGGCCATGTGGTTGGGCACGATGTCGAGGACCTGGTTGAGCCCGCATCGCTCGAGCGCGGCGACGAGACGGGCGTGGCCGGTCGGTCCGCCCAGCTCGTGGTTGAGCCGGCGGTGGTCGACCACGTCGTAGCCGTGGGTGCTGCCCGTCTCGGCCTGGAGGTAGGGCGAGCAGTAGAGGTGGGTGACGCCGAGCTCCGACAGGTAGTCGGCCAGGCCGGCGGCGTCGTCGAACGTGAAACCGGGGTGCAGCTGCACCCGATAGGTCGAGCAGGGAACGACGCCGGACGACGCGGTCAAGGAGCGACGAGCTCGGACTGGATGGCCTGGGCCAGCACCGTGCGTCCCGCGGTCGTCGGGTGCACGTGGTCGTCGATCAGCAGCCCGGGGCTGGCGGCGACGATGGCGTTCCAGTCGACGAAGCCGACGTTGGGATGGCGTTCGACCGCGGCTCGCAGCTCGTTGTTCACCGGCTCCACCCACCGGCGCGGGACCGACGCGTTGACCAGGACCAGCCGCCGGTCCAAGCCGGCCATCTGGATGACGGTTTCGACGTCGGAGGCGAGGATCGGACCGTTGCTCCCGAGGTGGACGACGATCGGTCCGTTCTGACCGGCCGCGATCCACGCCTGGATGATCGGAATCGCCTCGTGGAAGTCGCGACTCACGACGGCGTCGACCACCGTGCCGGGACCGAGGGTGCCGACGATGGCGGCGGCGCTTCCGAGCACCACCGAATCGCCGACGACGAGCGGGGGGCCTTGCGGCACCGGCGTGACCGGCGGGGCGGCCGGGGCGGTCGGCGGCGCGGTCGTGGGCGGCGGTGCGGCCACGTCGACGGCCGCGGGTGAAGGACCGACAATCGTCGCCGGCAGCCCGGACTCCGAGGCCAGCGCCGACGTGTCGTTCGTCGGCGCGGGGACCACCAGCACCACGCCCATGGCCAGGAGCGGCACGGCGAAGGCGGCGCCGATCACGATCGCCCTGGCCTTGGTCTCGTCACGGTTGCCGTTCCACATGCGGCCCAGCGCACCGTTGCGGACCGGCAGCTCGATGAGCCGGTACGACAGGGCGGCGACCGCCAGCGTCGCGGTCACCCGGAAGAGGTTCACGAACACCGGCCAGTCGGGGACGTCGAAACCGGGCCGGGTGAGCATGAAGATCGGGAAGTGCCACAGGTAGATCCCATAGGAGCGGAGGCCGATCCAGACCAGGGGCGCGGCGCCCAGGTAGCGCCGGAGGTCGGCGCCCGGGTGAACCGCGACGGCGATGGCCACCGCGCTGAGCAGCGACACGACCAGGAACCCGCCCTGGTACAGGCCGAGGTCGAACTCGGACGTCAGCACCAGCGCCACCACCACAGCGCCAACGGCGGCCGCGCCGATGCCGTTGAGCACCCAGCGGCCGGACCGGGCGACCGACGGCTGCAGCCGACCGGGCGCCCACCACATGGCCAGCGCCGCCCCGAGGAGGAAGCCGGCCGCCCGGGTGTCGGTGCCGTAGTAGACCCGGTTCGGATCGATCGGGTTCACCAGGACCGCCATCCAGACCGCCGAGGCGAGGATCCCGATGACCGCGACGACCGCCGCCGCCCGCCGCCCTCCGACGAACAGGGCGCCGATGAGCAGCAGCGGCCACAGCAGGTAGAACTGCTCCTCGACCCCGAGCGACCAGATGTGAAGGAACAGCGACGGCCGGCCGAAGGTCTCGAAGTAGGGGACGTCGCTGAAGACGAGGTGCCAGTTCGACACATAGCCGAGCGATGCCAGGGCATCGTCGCGGAGCGACCGCACCTCGTCGGGCACGAGCAGGAACGCGGCGAACAGGGTGACGACGACACACGCCACCAGCGCCGGGAGCAGGCGTCGGGCCCGCCGCAGGTAGAACCGACGCACGCTGATCCGTCCCCGGCGCCGGCGCTCGTTGAGCAGGATGACGGTGATGATGTAGCCGCTGATGACGAAGAACACCTCGACCCCGAGGAAGCCTCCTGGCATCCAGCTCACCTCGGCGTGGTAGGCGAGCACGGCCATGACCGCGAACGCCCGCAGCCCGTCGAGACCGGGGAGGTAGGTCAGCGAGGACTGGCGCGTGTCGGTGAGGGCGCTGTGAGTGGTCAACACCTCTGGACTCTGGCCGCCGGCCGGGACCGCGGCGAGCCTAGTTCGGAGCTGGTCATGACCGACACCATCGAGTGTGCGGGGCCTTAGCCCGCCGGCGCGACCAGCGCCAGCTGGTCCCGGACGAAGCGGGCCAGGTTGCGGTAGCCGGTGCCGACCAGGTGGATGCCGTCCCGGCCGAACCACTCCGGATGAGCGTCGAGCACGTCCGGCCAGTTGGCGACGAGGAGTGGACCGCCCGCCCGACCCTCGGCCCGCAGCGCATCGGCCCGATCGAGGTACCAGTCGTCATCACGGTGATGGGGCGCAGGCGGCGGCGACAAGAAGAAGCACGAGCAGCGTCAACACCCGCCTTACCGGTCGGGGTGTCACCGAGGCTCCGCGGCCAGCCGGCTCGGCACCTCGATCTCGCTCGAGAGGGCGTAGGGCGGCACCAGCTCGATCCGGTCGCCGCTCCAGAAACGGCCGGGGTCGTACAGGAGCGGGGGAAGATCGTCGATGGCGACGACCATGCCGACGTGGTTGACCGGGCTGTTGGTTGCCGTCTGGATGGCTCGGTCGGCGATGCTGCGACCACGGAACAACCAGATGTCGCCCGTCACCGCCGTCGCGACGGCTCCATCCAGGTCCAGGGCCGAGACACGCATGACGGGTAGCGTACGGATCGGTGAGGGCGTGGAAGGTCATCGGCCTGGCCGGTCTGATCGGGGTGGCGGCGACGGGCGTGGTGGTCGCCCGGCGGCGCCGGCGTCACCGCGAGTACGAACCGGACGAGCTACCCGAACGCCTCCACCAGCGGCTGGCCGAGGTCGACCACAGGGAACCCGGGACCGCATGGCCGGCGTGATCCTGTCGGAGGCGGCCAGTCAGCTGATCGAGTCCGACGCCCTGGCCCACCTGGTCACGCTCAACGACGACGACACCCCGCAGGTGAGCCTCATCTGGGTGGGGCTCGACGGCGACGAGATCGTCAGCGCCCACCTCGACCCCAACCAGCAGAAGCTGCGCAACCTGCGTCGAGACCCTCGCGTCGTGCTGTCCCTCGAGGGGAAGGCCACCAGTGCCTACGGGCTGCGGGAGTATCTCGTGATCCATGGCCGAGCCCGGCTCACCGAGGGAGGCGGGCCCGAGCTCCTGCAACGCCTGGCCCACGTCTACATCGGGCCGGGCGTTCGCTTCCCGGCGATGGACGATCCACCGCCCGGCGTCGTCTGCCACATCACGATCGACCGACTCGTCGGCGTCGGCGACTGGTCGCGATGATCACCGACGACGAGGTCGCCGCCGCGACCGTCGAGATCGTCGAGTCGGCGGCCGCTTCGACGGAACGCTCCCCGGCTGACCTGGTCCGCCTCGCCGTCGCGGCCGCGGTGGCGGCCTCCACCATGGCCCTCGAATGGCTCACCGGCGATTCCATCCCACGGTACGTGGCCGACGTGCTGCGCGGGTTCGACGTGCTCCCCGAGTGGCTGCTGCACGTCGTCTTCGGGCTGGTCCGGCTGGCCGCCGCCGCGCTGCTGGTCGCCGGTCTCGTCGCCGTGGTCCGCAACCGCCGTTGGCGGATTCTGCTCACGGTGGCCGCGGCCGCGGCGGTGGCCGCCGGCCTGACCGCGCTGACGAAGGCCCTGGCGCCCGACGCCGGGCCGTCCGTAACCGAACTCGGGTTCACCAGCGACTTCCCGACCAGCCTGGGCCTGGCCGCGGCCAGCGCGACCGTGGCCGCCGCCGCTCCATGGCTGGCGCGTCGCTGGCGACGGATCGGCTGGGCTTCCGTGCTCGCCCTGGCCGTGGCCCAGTTCATCAGCAACCCGATCTCGTTCGAAGCGGAGCGCGCCTTCCTGCTCGGCTGGTTGGTCGGCGCCATCTCGGTCGTCGTGCTAGGCGGGCCGAACCGTCGGCCCCGAGGCGCGGCGATCGCGGCCGGCCTGGCCCGGGTGGGTAGTCCGTTGTCCCGGCTCGAACAGGCCAGCCTGGACGCCCGGGGCTCGACCCCGTACTTCGCCGTCGCCGCCGATGGTCGTCGGCTGTTCGTCAAGGCCCTCGGGGAGGACGAGCGCAGCGCCGACCTCCTCTTCCGCTCCTACCGCGCCATCCTGCCGCGTGACCTGGGCGACGAACGCCCGTTCTCGTCGCTGCGCCGAGCGGTCGAGCACGAGGCGCTGGTCGCCTTGTGGGCCAGCAGCCTCGGGGTCCGGACACCGGCCGTGGCCGCCGTGGCCACGGCCGAGCCGCACGGCTTCGTGCTGGCCTACGAGGCGATCGACGGTCGATCGCTTGACCGGCTCGAACCCTCTGGGGTCACCGACGACCTCCTACGCGCGATCTGGACGCAGGTCGACGAGCTGCGCTCGCACCGGATCGCCCATCGCGATCTCCGGCTGGCGAACATCTTCGTCGCCGCCGACGGCGCGGTCTGGATGATCGACTTCGGATTCAGCGAGCTCGCCGCCTCCGATCTTCTCCTCGCCAACGACGTGGCCGAGCTGCTCGCCTCGTCTTCGCTCCAGGTGGGTGCCGAGCGGGCGGTGGGGAACGCAGCCGCCGTCGTCGCCCCGGAAACCCTGCGGGCCGGGTTGCCTCGTCTCCACCCCTGGGCGCTGAGCGGCGCAACGCGCACTGCGCTCAAGGAGCGCCCGGCCCTCCTCCCCGACGTCCGCGAGCGGGTCGCACAGGCCGCCGCCGGCGGTGACGGACCGCGGTAGCGGGCGCCCGTTCAGGTCCGAGCCGTCGACCCGTCGCGGCGGGCGGCGCCGGCCCTGGCCTCGGCGGAGGGGAGGTCGGCGGCGAAGTCGTCGAACCCGGCGACACCGGCGTACACGACGGACACGTTGGCATGGTCCAGGGCGATCGGCTCCTCGCCCTCGGTAAGGCCGGGCGACCGGTTCGGGCATCATCGTGAGGAGCAGCCGTTCGTTCTCGCTCTGTTGCTCATCTATCAGGTCGGCCTTGGTGCGCAGGCTCTGGCTCATGTCGTTGAAGGCCTTCCCGAGGTCGTCGAACTCCGCCGTCCTGCTCGGTTCGACCTTGACGTCCAGATCGCCGGCGGCGACCTGGCCAACGGCGCACGCCCCGCGGGCGTTGGCGATCGTCGAGGCCGGGGCCGCGTGGTGACGGGCAGCGGTAGTGTCGCCGGCGCATGGCGGTCGACTGCACCTACCGCGTGACGATCCCGCACCGGCCGGGCAACCTGGCCCGGGTGGCGGGCGCCATCGCCGAGGGTGACGGCCTCATCGGCGACATCGTCACCGTGGCCAGCGGGGCGACCTCGGTGCGCGACATCACCGTCGAGGTGCGGGCGTGGAGCCAAGCCGAACACATCGCCGAGCTGATCGGCGCCCTCGATGGTGTCCGTGTCGTCTGGTTCCAGGACCGGGCCCTGCTGCGCCACGAGGGCGGCAAGCTGACCGTCGACCCCACCCGCCCGGTTCGGACCGTCCAGGAGATGCGCGACATCTACACCCCGGGCGTCTCACGGGTCTGCCTGGCCATCGCCGACCGGCCCGACCTCGCCGCTCGCTACACCATGATCGGCCGGAGCGTCGCCATCTGCACCAACGGCACCAGGGTGCTGGGGCTGGGCGACATCGGTCCGGTGGCGTCGATGCCGGTGATGGAGGGCAAGGCCATCTTCTACCGCCAGTTCGCCGGCATATCGGCCATGCCGATCCTGATCAACACCAAGGATCCGGACGTGTTCGTCGAGACGGTGATCCGGATCGCGCCGACCTTCGGCGGCATCCACCTGGAGGACATCTCGGCGCCGGACTGCTTCGACATCGAGGCCAGGCTCATCGCCGCGCTCGACAAGCCGGTGATGCACGACGACGTGCACGGCACCGCGGTGGTCTCGCTGGCCGCGGCGCTCGTCGCCTGCCGCCAGGTCGGCATCGACCCGCGGGCGGCGACCATTGGTCAGATCGGGTTGGGCGCGGCCGGCTTCGGCATCGCGGCGATGAGCGCAGACGCCGGGGCGCGAGTGCTCGCCTCCGACCCATCCCCCGCGGCATGCGAGCGAGCCGTTCGCGACCACCCGATCGAGATCGTCGACATCCCGAAGATCATGCGGGAGGCCGACGTGGTGATCGCCACCACCGGCAAGCCCGGTCTGATCGCCCCCGACATGATCCGCCCGGGCCAGGTGATCCTGGCCCTGTCCAACCCAGATCCGGAGATCGACCCCGAGGTGGCCAGGGCCGCCGGGGCCGCCTTCGCGGCCGATGGCCGCAGCGTCAACAACGTGCTCGGTTACCCAGGCATCTTCCGCGGTGCCCTTTTGGCCGGCGTCTCTGAGATCAACCTCGAGATGAAGCTGGCCGCCGCCCAGGCCATCGCCGCCCTCACCTCCGACGCCGATCTGGTGCCTGACGCGCTCGACCCCGCCGTCCATGAACGCGTCGCCGATGCCGTCCGCGACGCCGCCATCCGCACGGGCATCGCCCATCCCGAGCGGGCGCCGCACGGCCTGTGACCGCACGTGTCATCAGGAATGTGCAACTAGCGTTCGAAGCCTGTCCCATCCTGACCTGCTCCCGTTCGGGTGGGGCGACCGCTGGGTTGCCCTGCTCGCCGACCTCCGGGCAACCGACCCCCGTCTCGCACCGGGCCGGGTGGTGCGCCACGACGGCTCGGCCGTGCTCGTGGCCACCGGCGGCGGCCCTCCCCGCCACCTGACCGTGTCGTCGTCGGCCGACCCGACGCCGGTCGTCGGCGACTGGGTGGCGGTCGATGCGGCCGCATCGGCCGTCGTGGCCACGTTGCCCCGCAGCTCACTCCTGCGCCGGGAGGATCCCGATGGCGGCGAGCAGGCGCTGGTGGCCAACCTCGACATGGTTCTCGTCGTGTGCGGGCTCGACCGGCCGGTGAAGTCTGGTCGCATCCACCGCTCGATCGCCCTGGCGTGGGACGCCGGTGCGGTGCCCGCCGTCGTGCTCACCAAGACCGACCTGTCCGACGACGTCACGGCCGAGATCGAGGCGGTGGCCGCCGACAATCCGGGCATCGACATCCTGGCCACGAGCGCGCCAACGGGGGCCGGCGTCGACGACGTGCGTTCGCTGATCCAGGGGCGGACGATCGTCCTGCTCGGGGAATCGGGCGCGGGCAAGTCGACGCTCGCCAACTCGCTGCTCGGCGAGGAGGTTGCGGCCACGGGACGCGTCAGGGAAGGCGACCGTCGAGGTCGTCACACCACGTCGGCCCGGCAGCTGCACCCATTGCCCTGCGGTGGGGTCATGGTCGACAGCCCCGGTCTCCGATCCGTCGGGCTCTGGGTCGATCCCGACGCGGTCGACGCCACGTTCGACGACGTCGACGCGGTGGCCGCCCGGTGCCGGTTCGCCGACTGTGGCCACGGGAACGAGCCCGGCTGTGCCGTGAACGCGGCCATCGTCGATGGCGACCTCGATCCGGAGCGGGTCGCGGTGTGGGCCGAGCTGCGATGGGAGGCAGAGTCCGCCGCCCGCCGGGCCGATCCCAGGGCCCGTCGGGCCGACGCCCGCCGATGGGGCCGCATCGCCCGCGAGGCACAGCAGCGCAAGCAGTCGTAGGGCGAGGGCTCAGCCGACGACCAGGGCGACCGTGAACACCACCGCGGCCGCCATGGGTCCCACCGTGCGCACGTGGTTCCACCTCGTCCATTCGGCGAAGTAGCGCCGCCAGTGGGCGGCCGCCTCGGGTCGAACGGGATCGATGGAGGCCAGGGCGTTGTTGCGCGGAACGTGATACGTGCCCGTGAGCACGATGGCCACGAGATAGAGCGCCGATCCGACGAGCAGGTAGATCGAGTAGGACTCGCCGAGGCGGAACAGCGCCACCACGCCGAGCGCCAGGCAGAGCAGGGCCACGCCGAACAGGGGGAGCATGAACCGCGGCGACGGTGCGGCGACGTTGATCGACTGCATTGCCGCCATGCCCGTCTCATCCGGCAGCGCGGCGAGCCCCTTCATCACGAACGTCGAGAAGGCGAAGAAGACACCGGCCATCACGCCGGAACCGACGGCCGCCACGATGGTCAGGGTCATGATCACCGAATCGTCTGCCATGACCACAAGTCAACACCTCGGGCGGGAGACGGTCCATCGCCGAGGAGATCGCATCCATGCGCCAGCGTCCAGACGCGGCCGGCCTCAACCGGTGAAGACGCCGGCGTGGTCGCGAGCGAAGTCAGCGAAGCTGCGGGGCTCGGCGCCGGTCAACTCCTTGACGGTGTCGGTCGTCTCGGCCGCGATGCCTTGGCGAAGGAACCCGAACACCGCGGCCACGTTGTCCGCGAACCACTCCGGCATGCCCGCGTCGACCATGCTCTGCCGCGCCGCGGCGTCGGGCACGCTGACGAACTCGACGGTGCGACCGGTGGCCTCGGAGAGGTGTCCCGCGATCTCGGCGAAGGAGATCGGATCGGGACCGGTGAGGACGTAGGTCTTCCCGTCATGGCCGTCTTCGGTGAGAACTGCGGCGGCGCCGGTCCCGACGTCCCGCGGGTCGATCATCGCGATCCTGGCGTCGTCGGCAGGAGCGAACAGCGTGCCCATGTGCCTGACCGTCTCCGCCGATCCGACTACGTTCGTCATGTAGGTGCTGGGTTGCAGCACCACGGTCCGCAGCCCCGATGCCCACAGATGCTGTTCGATGCGGCCGTGCGCGTCCCAGAACGCGACGGGCGAGCCGATCTCCGCGCCGAGGGCGGACAGCTTGACCACCCGTTGCACGCCCGCCGCAGCCGCCGCGTCGATCACGTTCGTCTCGTACTGCACCTTAAGGGGATGGTTGGCGCACGCGATGAACGCGTGGTCCATTCCCTTCATCGCGCGGCGCACCGCCGCCTCGTCAGAGAGGTCGCCGGCCGCAAGCTGGACGCCCTCGCCGAGCCGTTCGGCCGCCCGGTCCGGGTCCCGTACCAAGGCACGAACGGAGTGACCCCGCGCCCTCAGCTCCCGCACCACCTGCGATCCCACGTTGCCGGTCGCCCCGGTGACCACGACGTTCGTCATTTTCTCGCTCCTCTGCTCGGTTTCGGGTTGGCGTTCATTCGGAACCAGCTCGTCGGGTCGAGGGCGGGATGGTGCGGTTGAAGCGGAAGCGGTTGTCCGGGTCGAAGCGGTCGTTGAGCTCGACCAGGCGCTTCCAGTCCTCGGCCGAGTAGGCCGCCCGCACCCGCTCGGCGGTGGCGCCGTCGAGGTCCACAATGTTGAGGAAGGTGGTGCCGCGGGAGCTGGAATCCCGGCAGGCCGGCGAGCCCGTGGGGCGAAGCCTTGGCGGTGACGTCCGCCCACCTTGCTCCCGCATCGACGCGTGAGGTGCGCGCCTCTGGGTCGATGTGGACGCCGTTCATACGCGAGGTGTTGATGAGGACGCCACCGGCGCACGGCGCCGCCGTCCCGTGACCGGTTGCCATCACTCGCCAAGACCCTCGTCCCGGGCGAAACGCACCGCGTCGAGAACGTCGGCCGGGCGCTCGGCCACGACCACCAGGGCCAGCCGGTGGCGTGCGTTGAGGTTCCACGTCGCATGCGCCTCGGCGTAGCCCTCGTCGACCGGCCGCAGCCGCGCACCCGACGGGCGGGCGCGCACCACGCGCACCGCGGCCACCGCCGCAGGGTCGACGTCTTGGTCGCTCACCGTCAGCAATACTCCTCGTCCGGCATAGCGGGCGACCGTCGCGCCGCCGGCCGATGGGGTCATCCGTACCGAGTACTGATCTGCGGTTGACGACTCGAACTGGTGTTCGATAGAGTAGCGGGATGGGTTTCGCTCCCGCTCCCGAGGCAGTTCGCCGTGAGGACGATGTGGCCGCGGTCGAGGAGCGGGTCGCGTCGTTGATGGGGGTGATCAACTCGGCGACGGCGCAGCTGGTCGAGGTGATCGCCGGGGTGGAGCGGACCGGGGCCTGGGAGGGGTGGGGGGTCCGCTCGTTGGAGCATTGGGTGACGTGGCGGTGCGGGGTGTCGGCCGCCCGGGCCCACCGGCTGGTGGCGATGGCTCGGGCGTTGCCCGGCCTGCCGGCGGTGCAGCAGGTGTTCGGCGCCGGGTCCCTGTCAGAGGACCAGGCCGCGGTCGTGGCCCGCCACGCCACGGCGGCCACCGACGCCACGGTGGCCGAGATGGCCCCGTTCCTGACCGTGCCCCAGTTGGGGCGGGTGGTGGCCTCGATCCCTCAACCCCCACCCGACCCTGTGGTCGAGGTCGACCAGGAAGCCCAACCGGACAACACGCTGGTTGAGCGGCGCCGGGTGAGCTTCGGTCACCGCGACGACGGCACCTGGTGGTTGCGGGCCCTGCTGCCCCCCGATGTGGGGGCGATGGTCGAACAGGCGTTGGCCGCGGGTCGCGACGCCGAGTTCCGGGATGGGGGGCCCGACCGCGAGCGGGTGTCGTGGGCCGACGGTCTGGTCCGGTTGGCCGAGACCGGGTTGGGGGCCCTCGAACGGGGCGATGACGAGGGCGACCGGGTCCGGCCGGGTGGGGGCGGTTCGAAGTGCTGGTCCATGTCGACGCCGACCGGGTCACCCCCACGGCATTGCATCTGGGGCCGTTGCTGCCGGCCGGGATCGGCCATCTGGTCACCTGTGACGCCACCGTGCGGGCCGTGATCGAACGGCTAGGTCGACCGGTGGGGTTGGGTCGGCGGCGGCGCACCGTGCCCCGCCGGGTGCGGGCCCTGGTCGAACGGCGCGACGGCGGGTGCCGCATCCCCGGCTGTGGCCGCCGTCACCGGCTCCACATCCATCACCTGGTTCACTGGGCCGCCGGGGGCGCCACCGACCTCGACAACCTGCTCGCGTTGTGTCCGGCCCACCACCGCCTCGTCCATCTGGGTCGGCTGGTGATCAGCGGCGACCCGACCCGGCCCGACGGCCTCGAGTTCACCGACCAGGACGGCCGGCGGCTCACCCCGGCCCGGGCCAGACCCACCCACGGGCCCCCCGTCGACGCCGCCCGCCGGCTCGGCGACCCCACCCCCCGCTACCAGAACCCGACCGGCGAACCCCTCCAAACTTGGGCCATCGTCTGGAACTGACGCGGCCAATGGTGCGCGGGCGACACTGAGCGTCAGGTCGCGCCCGGCGTGATGTTGTAGTTCATCCGGAAGAAATTCTCCGGGTCGTACTGCGCCTTGACCCGGCCCAGCCTGGCGTACTTCCAGGGTCCGCCGAAGGCATCGACGACCCGGGCCATCTCGTCGAAGTTGAGCATGTTGCGGTCGACGCGGATGTGGCTGCTGTCCGCCGCCTGCGAGGCCCACCTGGCCGCGCGAGCCGCCGGAACGGTCCATCCGCTCACGGCCGAGGAGATCGCGTCCTGGCGGGCCGTCGCCGACGAGCTCCTGCCTCGGCTGTGGGACCACCTACGCCGCCGCGTCGAGCATCCGTGACCCCAACGAGCCTGCGCTACAGCTCGACCGACTCCTCGTCGGCATACGCCGCCGCCGCGCCGAGGAATCGGTAGGCCCACTCCTGGGCGAGCTGTCGGTTCTCGCAGAAGACGATGGGCACGTTCGGATACCGAACCTGGGCGGCCGCGAGCATCTCCGCCACCATCGCCGGCGCGACATACTTCAGCCTGAACACGTCCGCCCAGCGATCCTCGACCACGATCGCGGCCCTGCGGGCGGTGGCCAGCTCGCCCAGCGTCACGAGCAGGCTGCCATCGACCACGTTGCCCGCGAGCTCGGCCAGCTTCTTCCGCTCGACGACGCCGACGACGTCACCATCGACGTCAACCGCGTAGTCGCCGATGGTGAGCGCTCGCCTGCTCGTCGATGCCTGCTGTCGTTCGAACCTCCACGCGTAGCGCTCACGACTGTCGACCACGATCTCGAGGACTCCGGCCGCGCTGCGCTTCGTCGGCAGCCGCATCCCTGGCCTCGTCTTACGGGTGGTCTTGGCCGTCTGCCAGAAGATGCCCTCGCGCCCGCCCGTGAGCGTCGTCACGACGAACTGCGAGCGGTTCTCCCGGTAGCGGTCGAGCACCAGGTCGATGGCGACCCCACGACGGGTGCAGGACCGCACCGGCGTCTCCTCGACCAGCTCGGGATCGTCGGGCCATTCGCCCCGATGGCAGTACACCTTGGCGGTGCGGGGCCACGTGTCCCGGGCCTTCAGCACCAACGGCGTCGACCCGACCGGGACCCACAGCAGGAACGGGAGCGTGCTGTCAACGTCGGGGTTGCGGGCGATCCGGAACGTCGCGGTCGAGGTCTGCGGCCCTGGCGTCATGCGCCCGCGCCCGGCTGGGCGATCGCGCATCCAACTGAGTCTTCGCCGTCCTGGATGACGCCGCCGGTGTCACGAGCCCAGGACACGCCCCATTCGTAGAGCGCGTCGACGAGAGGCTCGAGGCGGGCGCGCTCGCCTTCGGCGATGGCGTAGTCGACTCGCGGGGGCACCTGCTCGTAGACGGTGCGGACGATGACACCGTCGGCTTCGAGCTCCCGCAGCTGCTGGGTGAGCATCTTTTGCGAGACGGTGGGCAGCAGGCGGCGCAGCTCGCCGTTGCGACGAGGTGCCTGCAGCAAGAAGTAGGCGATGAGCAGCTTCCACTTTCCGCCGAGGACGGTGAGTGGGACGTCAACCGGACAGAGATAGCTGTGCTCCTGTTGGCGTGCCGTCACTTGCACGCACATCCACGCCTCCCGAAGTCCCCGAACCTTGGTTACCAGAAAGTGCGTACTAGTCCTACGGACCTGTATAGGTTCATATGTCACCTCAATGGAGTCAAGGATTGAGGCCATCGAGGTCGACGCGTTGATCGTTGCCCCCGACCTCGGCGGGCGACCGGCCGAGCTTGCGATCGACCTCGGCTTCCGGCACGACATCATCCGCGACACCGCGTCGTTCGTGTACGGCCCCGCGGGCGGGCGTGTCACCAACCGAGGGAGCGCACGCCCATGACGCCACGCGTCGATCGCATCGAGGGCAGGGTCATGCCGGTCAACGCCTCCATCGTGCACGGGCCCGAAGGGCTCGTCGTGATCGACGGGATGCTCACCGTCTCCGACGCGGCGCTCGTCCGCCACGCCATCACGGACACCGGCGAAAGACTCACGGGAGTCGTCATCACCCACCCCCATCCCGACCGCTACGCCGGTCTCGCGCACGTCGTCGACCAGGACGACGTTCCCATCGTCGCGACCGGCGCAGTGGACCAGATCATCCGACGCGACGACGCGATCAAGGACGAGATCGTCGGTCCCATGATGGGCGACGAGTGGCCCACGACCCGGATCTTCCCCAACCAAGTCGTGCACGGCGGCGACGAGCTACGTCTCGGTGGCATCACGCGCCGGTAGCCCCTCCGCACCACGAAGCAGGTCACCGCCCACACGCCGTCGTCGTCCTCGTCCTCGTCCCGGCCGCTCCACGGGACGCGAGAGGTGCGCAGCTTGGGGTACGCCGTCCGCGGCTCGACCGCGACCCAGCCCGCCGGCTCGCCGTCGACATAGGCCACCAGCCCGCTGGTGGTCTCGGCGTTCGGGTCGCCGCAGGCGGTCTGGGCTTCGAGCATCGCCGTCCGCTGCTCCTGGGTGGAGTCACGCCAGATCCAACCGACGACCTTGAACCGCTGGCACTGGCACCGGCCGGGATAGTCGGTGGTGCCGAAGATCGCGGCGAGGTCCTTGCACGACGCCTCGTTGGCCGGGAAGATTGTCAGCTGCTCGGCCCGGATCGGTGCCGGGATCGCCGTCGTCACGGCTGGGGCGGGTCCTCTCCCACCAGACCGTCGACGGCCTCGCGGAAGAGGTCGGCGTGGCCGACGTGGCGGGCGTACTCGTCGTGCAGGTCGACCAGCGCCCGCCTGAGGTTGGGCGCCTCTCCGGAGTCGGTGGTGAACCTCGAGGGCTGGTCGAGCCCCCCGTCGGCGAGCGCCGCGACCCACGCGGCGCGAGATCGCTCCACGGCCGCGCGCCAGAGCGCGTAGAGCTCCTCGGGGGTGTCGTCGGCCGCCGAGTGCCATTCCCAGTCGGGATCGGCGTCGAAGTCGGCCTGCTTCCACGGCCCGGCCCATTGGCCGGTGACGAAAACGGCTGTCTGCTTGTCCTCGACGAGCGCCATGTGCTTGAGCAGGCCGCCGATCGTCATCGCCGACGGAGGGTGCGCCTTCCTCAGGGCGGCGGCGTCGAGGCCGCCGCACTTCCAGGCGAACTGCGCCCGTGACCGTTCCAGCGCGAAGAGCAGCAGGTCGACCTCGGTGCCGGCCAGGGGCGGTTCTTGAATGGTGGTGTCCAGTTCGGTATCGTCGCTCATGCGCGGGCACGTTAGGGTTCATTCCGGACGTTCTACTTCCGGAATGGCGCGATGCGGTGATATCCGACGCGAGCCCCACGGCCCGGGCCCTGCTGGCCCTCGAACTGGTCGAGAGCAGCCCGGGCATCACCGCGGACCGAATCGCCGACAAGCTCGGCGTCTCTGAGCGGGCCGCCCGGCGGTACGTCGGCATCCTCCGCGAGGCCGGCATCCCCATCGAGTCGGTCCGCGGGCGGTATGGCGGCTACCACGTCGGCCGCGGCCTCCGGCTCCCGACGCGGTCGGCAGTGCGCTCGGCAAGATCATGCGGGCGCTCCCCGAGCCGGTGGCCGCCCAGGCCGATGCCGTTCGTCGGACCGCGGCGCCCGCCCCCGACCGCGCCGCGGCCCGGCCCGACCCCGAGACCACGACCACCCTCGTGCAGGCCTGCTCGAACCATCGACGGGTCCGCCTCGGCTACCGCTCCGAAGCCGGGCCGGAGTGGGTCATCGAGGTCGACCCGTGGGCGGTCGTCGTACGCCACGGCCGGTGGTACCTGCTGTGCGGGTCCCACACCTCGGACGCTCGGCGGGCCTACCGGATCGACCGGGTCCGCGGCGTCGAGGTGCTCCACGACACCTTCAGCCCACCCGCCGACCTCGACCCGGTCGCCGCGCTCGAGGAGCACCTCGCCGTCGGATGGGAGTACGACGTCGAGATCATCGTCGACGCGCCCGTCAACACCGTGGCCCGTTGCCTCCCCCGCACCATCGGACGTCTCGAGCCCCTCGATGCCGAAGCGACCCGCCTGGTCGGCAGCACCAGCAGCCCGGTCTGGTACGCCGAGCAACTCGCGGCCATCCCGGCGTCGTACCGGATCGTGAGGTGCCCCGAGCTCCAGGAGGCCGCACGCGTCCTCGGGCAGCGGCTGCTGGCGGCGGGTGGGAGCACACATCGCTGACCTGGTGCACGCGTCCGTCGGGAAGCTCACGGGCGAGGTCCATGCTGAGAAGGTCGTCACGGCCGTCACGCGCGGCACCGTCGACCCGCGTTGGCGCGACATCATGGACGTCGTCCGCTGGCAGCGCACCACGCGATTGACGGCGACGACCTCGTCGCGTCTGTGCGCAAGGTGGCTCGACACCGTGGAGTCGATCTGCTCTCCCTCGATGACGTCCTCGATGGGTTCGGCGAGATCGGCCAGCAGCGATGGCCGGGCTGGCGGCGAAGGCAGCATGTTGAGGACCGCACTCCCGATCTGTTCGAGCTCTCGCGCGTGGAGGTAGCCGCCCCCAAGCACCTCGAGCGATGCTCGCACGGCGCCGACGAGGAGCCGGGACTACCAGACTCGCATGACGCGCCGACCAGCCCAGCTCCATTGGTTCGCTGACCGGCCGGCCCGCGCTCATTCGTCGACGAGGAACCGCGCCTCGATCGACTGCGCGCCCATGTAGTCATCGCCCGTCAGGTCGAGGAGCACGTCGAGGTACTCGATGCCCACGTCGTCGATCATGTCCTCGATCTCATCGTCGGCAACCACTGCGGCGTCGTAGAGCACCCGACCCTCGAGCGCGATGACGCGCAGGATCCGGAGCGTCGGCACCCAGTCCGCGCGGCGATGTGCCTCGCGCGCCGATCGGTACGCCTCGATCAGGTCGGCACTTGGCATCGCGAACCCCCGGTCAGCGGACAGTCCGACGGTAGGTCGAGTCGACGTCGTCGCAGTGGCTTGCGAGCTCACGTTCGATCGGGTGAGCTCTTGACCGGTGAGCTTTCCGAGCTGGTGCTACTACCCGACGTCGACCGCGCCGCCGGAGTGGGCCCAAGGCCTCGTGACTGTTGTCAGCGCAGCTCGGTCAGACATCGAGTCAGCCTCGAACAGCGGGCTGACGAGCGACAAGGTGCTCCTCAAGCTCCGGCCAGGGCTCGAGGCGCTCGGCTACACCGTCGAGGCCAGCAAGAAGCGCGCTGACAAGGTGCGCCGGCCGGTGCTCTTCGGTGAGAGCGGGTCCGAGCGCGTTGCCTATGAAGTGGACGCGGTGCACGACGAACTCGGGGTCCTTCTAGAGGTCGAAGCTGGCCGGGGCGCGATGGGCAACGCCGTGTACCGCGATCTCATTCGAACGTCGCTCATCGTCGGCGCACTGCGACCGCAAGCTCGCCAATTACCGCGCCCTGCTCGACCACCATGACGCCGTGACCGTCGCCGCCCCTGGATCGCCGACACCCAACGCGAGCACAAGAACCACGAACGGCAACTCGGCCAGCACGTCCCCGGCGACCGGCTCACCCCGAACAGGTCAAGGCCCTCGTCAACGCTCTCCGAGACATCGTCAGCGTCCTCGCCGAGGCCCAACCGGCCTCCAAGGCCGAGCTGGTCGTACAGCTCGGCATCTCAGTCGCCTACGACCCAGACGGGACCGTCACCGTCGAGTCGCACCACCGTGGGGTACAAGTACGTGTCGGAGGGGGACTTGAACTCGTGCCGGCGGCGTGACGGCTGATGTCGGCGGGTGCCGTCCAGGCCGCTGACCTGCCGCGATGCTTGGTCGCCGCGGCCGGCTAGTCACTCGAATGACGGGGCGTGCCGGGAAGTTCGTGACCAACGCGTGACCAGCGATCCCCCTTGCCGAGCCGACGTACCCTTGCGCGATGGGCATGCACTTCGGCTTCATCGTCGCCCGCGCTGAATGGCCCGCGTTGCATGCGGCACTCGAGGCGCGATGCGGAACCCTCACGGACGCTGAGGAGATCTCGCCAGCGCAGTGGTTAGATCTGCCCGCGGGCGAGGATGTGTTCCACGTTGCATCGGTCAACGGCACTACGTACGTGCTCGATCCGGCGATGGTGTTGAGTGCCGACGGCGACCTCGTCACTGCGGTCGCGGAGGAGCTCTCGTGCCTGGTGGTCGGTGCTGGCGACGAGACGGTGAGCGGAACGTTCTGGCTCACCGCCGCGGAAGGCAAGGACCTACGTCGCGCGTATTTCCACGTGCTCGCGACCATGACGGAGCCGTTCACTCTCGGCGATCCGTTGCCAAGCGAGGCCACAGTCGATTGGACGGACATCGACGGCGCCGGAATCGTCGCCCGCCTTAGTTACTTCGACCTGAAATAGTCGATTCGAAAATGGCCTGTGACCTGCGGCGATGCATCGCGAGGGTGCTCGCGTTTCGGGTCGGATGACGCGACGATGGCCTCAAACCCTTGTGTGAGAAGGGATTGAGGCCATCATGCTGCGTACCGTGAACGATAGACCGACCACGCTGTGGGAGACGGTTCTTCCGCCGGAGTGCCGGGGGCTCCCGGCCGAGCTGG
>JBOGGX010000028.1:0-12625 GCA_050744245.1 Acidimicrobiales bacterium
CGGCCACCGGTAAGGGTCGACATCGCTGGTACCCGGGCGGGGAGACACGCCGCGAAGCCGAGAAGGTTCTCGCCGACCTGGTCAAGCGCCAGCACGACGGCGACTACCGGGCCCCCGACCGGATCACCCTCGGCGACTACCTCACCGAACGATGGCTACCGACAAAGCGCGCCCAGCTGCGACGCTCCACGTTCAACTCGTACCAGGCCAACGTCGTCAACCACGTCGTACCCGGCATCGGCGCCATCGCGTTGCAGCGACTCACGCCCGAAGACCTCGACGAGTTCTACGCACGGCTGCTCGTCGAGGGCCGGCTCAACGGCGACCGAGCCGGATTGTCGGTCAAGACCGTCCGCTACATCCACGGGATCCTGCGCAAGGCGCTCGCGGACGCACACCGCAAAGGAAGCGTGCAGCGCAACGTCGCCGACCTCGCCGACCCGCCCAAGCTCTCGTCGGCACCGAAGCCCCCGATGAGGGTGTGGACCGCCGCGCAGCTCCGCGAGTTCCTCGAGGGCATCATCGACCACCCCCTGTATCCGGCGATCTACCTCGCCGCGAACACCGGGATGCGCCGTGGCGAGATCCTCGGCATCCGATGGGAGGACATCGATCTCCACGACAAGCGTCTCTCTGTCCGCCAGGCCGTGCTCAACGTCGCGTACAAGATCGTGATCGCCGACGTGAAGACCCCGATGTCACGACGCACCGTTGACCTCGACCCTCGGACTGTCGCGGTGCTCAAGGCATGGAAGCGCGACCAGATCGCCGAACGCGTCGCACTCGGCGTGAGGCCGCGCGACGACTCGTTGGTGTTCGCCAAGCCCGACGGCACACCGATCCACCCGGACTCCTACAGCCAGCACTTCGACCGGCTCGTGGCCGCGTCGAACGTCCCCCGCATCAGGCCCCATGACCTGCGCCATACGCACGCCACCATCCTCCTGAAGGCCGGGGTGCCGGCGAAGGTGGTGAGCGAACGCCTCGGTCACGCGAACGTCGCGTTCACGATGAGCGTGTACCAGCACATCCTTCCTGGCATGCAGGCCGACGCCGCCCACATCTTCGCCAACCTGGTGTTCGGCGACAGCTGACTGTCGTCCGACTCCACGACCGGGCGCTGCACGTAGCGTTGCCAACGTGAGCCCGGGCCACTCCGACGTGAACTCGATCGTGATAAACGGACAGCCACTCCTACTTGGTGAGGCTGGCGGCCATGCCGTGCACCTCGTCCCGAGCGCGACCGGGTCAGCCGACGCTCGGCCGGCGGTGCCGGCTGCGTGGCTTGACCCCGCGAAGCGCGGCTACATCGAGTCGATCACCAACTACGCGCCAGCTCTGCTGCTCGACCCCTGTTGGAACCCTCGAACGCTGTGCGGCATCGAATGGCAAGGCATGGCCGCCGGCGACGGAGGACCGCTCTATGCCTCGCAAGAACAGGCGCTCGCTCCGACCTGCCGGCGATGCCTCACCAGCCTCGACCGCTGCTTCCCCGACCCGGCGCCCGACGACCGGATCGGCCTCCTCGCCGTCCTGATCGCACAAGCCGTCGAGGAGCACGGGTCCGCCGAGGTCCTCGGCGTCCCCGGCGATCAACTCAAGGCGCTCCGCGCCGCCACCCGCCGCGAGCTACGACGCCGACTCGGCTACGCCGGCAAGACGTACGTCCACAGCGACTTCCTGCTCGTCACCTGCGACGAGGCCACCGAAGCCGTCCGCGCTGCCATGGCCCTGGAGACGATCCGATCGATGCCGCTCGGCATCCCGGACGGCCAACCCCGCGACGACTCAGGTTGGCGACTCCGCTGGGATACGTGGGCAAGGCCCTGACAACCGCCCTGCGCGCATCGGGGACGCCAAAGGAACGCGCGCACCTCGCCGGGCTACGAGTCGTCGGCACTCTCGAGGTCGGTGTTGAACCAGTGCGGGAACTGCGCGGAGCAGCCATCAGCCCACGCCTCGAGATCGTCGATGCTCAGGCCGAAGTAGCCGGCGACGAGGTGGGCTGACCGGTACAGGATGAGACAAGCCAACTGCGTTTGCCACGCGAGCACGGCTGGCGCGACGAGGTAGAGGATCTCGGTGTGGTCGTCGAGGTCGACCCGCTTCGTCTGCTCCGACAGCGCAAGCACAGACGGGTGCGAGAAGTCCGACAGGGTGTCGTAGAGCCCGCGGGCGTCGCCAAACCACCGTCGGCAGAACAGCTCAGCGCCAGCGCCCAACGCGAGGTAGGACTCGCCTTCCACGAGCCACTCCTGTTCCTGGCCCGGCTGTTTCCACTCCGTCTGCGCAGTCGGGAAGAGCTGAACCACGTCGTCACGAATGCGGTCGCGCGCCCGCTTGAACTCTCGCTCACGCTGGCCCTTGCGGCGCATTCGCTTCGCCGTAAAGCGGCCCCGGCACGCCGACGCGAGCCCCTCCATCATGAAGCGGGGCCACGCGCTGTGGAGCCGACACCGTTGTCGTCTCGGTGTTCGGCTCGAGAAGCCATGCGACTCGGCCTGCGATCTCCAGCTCGGCGCGAACGATCGGCCACATCGACAAGGTCACCTGACGGGCATCGAGCAACACACCGATCGCCTGAACGTGCTGTCCGATGGCGTCGACGTATTGGGCTCCGCTCTGACCAGCAGCCTGGACGATCCCGGCGGGCGCGCCCGGATGCGAAACGAGCAGGGCGCGGTCGTCGTAGCTCGCCGGAGCGGTTGGCCCGGCAGCCGAACCGAGTCGTCGAGCCGTCGCAGCCCACGCCATCGTGAGCGCGGTGACGTGCGCGCTCAGTTCGTCCAAGAGGTCGCCGGTGTCATCTGGACAATGGACCCACGGTCCAGAGGATCGATCGGTCACGCCACCGATGATCGCCGATGATCGAGACGTCGGCCCCGTAAGTTCCGCCGGTGCTCCGGACCGGACCGACGGTTACCGCTCAACAGAGGTTGCGTTTATCCGCAACCTCCGTCAGAATGGTGTGCGGGCGATGCGCTGTTGTCGCCGCAGCGGCACTACGGGCAGTTCGACGCCGCCGACGGAAGTAGGTCGACATGAGCATCTCAGAAGAGCGACGGGCGATCGACCGGGCTCGAACCGCGAGGACCGCGGCCGCCGATGTGCAAGGACTACTTGACCAGTCCGGTGCCGACGACGACTTGAAGGCGGTTCTCGTCGGCCCGGACGGTGAACGCACGGTGAGGTTGCCGAGGGCTGCGCTGGTGTCCCTGGTCGAGGTCCTCGAGGCGCTCGGCGACGGGCGGGAGCCCAGTGTCGTTCCGATGGCGAAGGAGCTGTCGACCGGCGAGGTCGCGAGCCTGCTCGGTGTGTCCCGCCAGTACACCGTTCGATTGCTCGACGACGGCAGACTGCCGTATCGCCGGGTGGGTAACCGCCGCCGGGTGCAGCTTCGCGATGCGCTCGCGTACATGCGCGAGGACAATCG
The DNA here is from genome assembly GCA_050744245.1 of Acidimicrobiales bacterium. Taxonomy (GTDB): domain Bacteria; phylum Actinomycetota; class Acidimicrobiia; order Acidimicrobiales; family JBOGGX01; genus JBOGGX01. The sequence goes on from JBOGGX010000028.1 coordinate 3,434, forward strand.
CCGCCGCGTCGACGGGCTTCGGGAGGCCGCGGCAGCTTCGCTCAGCTGACGAGGGCGCGCAGGCGGCGCGCAGTATTGGGAACCGCCTGGTCGAGATTGTTGAGGAGTCGATCAGGGTCGGGCGCGTCGGTGACAAGTCGTGCGGCCAGCACCGGGTTGGCGTCGATGCACTCGAGCAGGAACTCGTCCGGATCCTTCGCGACGATGCCATAGGGCTCGAGGATGTTGGCCGGGAAGTGCCGGAGGTTGCCGGTGACAATCGTGGTGGCGCCCGACTCGATGGCGGCCGCGAGTACGTGATTGTCGCCGGTATCGGGGAGCGCCAGCCCTGGGATCCAGTGCTCGTAGCCGGTGACGAGGCCGTCGCGAACGAGGTCGATCTCGGTCTTGATCCACCGTCCGAGGTCTTCGAGCGAGTCACCTCGAAGCTTGCCGGCGAGGTTGGCCGCGGTCTCCTCAAGGAGTCTGGAGCTCCACCGGGCTTGGACCACGCCGTGGACGGCGAGTCCGAGAAGCAGGTAGCGGGTGTGCTTGGCGAACAAGCAGTTGGCGTCATAGATCGCGACGCCAACGGTGGTGGGGTCGGGGATGGCACGATCGGGTCGGCTACTCGGTGGGTGAGCAAGCGCGTCGAGGCGGCCGACCTTGAAGTCGATGTCGCCGAGGACGCAGCGGACGAGCTCGTCGTCGCTGATCTGGGCAGTGGCGACGAGCTGCCAGGCGGTATTGCGGAACTGGTCGATCTCGGCGGGGCTCTGGCCGGCGGCGTCGAGGGCGCGGGTGATCTGGTCGTGCCAGCCGAGGTAGTTCTTGCGGAACGCCTCCCGCGCCGCGGGCTGGGGCCCGCTGCTGAGTCCGCGTAGGTTCTGCCCCTCGAGAATGAGACCCTCGAGACGCTGCCGCGTCGGGTCGTCAGGTGGGGTCTCGCCGGGCGTCACGAACTCGCGACCTTCTTTTGCTTCAGCTTCGTGACTGTCGCGATGGGCTGGCGCATCGGCCCGAAAGGCGCCTGGAGCGTGTAGTGGTACTCCTGTGCGATGCCCTCGGGCGCGAGGGGGGCGGTCTTGGTGGTGAGCTGGAGGTCGAGTAGGCCAGCGTCCCGGAGTTCGAGGAGGCCACGGTTCGTGGTGTCCGCGGAGATGCCGTACCAGTCCGGCGCTCGTTCGATCGGCAGGACGAAGCCATCGTCGAGACTGAGAGCGATCAGCAGCACGGCCTTGGCCCGCAGGTCGAGCTTGAGGTGCCAGCCGTCCTCCCAATAGGGGTACGGCACCTTCAGGTACGGCTGCTTGGCCGGCCCGGGGTGGTCATACGCACCGCCGTGGCCACCCTCGTCGAGCAACGTGGCCTTCGCTCGGCTGCCGTCACGTGCCCGCTCGATCAGGCCGAGCTCGTCGAGGCGGCGGAATGCCTTCGAGATGGTGGAGCGGCCCGAGCTGGTGTTGGCCAGGCCAATCGACCGCGCCCAGACACCGGCGGGCATGGTGACGTCGAAGCCCTCGCCGCTGCACACGGCGTGGACCAGCAGGTACAGGTCGAGAGCCCGCTCGTCGTGGTTGCGGACGAGTGAGGCGAGCGGGCCTGGAGTGCGCACTCGGCCGCGACCCTGCTGAAGGAACGTCTTACGGATCGGCAACTCGCGCCGCTTGGAACGCTCGAGCAGCGCGAGGATCGTGTCTTGCTGGGTTGCCGTCGCCGCCCGTCGTGCCGGGGCCGCCTGGATCGTCATGGGGGAAAGGATGCCATCGCTCACCGCGATCCCCTCGCCCGAATGACCGAGCCAGGGCGGGGCGAGTTGCCGGGCCGGCGGCACCTATGACGAGAGCCTCCAAGCACCGTGCAAGCCCCGATGCGAGCACCGTGCGAGGACCCGTTGCGTTCTTTCCGATCGGGCGGCGGGAGCAGGCCGCGCTGGCGGACGCCAACTTCCGTCGTGAGGGCGCCGCGTGGAATATCCAGAGCCGCATCGAGGCCCACCCTCCGTGGCCAAGGAGATCGGGCCTCGTCCGTGGAGAACCGGCACCGCAAGCCACTCGTTAGACATTCCGTTAGACACGGCCCGATTCCGAGCGCGAAAGAGGCCCTCCCCGTTCCCGGAAAGGGCCTCTGACCTGCATGTTCGTTGGTGGCGGGGGTAGGATTTGAACCTACGACCTTCGGGTTATGAGCCCGACGAGCTACCAGACTGCTCCACCCCGCGTCGAGTGGACGAGCAACTGTAGCCCCCGGCCTCCGGCCTTCCAACCCCCGGGCAGACCTCTCCCGTGCGAGGGGCCCGGCCGCTCAGGCGCTGACGGTGGTCGTGGTGGTGGTGTCGGGTGCTGGCTCGAGACCGAGCAGCGCCTGCGCCTGATCGACGGCGGCCTGGGCCTCGTCGACCTTCTGCTGGTAAAGCGCCAGATCGCCGTCGCGGAGGGCGGCGTCGGCCTCGTCGAACAGGGCCGAGGCCTGGGCCAGCAGCGAGGCGACCTGATTGTCGACATCACCGGGCTCGGTGGTGGTCGTCTCGCCACCCTCCGCCTCTTCGCCTTCCTCGCCGCCCTCGGCCGGGGGCACCTCGGGCTCGGTCGCGCCGCCCGCCGGGAGCTCGCCCGTGTCGGGCACGGTGGTGAACTGCGGGAGCTGTTCGAGCGCCTCACGCAGCGTGCCGCCGATGGCGACGTCGCCGTTGAGGAAGACGATGACCCGCCGCAGCAGCGGGAAGCCGTCCTGGGCCTCGACGTAGAGCGGACGTACGAACAGCATCGACTCCTCGATCGGCACCAGCAGCATGTTGCCGAACCGCACCCGCGAACCCTGCTGGCCGAGCAGGGTCACCTGCTGGGACACCGCCGGGTCGTTGCCCATCGTGCGCCCGACGTTGATCGGCGACGACGGCAGGAGGTCCTCGTTCTCGGCCTCGATGCTGAACGACGTGAGCCGGCCGTAGTCCTCACCTGGGTCGCTGCGGGCCACGATGAATGAGATCAGCACCGGCCGGTCGCCTTCTGGCTCGTAGGGCCGGAGCATCACGAAGGACTCGGTGTCGTCGCCGGGCAGGCGGGTGAGCAGGTAGTAGGGCTCGAAGCGCGAGGGCTCCTCAGCCGCCACCGCCGCCGTCACCTGGGTCTCGGCGGTGGTGGCGGTGGCCACGCCCCGCCCTGGGTCCTGGGCCGGAGACCAGCGGTCGACGTCCTCGAAGAACTGCCGGGAGTCGGACTGGTGGTACCGACCCCACATGTTGGTCTGGACGGTGAAGAGGTCCTCCGGGTAGCGGAAGTGGGCCTGCAGCTCCTCCGATGCTTCCTCGTCGGAGAACAGGTCGGGGAACGCTTCGGCCCAGGCCCTGGCCAACGGATCGGTCTCGTCGACCACGTAGAAGTTGACGTCGCCGTCGTAGGCATCGACCGTGACCTTGACCGAGTTGCGCACATAGTTGAACCGGCGATCGAGATCGGAGCCGGTGAGGCCATCCCGATTGACCTGCTCGGCGTACGGATATCGGTCGGTCGTCGTGAAGGCGTCCATCACCCACACGATCCGCCCGTCGATGATTACCGGGTAGGGGTCACGATCGAAGCTGAGGAACGGTGCCAGGGCCCGCACCCGCTCACCGAGGTCGCGCCGCATCAGCAGGCGCGAATCGTCGTTGAGGTTGCCCGAGACGACCAGGTTGACGTCGCCGAAGCGCAGGGCGAAGGCGGCCCGGCGCAGGAACGACCCGATCCTCACGCCGTCGTTGCCGGCGTACCCGTTGCTCGCCGCCTGTTCAGGCGCCACCGCCAGGTCACCGTCGGTTTCGTCGCCCGTGCCGCTGGCGCTGCTGTCGATGTTGGTGTAGTCGGTCTCGGGGCGGTCGGTGTTGACGACCACATAGCCGGTGAGACCCTCGCCGACGTAGACCCTGGGCTCGGTGATCTCCAGCCCACCGCGCAGCCGGACGGGAACGCCGGCGGCCAGGAAGAACGGGCGCCCGTCCCTGTCCTTGGCGTTGGCCGGCGACATCACCACGCCGAAGCCGTGGGTGTAGGCCAGGTGCTGGTTCTCCCACGTGGGTGCGACGTTGTCGCGGCTCAGCCCGGGCGTGTTGAGCTCGCGGACCGAGACGTTGACCTGGGTCGTGCGGCCTTCGAGCGTGTACCGGTCGGCGTCGACGTCGCGGATCTCGAAGTAGCTGCGGATGTTCTGCAGCTCCCCGTAGGTGTCGCCGAGGATCTGTTGGGTCGGATCCCAGAGCCGCACGTTGCGCAGGATGTCGACGTTGTCGACCAGGTCCTGGTCGGTGAGATTCCCCGACGCAGGGAAGCTGGACAGCTCGACGGCGTCGCCCGGCGTCAACCGCAGCGCCTCACGGGTGGCCGCGATGTTGTCGACGATGTACGGCGCCTCGAGTGACGACTGGGCCGGCTGGACCCGGAACCGCTGCACCAGCGCGGGCACGACGGCGCCGCCGATCACCGCGATGAGCCCCCACAGGCCGACGGCGAGGACGGGGAGGACCCAGCCTCGACGGAAGATGTTGACGATGAGCAGCACGAGGGCGAAGAGCGATATGAGCATGAGCAGCCGGATGGCCGGCAGCTGCACGTTCACGTCGGTGTAGCCGGCGCCGTTCACGAACCCGCGGGTCGACGTGGTCAGCGCGTACTGCTGGAGCCAGTACTGGCCCGCCTTCACCAGGGCGAGCAGGGCGAGCAGCACCGACAGGTGCACCTTGACCTGGGGCGTCACCCGCTGCAGGGGCGACTGCAGCCGGATGCCGCCGTTGAGGTAGTGGGCCACCAGGGTGACGACGAACACGATGATGAGCGCCGACAGCAGCCAGTCGGAGATGAACCGCAGGAACGGCAGCTGGAACACGTAGAAGCCGACGTCGCGCCCGAACAGCGGGTCGTCGATGCCGAACTGCTGGGCGTTGACGAACAGCAGCCACGACTGCCACTGGGTCGACACTCCGGCCCCGGCGATGAGGGCGAAGAGCACGGACACCCCGACCCGCACGGCGCCGGCGTGCGAACCGACGAGCGCGCGGTAGCGGTCGACCAGCTCCTCCTCCGGGCCCGCCGGTCGGAACGTCGGCGCCAGCCGATCGGCGATGAGGAGGTCGATCCACATCAGCAGGAAGAAGGCGCCGGTGAAGATCAGGGCGAGCACGCCCTTGGCGCTGAGCACCCCGGCCCAGACGCTCGTCTGGTCGATCGAGTCGAACCACAGGTAGTCGGTGTAGAACCCGGCCAGGCCCCGCAACGAGGCGATGAGCACGAACAGACCGGCGACGATGACGATGATCAGGGTGCGGCCTCGACCGGTCGGCAGCCGCGCCCGGTGGGGGCGCTTGGGCATGTCGCTCGCCGCACGCATGGAAGGGTGAGCCTACCGGCCGGTCGTCGGCGACCGGCATCGCCCGGTCAGGTGTCGGCCGGCACCACCAGACAGCGGCAACCGGGATGCGCGGGCGGGTGCGGATGGCCGGTCGGGAAGGCCTGGCCCCGGCCGAGCGGGCCCGCCAGAGCGTTGTCCTCGCAGTCGGGACATGGGGGACCGCCGTCGTCGCCCAGCCAGCGGACCGTGCCGTCGGACGGCACCGCCTCGTAGACACCGCGGGTGAACGCGGCCACGACGCCGTGTCTGGTCGCCTCGTCGAGGTGCCTCGACTTCCACTCGCGGTAACAGGCCCGGACGCCGTCGGCGATCGCGTCGTCGTCGTCATCGGCGTCGTGGACGACGGACGCGACCTTGGCTCTGATGCGCTCGGTGATGGAGTTGGCCAGTTCGGCGGCCAGGTCGTCGACGGGCGGCGGCGCCTGGCCGTTGCCGCCGAGGAAGGTGCGACCGGCGGCGGCCGCTTCCGAGAGGTCGGCCGTCGCCGCCGTCGTGTACTGGGCGGCGTGCTCCTCGGCTGGGGGCAGCAGCGAGGCGAAGTCGGCCTCGCCGCCGCCCAGGCGGCGCAGCGTGTCGAGCACCTCGTTCTGCTCGTCGGCCAGCACCCGCTTGAGCTTGCGGGCCAGGCGATGGTCGATCCCGTCGACGATCTCGTCGCGTCGTCCGAGCATGGCGTCGTCCGGCGTCTCCACCGGGGTCTCGGGCGTCGGGTCGACCTGCCCGGCCTCGGGCTCGGTGTCGGCCTCAGCCTCAGCCTCAGCCTCGGGCTCGGCGGCCGCATCGGCCTCGGTCGCCGCACCGGGCTCGGCCTCCGCCTTGAGCCGCTCGAACAGCTCGTGGACGTCGAGCTCACGAGTGGCGTCGTCGTCGGTGTCGGCCGGCACGGCCGGCTCCTTGACGACCCTCACCTCCTCGATGGGATCGTTCGGGGAGACCGGGAGGAGCTCGCCCTCGGGCAGCTCGTCGGCGACCGACGGTCGCCGGTGGCGGAACAGCCCGCGACGGTCACGTCGGGGCGGGAGATGGATCGGCTCGGGGCCGGGGGCCAGGTCGGCCGACTCGGCCGCAGCCTCCGCGTCGACCTCGGCGTCCGGTTCGCCACCCTCGGCGCCGACGTCGAGGTCGGCCAGGAGCGGCACCCCGGCCATTCGCCCCGCGTCCAGCTCGGCCTCGAGGGTCTCGGCGTCCTCGGCCTCGTGCTCCTCGACCCACCGGGCCGCGGCGCCCGCCGCCTGCCTGGCGTCGACCAGCACCCCCTCGAGCTCGCCCGTGGCCTCGGCCAGGGTCCGGCGAACGACGTCGTAGGCGCTCAGCAGACGGTCGCGCCCGGCTCTGAGCTGCTCGAGGTGGACCCGAGCCGCCTTGCGCTTGCGGGCCAGGTCGGCGAGCACCCGTTCCCTGACCACCTGGGCCTCGGCCACCGACTCCCTTCCCAGTCGCCGGGCCTCCTCGATCTCGATCCGGCCCGTCTCCCTGGCCTCGTCGCGGATCTCGGCCGCCTCGGTGTCGGCCTCGGCCCGGATGCGGGCCGCCTCGTCACCCGCGTCGAGCCGGATCTGCTCGACCTCGGCGATCACCTCCGCCAGCCGCTGCTCGGCGTCGGTCAGCTTCCTGGTGGCCTCGTCGTCGGCCGCCCGGCGGATGGCGGCCGCCGCCGCCTCGGCCTCGCCGGTGCGCGAGTTCAGCACGGTGTCGGCCTCGTGTCGGAGCCGGTTGGCCTCGTCCAGCGCGTCGCGGACCAGGGTGGCGGCGCCCTCCTCGGCCTTGGCTCGGATCTCGACCGCCGCCTGCCTGGCCGTCACCAGGACCCTGGCCGTCTCCTCGCCCAACGCCGCCACCAGCTGGTCCTCGTCAAGGGGCGTCGCCGACACGGCCCTGGCCTCGGCGACCTCGAGCTGTGATCGCAGCTCGGCCTCGCGGGTTTCGGCCGCCCGCACCAGCTCGGCCAGCCGGTTGAGGAAGGCGCGGACCTCGTCCTGGTCGAAGCCCCGGAACGAGGCGGTGAAGGTGGTCCCCGCGACCGACTCTGGACTCAGCCGATCAGGGGTCGTCAGGGGAACGGAGTCGGCGGCCATCGGTCCTCGATGGTACGACCGGGCCTGCGCCGGTTGGCGGACGGTGCGTCCGGCTCAGGACGTGGGGCGGGCGGGAAGCGCCAAGGCATTGCCGCCGAGCTCGGCCAGGACGGCGAGCGCGTCGTCGAGGTCGTCGACCGGTTCGACACGGATGCCGTCGGGCGCCGCACCGGCGGCCTCCTCGAGCTCGCTCGTCGGCGCCAGGAAGACCTCGGCCCCGGCATCGTCCGACGCCACCACCTTCTGGGCCACGCCGCCGACCGCGCCGACGCTGCCGTCCGGGTTCATCGTCCCCGTCACCGCCACCACCTCGCCACCGCTCAAGTCGCCCGGGGTCATGATGTCGAGGATGGCGAGGGTGAACGCCAGACCGGCCGAGGGTCCACCGACATTGCCGGAGTCGATCTCGACGTCGATCGGAAGGTTGAAGGCGAGATCTCGCGTCGTGGTCGCGACGCCGAGGAAGCCGGCGTCGGGATCGTCCTCCCGTGGGGCCAACGTCACCTCGACGTCGCCGGTCGATTCGTCGCTCTGCTCGATCGTGAGGACGATGCTGTCGCCGGGGGCGCGGCTGGCGACGATCCGGGCCACCTGCTCGGTGAGCTCGATCTTCTCGCCGTCGATGGCGACGATCGTGTCGCCCAGCTCCAGCTTCCCGGACGCGGGCGCTCCGTCGACGATCTGGAGCACCACCGCGCCCGTGCCCGTGATCGTGACGTCGTAGCCGAGGTGTTCCAGGGCGACGTAGGACGCGACGTCTTTCGAGTTGGTCATCAGGTTGGCGTTGATCTGGTCGTTCTCGGCCTCGGTGTTGGGGCCGAGGTAGTCCTCCTCGGTGAGGACCCTCCACGAGTCGGGCAGGAGGCCGAGCCGGTGGCGGGCGTAGTCGATGAGGTTGAGATGCTCGACGTGGACCGTGGTGAACAGCACCTCGCCGTCGGACGGGAAAATCTCCGCCCCCTCGACGCTCACCAGCGGCTCGGTCGGGCGGGCCGAACCGGGCGTGAGGGCGTAGTAGGGCACGGTGATCGAGGCACCGATCACGATCAACGCCCCGATGACGACGAGGATGGTCGCCGCCACCGGCCACCACGAGCGCCAGCGCCGACGCCGCGGCGGCGTCGGTGACGCGCCGGGGGGAATCCCGGCCGCAGAGGGGTCACTGGGTAGGATCGGGGGCGGCGTGGTTGTGTTGCTCATCGGCCTGGTGGTGGTGCTGGCGATCGCCGTCGTGACCCTGTCCGTCACGGCGGAGATGCGGAAGCCTGCCACGGTAGCGACAGAATCACGACGCGCGCGGGCGCATGGTTCCGACCGGCGCCGGATCTCGGCCACCGCGAAGGCGCTGACCGCCTCGGCCGCCGCCGGCGGCCGAGCCGTCGGAGCGACCAAGGGCGGTCGCGCGGTGGTCGACACCGGTCGGCAGCTCGGTCACAACCTGGCCGAGCTGGCCCGCTCGTCGATCGCCATCGCCCCGGCGCCCACGCCCGAGCCCGAGTCCGAGCCCGAGTCCGAGTCCGACGCCGACGGTGCCACGCCCGACGACGAGGTCAGGGGCGACGGCACGGTGGTGCCGCTCACCGCGGTCGACACCCGTCCCCCGGCGGCCCGGCCCGACCCGGCCGCCCCACTACCCCGTCCGGTCGCCCCGACGGCCCCCTCGACGCCAACCGCGGTCACCGGACCGGTGTCGATCGCCGCCGACACCGCGGGCGCCGTCTCCGCCGCAGCGGCCATCGCCGCCGCGTCCGCGGCC
>JBOGGX010000029.1:0-24212 GCA_050744245.1 Acidimicrobiales bacterium
GCCCTGTTCCGGGCCGGCGCGGCCACATTGGCCGACGTCGAGACGGCCTGCGGCGACGAGTCCCCCGCCGTGCGGCGCCGGGCGGCCGAGGTCACGGCCGCCGGGCCCGAGGAGCTGCGGTCGCCGATCCTCCGGCTCCTCGACGACACCGACCCCGCCGTGCTCGAGGCCGCGGCCTGGGCCGCGGGCGAATGCGACCCGTGCCTGCCGGGATCGGTCGAGCGGCTGGGCCAGCTCGCGGTCGGGCATGACGATGCCCTCGTCCGGGAGGCGGCCGTCGCCGCTCTCGGGGCCATCGGCGACGACCGGGGGTTGCCCGCCATCCTGGCCGCCACCACCGACAAGCCGGCCGTCCGCCGGCGGGCGGTGATCGCCCTGGCCCCATTCGCCGGTCCCGAGGTCGATGCCGCCCTCGAACGGGCCAGCACCGATCGCGACCGGCAGGTCCGCCAGGCGGCCGAGGACCTTCTGCGCTGACGTTCCCACCGACTTCCCGTGGATCCTTCCCATTCGTGGGAACAATCCACCGAACATTCCGCCCCTGGGGGCGGCGGGTCAGCGGCGGGTGCGGACGCCCATGAACATGCCCTTGAGCCGGTCGTAGTGCTCGATCACCTGCCCGGCGCCGAGCACGACGCACTCCAGCGGGGCCTCGACCAGGTTGACCGGGATGTCGGTCTCGGTCGAGATCCTGAGGTCGAGCCCGCTCAGCATCCCGCCCCCGCCGACCAGGTGCATGCCCCGCTCGATGAGGTCCTGAGCCAGCTCGGCCGGTGTCTGGCCGAGACAGGCGACGGCCGAGTCGATGATCGCCGACACCGGTTCCTGGATGGCGATGCGCACCTCCTCGGGCGACAGGATCACCGTCTTGGGCAGCCCGCTCATCAGGTCGCGGCCGCGCACCTCGGCCTTGTACTCGTCGGCGATCGGCCACGCCGAACCGATGGCCACCTTGATCTCCTCGGCCGTGCGCTCGCCGACCGCGATGCCGTACTCGCGGCGCACGTAGGTCTGGATGGCCGAGTCGACGTCGAACGAGCCGACCCGCACCGCCTTGAGGACGACCACGCCACCGAGCGAGATCAGGGCCGTCTCGCTGGTGCCGCCGCCGACGTCGATGACCATGTTGCCGACCGGTTCGTGGATCGGGAGCCCGGCGCCGATCGCCGCGGCCATCGGCTGCTCGAGCAGCTGGACCTCGGCCGCACCCGCGCCGCGAGCCGCATCGGTGACCGCCCGCCGCTCGACCTCGGTGATCGCCGACGGGACGCAGATGACGACGCGGGGTCGGTTGAACCGGTTCACCCCCACCCGCTGCATCAGCAGCCTGATCATCCGCTGGGTGATGTCGAAGTCGGTGATGGCACCGCCCCGCAGGGGCCGCACGGCCACGATGTAACCGGGGGTGCGGCCGATCATCTGCCACGCCTCGTGGCCCATGGCGAGCACGTCGCCGGTGCGGCTGTTGAGCGCGATGACGGTGGGCTCGTTGAGGACGATGCCCCGGCCCCGCTCGTAGACGAGCGTGTTCGCCGTACCCAGGTCGATCGCCAGGTCGCGTGCCAGGGCTACGGCCCTCGGTTCTCGGGTTGCCGCTGCGTCCCGTTCGCCGGGCGGGCCCGGCCTCGCTGGGCCTCGGGCGAGAGGGCCTGCATCTCCCGGCGGAACTCCTCGACGCTCCAGTCCTCGGTGGTCGGCTTGCGGTGGTACAGGACGATCACGGCCGACCCGATGGCGCTGATCACGAGGGCGCCGAGCAGGAACCAGAGCGCGGTCACCCGCCCACCTCGCTGGCCTCGACCGGCCGGCGGCCCTCGAGCGCCCAGTCGTCACCGCCCGCCCACGTCTCGCGCTTCCATATGGGCACGCTGGCCTTGACCGCCTCGATCGCGAACCGGGCCGCGTCGAAGGACTCCGGACGGTGGGGCGACGAGACGGCGACGACCACGGAGGCCTCGCCGATGGCGACCTCGCCCACCCGGTGCAGGATCGCCATCCGCCCGATCGTCGGCCAGCGGGACCTCGCCTCGGCGGCGATCGACGCCAACCTCGGGACGACCTGCTCCTCGTAGGCCTCGTACTCGAGCCGGGTGACGTTCGGGCGGCCGGGGGCATGGTCGCGGGCCGTTCCCGCAAACACGACCAGGGCGCCGCAGTCGGGTCGGACCACCCAGTCGGTGGCCGTCGCGATCGGCAGCGGCTCGTCGGTGAGGCCGACCCAGGTGTCGCCGGAGGGTGCGTGCATGACCGGGCCATGGTAGGGCGCGCTCACCAGCCGCGGGGGTGTCGGTAGTGTCGGATCCCGATGGACGACGACGCCGACGATGTTCCCGCCGGGCCGCCGCCGCCGCCCGCGGAGCGTCCATGGCGCCACCCGTCCGAGCTCGACGAGCGGCGCTCGCCAGCACCGTCGGGTCCCGGCGTGGCCAGAGCCGGGCCCAGACGGCCCGGTCTGTGGTTCGTGCTCACCGCCTCGGCCCTGGTGGGCACCGTCGTCGCGGTCATCGCCGTCGGACTCATCAGCGAGATGCGGCCCAAGGCGGCGAAGGGGGGGGAGGCGTCGGCCGGGTCCGATCCAGGCTCGGCGAGCACGCTGGTCGGTGACGCCCCGGCGGTCAACGAGGGCAGGACGCTCGGACCCACGATCACCCGCAGGCCAGTTGCCGATCGGCCCTGGCTGGGCATCCAAGGCACCGACGCCGAGGGCGCGGTGCTGGTCACCGGGGTCGCCGAGCCCGGCCCGGCGGCCACGGCCGGGGTCGAGCCCGGCGACCTCATCGTCGCGGCCCAGCAGGAGGCGATCGACTCGATGGCCGCCCTGCAGGCGCTCATCGCCCGGCGCGAACCCGGTGACGTGCTCGTGCTCGACCTGCTCCGCGGCGACACTCGGGTCAGGGTGATGGCCGTACTCGGCGAGTGGGACTGATCGGACTCAGTCCGCCCGGCGGCGCGCCACCCACCTGACGAGCACCACCCCCCCGGCCACCGCCGCCCCCACGGCGACCACGGCGGCACCCAGGGCGATCTCCTGGCGCCGGCGCGGACTCACCGTGGCCCACGGCGCCGCCGGTGCCGTCGCCACAAAGGCCTCCTCGTTGGTGAGGCTCGGCACCCAGCCCTCGGCCCGGAGGCGGTCGTTGGCCACGACCCAGGGGTGCCGCGCGTACGCGGTCAGGCCGGGCCGATCCGGCGCCAGCAGCAGCCGCCACCGCAGCTCGGCGAGGCGGCTGGCGAACCGGTCGGGCAGCCGCACCCGCGGCCCACCGGCCAGGGCCCGCAGCGCCTCGCCGGTGATCCAGCCGTCCGGGGCGACGTTGAACGGGCCGTCGAGCCGCCGCCGCCGGGCCAGGTCGACCGCGGCGGCCAGGTCGGCCAGATGGATGAACTGAGCCGGCGCGTCGTCGCCGGCATCGACCGGACCGGCGGCGGTGCGCAGGGCCCGCACCAGCGAGCCGTCGTCGTCCTCGGCCACGGGCACCGCGGCCCGGAGCACGGCGACCGAGGCGCCGGGGTGGTTGGCGACCCACTCGCCGGCCAACCGCTCGCGCTCCGCCGCCTTGACCGCGAGCGACAGCTCGGGGTTCGGGCGGACCGGAGCCTCCTCGGTCAGCGGCACCGGGTTGGTCGACCAGGCGCCGTACACCGTCGTCGACGACAGGACCACGGCATGGCCGACCCCGATCGCACCGGCCGCCTCCAGCACGGCCCGGGTGGCGGGCGCGTCGTCGTGCAGGTGCACCAGGTTCGTCGCCCCCTCCATGACTCGCTTGAGCTCGACCTCGGCCTGCGGCCGCAGCTGGTCATCGGTGATCTCGACGACGCGCTCGACGCCGGCGTCGACGGCCAACAGGTCGAGCACGCGGCGACCGAGGGGCGTGGCCCCGGCGGTGAGGACAACGGTCTGCACTCGCCTACCATGCCAGCGTGAGCCCGTCCGGTCCACCCGGCCCCGGCGACGAGCCGGGCGACCAGGGCGACCCCAACCCGTTCAAGGGTCTCCCCTTCTTCGGCGACCTGGCCCGGTTGTTCAACCAGGGCCCGATGAGCTGGGATGCGGCCCGGCAACTCGCGGTCCAGATCGCCACCGACGGCAAGTCCGAGCCGAACGTCGACCCGATGGACCGGATGAAGCTCGAGCAGTTGACCCGGGTGGCCGACCTCCAGGTTGCGGCCGAGACCGGTCTGTCGACCTCGGTCGCGGGACGGCCGCTCACCATGGCGCCGGTGAACCGGAGCCAGTGGGTCCAGCGCTCGGCCGACGCCTACCGGCCGCTGCTCGAGAAGATCGCCGGCGCGCTCACCGGCGACGCCGCGGCCCGGATGCGCGACGCCGAGCCCGACCCGGCCGATCAGGCGGAGGGCGACCCCATGGCCGCCTTCTTCGGCCAGATCCGGCGGTTGATCGGGCCGGTGATGGTGGGGATGACGTCGGGCAGCATGATCGGGCACCTGGCCAGACGGTCGCTCGGCCAGTACGACCTGCCCGTGCCCCGCCCTCCCAGCGACGAGCTCCTGTTGGTGGCGCCGAACGTCCACGAGTTCGCCGACGAGTGGTCGCTGCCGATCGACGATCTGCTCCTGTGGGTGGCGGTCCACGAGATCGCCCACCACGCGGTGCTCGGCGTCCCGCATGTGCGCCAGCGGCTCGACGACCTCATGCGCCGCTACGCCGCCGCCTTCCAACCCGATCCGCTGGCGCTGCAGCGCCGCCTCGACGAGCTCGACGTCGACCCGATGTCGCCGTCGGGGTTGAAGGACATCCAGGACGCGTTCGGCGACCCGGACGTGTTGCTCGGGGCGCTCCAGTCCGACGAGCAGGCCGCCCTGCTGCCGCCGTTGCACGCCCTCGTGGCCGTGGTCGAGGGCTATGTCGACGAGGTCATGGACCGGGTCGGCTCGCGACTGATCTCGTCCTACCCGATGCTGACCGAGGCGCTCCGCCGGCGCCGGGTGACGGCCGACCCGTCCGATCGCTTCGTCGAGCGGCTGCTCGGGCTCGAGCTCACCCAGGCCGCCTACGAGCGGGGGTCCCGGTTCGTCGACGGGGTCATCGAGCGCGAGGACTGGGGTGCGCTCGAGCGGCTCTGGACGTCGGAGCGGGAGCTGCCGACACCGGCCGAGGTCGACGCCCCCGGGCTCTGGCTGGCCCGCGTCGATCTGCCCGCTTCGCCCGATGCGCCCGGTTCGCCGGACTCGCCGGAGTCGCCCGGGCCGGGCTGACGGGGCACCGCGGCCTGGGCCGCGGCCGCCGCGTGCAGACCGGCGAGATAGGTGAACAGGCCGAACCCGGCCACCCCGGCCACCACCAGGAACCCGAGCCGCGCCGGGATGGCCACGATGACGGGCAGGAACCCGCCGATCACCCAGATCACCTGGAACCGGGCCTCGAACCGGGCGAACGAACTGCCCCGATGGGCGTCCGGCGCGTCCCGCTGGACGATGGCGTCGAAGGCCTGCTTGCCCGCGGTCGATGCGCCGGCCACGGTCAGCGCCAACATGGCCGGGCCGAGCAGCCCGCCCCGTCCGGCGGCGACCAGGGCGCCGATGGCGGTGACGACCAGCGACCCCTGGAGGATGCGTTCCTCCGTCGCCACCCGGCGCAGGATCGGCGCGAAGACGGCGCCGATCAGGCCACCCACCACCGACAGACCGATCACGACGCCGAAATGCCAGGTTGGCGCGCCGGCCGGTGCTCCGGTGCCCGCCGGGTCGAACCCGGCCGCCACCCGCACGGCCCGGCCGATGGCCAGGCCGACGGGGATCGGGCCGTCCTCGCCGCCACCGCGCAGGTCGAACGCCAGGAGGAACGTGAGGAACCCGACGATCCCCCGGAGCACGCCCATGGCCGAACCGCCGAGCACGATGCCCGCCCGCTGCAGCTCGGCCGTGGCCGCCGGCGGCTCCGGCCCGGTCTCGACGCTCTCCTTGGGCAGACGGGTACCGGCGAACACGGCCACCGCCGACACCACCGCGGCCAGGATCAGGGTCGCCTCGGGCCCGACCCACGCGTTGAGCGCGAGACCGGGCAGCGCGACCACGAACCCGGCGATCCCGGCGATGAGCTGGAGCCTCGAGTTGGCCTGCACCAGCTCGAGGTCGGTGGCCACCACCGTCGGCACGAGCGCGCTCTTGGCCACCTGATAGGTCTTGGAGAGGACGAGGAACAGGAACGCCTCGGGGAACAGCAGCAGCCGGTCGAGGTCGCCGACCATGAACGCGCACACGACGATGCGACCGGCGGCGGTGGCGATGACCATCCAGCGGGCGCCGCTGCGCAGCCGGTCGAGGGTCGGCCCGATGATCGGGGCGACGATGGCGAACGGGGCCATGGTGAGCAGCAGGTAGAGGGCGACCCGCCCCCTGGCCTCGCCGGTCGGGATCGAGAAGAAGAGCGAGCCGGCCAGCGCCACCGCCACCAGCGCGTCCGAGCAGACGAGCAGGGCATGGACCCGGGCCAGGCGGGCGAAGCGGGAGCCGATCGGCCGGCCCGCGCCCGGGTCGCCGCTCGGCCGGCGGCGGTCACCCTTCGGTTCATCGAGCGGCCGCCACCCCGACCCTTCCGCACCAGTCACCGGCCTGCATGGTACGGACCCCACGGCCCTCCCCCCGGCCGCCCCCCGAATGTGGGGTGGTTCTCGCGCCTATCGGCGCGCTAACCACCCGAAGTTCGGTTTGTTGCCGCGCTACGGCGCGGTGAGGGTCACCCGATCGACGACCTCGCCCTCGGCGTCGACCGCCTCGAGGATCGGCCCGTCGTCGGTCTCGCTCCACACCACGGTGAGATCGGCCACCGGGACCGTCACCGGAGCCGCCAGGTCGTCGCATGCGGTCGGCGTGGGTCGCGGCCCGGGACCGTCGACCGACAGGCGCAGGCACCCGGTCACGCCGCCGGACAGCGACCCACGAGCGAACGCCTCCAAACGGTACCCGACGCCTCCAACGGATCCGTCGTCGACCGGGCGGGCCGGGGTGTCGATCTCGCCCCGGTCGAGGATCGACGCCGACTCGCGGAGCGTGACCCAGTCGTCCTCCGACACGACCTCGAGGTCGTCGACGAAGCCGTCGACCGCGGCGGGATCGGGACCGGTCGTGAGTGCGCTCACGACGAGCCCGTCGTCCTCCTGCCAGACGAGGAGCCGGCCGTCGTCGGCGCGGAACCCGTCGTGGCCCCGGATCTCGACCGCCTCGGCCTCCGGGTACAGGTACGGCGCGAGCTCGGCATCCAACGTCCCCTGCCACGTGGCCAGCCGGACCGACGACGACCCGCCGAGGTAGTCGACCGCCACCATCCGACCGGCCTCGGGCAACGCGACGGTCGTGAGCGACGCGGCCAGGTCGTACCCGTCGGGCGCCGCCTCGTCGGCAGCAACGCCGGTCGCCAACCGGGCCAGGGCGTCGGCGACATCCTTGGCGAGTGGGGCGGCCCCCGGCTCGCGGCTGAAACCGAGGTAGCCGTCGCTGCGGGCCTGCGTCGGCCCGCTCACGACGATCTCGTCGCCCCACAGCTCGGTCCGCTCGGCCAGCCGATCGGCGGTCGCGGGAACATCGGTGACGAAGGCGATGACCGTGTCGTCACCGTCGGCATAGGCCTCGACCTCGATCGAGCCCTCGAGCGGATCGAGCACCCGGAAGCCGTTGAGCGAGAAGCCCTCGGGCACCGATCCGGGGAGGACGACGTCGGTGTTCGGCGGCCCGGCGACCGTCGGCGCCGCCCGGCCGGCCCCACCCCGCTCGTCGGCGGGGGCGACCTCGTCGCCTCCGTCGGTCCGGCCGGCGACGACGACGAACGCGACCAGTCCGGCCGCCGCCACGCCCACCGCGCTGGCGCCCAACCACCAGCGGGCCCGCCCGCTCGGGCCGGGGGCGAGCCGGGGCCGGTCGAGAGGTCCTGGTCGCGCATCGGCCTCATGGTCGACCGAGGCCGCGACCGCGTCGAGCGTGCGCCGCACCCGCTTGACGGTCGCCTCGTTGTAGCCGGTGGCTCGGGCGTGGCGCGGCGTCACGACATGACCTCGCGCACCCGGGCCAGGCCCCGATGGATCAGCGACTTCACGGTGCCGGGCCGGCAGCGCAGGAGACGGGCGATCTCGGCCTCGGGGAGATCCTCGTAGAACCGGAGGACGATGGCCGCCCGCTGCCGGTCGGGCAGGCGCCGCAACACGTCCCACGTCTCGTCGAGCTCCGGTTGATTGGTGACCACCTGGTAACGGCCGACCCGCTCGGCCCGCTCCCGCTTCTCCCGGTCCCGGGTCGACCGGCGGTGCGCGGTCCTGGTCAGGTTGACGACCGAGGTGCGGAGATAGCCGCCCGGGTTCTCGACCCGCTCCCAGTTGCGCGACAGGCCGAGGAAGGCGTCGTGGACCACGTCCTCGGCCAGCGCCTCCGAGCCGGTGAGCAGGCGGGCCAGCCGCAGCAGCGGGTCCCGGTTGCGCCGGTACACGGCGTCGAACGTGTCGGCCTCGGCCTGGACCTCGGCGCGCACCCGCCGCAGCCGGGCCCGGATGTCGGCGCGCCGATCGAGGGCGACGGGGACGATGGTCACGTCGTCTTGACGCCGGGTGGTGTCGGGGGGTTGCACGCCACCGCCATTCTCGCCGGTGCCGCCCTCTACCCTCTACTCGTTCTTCGGGTGGTTATCGCGCCCATCGGCGCGATAACCACCCCACATTCGGGCTGGGGTCAGGGTTTGGGGAGCTCGTACTTGTAGCCGAGGCCGCGGATGGTGACGATGCGGGTGGGGGAGGACGGGTCGTCCTCGACCTTCGAGCGCAGCCGCTTGATGTGGACGTCGAGGGTCTTGGTGTCGCCGACGTAGTCGGGGCCCCACACCCGGTCGATCAGGAGGTCGCGGGTCAGCACCCGGCCGGCGTTGTCGAGGAGCAACGACAGCAGCTCGAACTCCTTCAGGGGCAGGTTGACCCTCGCCCCGCGGATCCTGACCTCGTGGCTCTCCGGATCGAGGCTCACGTCACCGACCTCGATCGGATCGCCGTTGAAGGCCTCGGGCTGGTCGCGCGGCGCCCGCCGGAGCACGGCCCGCATCCGGGCCACCAGCTCCCTGAGCCGGTAGGGCTTGGTCACGTAGTCGTCGGCACCGACCTCGAGCCCGACGACGGTGTCGATCTCGCCGCCCTTGGCCGTCACCATGATGATCGGGACCCGCGATCGCTTGCGCAGCTCGCGGCACACGTCGATGCCCGAGACCCTGGGCAGCATCACGTCGAGCAGCACCAGGTCGGGCTCGACGATGTCGAACTGGGTCAGCGCCTCGGCGCCGTCGCGGGCCACCTCGACCCGGAAGCCCTCGCGGCTGAGTCCGAGGCTCAGCGCCTCGACGAACGACTCCTCGTCCTCGACCACCAGGACGGTGTGCGACGATCCCGCGACCACGGTCATCTGCCCGCCGCCGGGAGAACCAGGGTGAAGGTCGAGCCGTCGCCCTCGCTCGACCGCACCCGCACGCGGCCTTGGTGGTTGTTGGCCACGTGGCGCACGATCGACAACCCGAGGCCGCTGCCGCCGGTGGCCCGGGCCCGGGCCCGGTCGACCCGGTAGAACCGTTCGAAGATCCGGTCGAGGTCGCGGGACGGGATGCCGATGCCCCGGTCCTCGACGTCGATCTCGACCTGGCCGTCGACCTCCTTGGTGCGCACCTCGACCTGCGAGCCGGCGTCGGAGTACTTGACCGCGTTGTCGACCAGGTTGGCGAGCGCCGACACGAGCTGGCGCCGGTCGCCGACCACGGCGGCGTCGTCGGTGACGTCGACCAGCTTGACGTCGATGTGGGCTCGCTCGGCCGTGGGCCACACCCGTTCGACCACCTCGTGCACGATCGACGCCACCGGCACCCGCTCGTGCGAGAGGCGCTCCTCCGCCTCGATGCGCGACAGCTCGAGCAGGTCGTCGATCAGCTGCCCGACCCTGAACGCCTCGTGGTGGATGCGGACCGAGAGCCGCCGAACCACCTCGGGGTCGCGCTCGTCCTCGAGGGTCTCGGCCAGCACGCCGAGGGCGCCGACGGGTGTCTTGAGCTCGTGGGTGATGTTGGCCACGAAGTCTCGACGGATCTCCTCGAGCCGGCGGCGTTCGGTGACGTCCTCGATCACGACGACGGCGCCATGCTCGATGGGCCGGGCGGTCAGCACCAGGTTCCAGCGAGGCGGGCCATACAGGTCGAGGACCTCGCGGACCCGCTCCTCGACCCGGGCCCGCTCGAGCAGGTCGGCGACGGCGGACTCGACGATCGTCTCCGCATGGCGGCCCTCGATGAAGCGGCGGGCGGCGACGTTGGCGAAGACCTGCGCGCCGGAGTCGTCGCTGACGACCACTCCCAGCGGCGCGCCGTCGAGCGCCAGCCGGATGAGCGACGACGCCGTCTCGGGTCCTTCGCCGGCGGGCTCGGACCGCCCTTGGGCTCGGCGCCGTCCGGCCCAGAACGCCGCGGCCACGGCCACGCCGACGACTACCAGCCCGGCGACGCCGACGAGCAGCGCGGACCCCGAACTGAACTCGACCACGCCATCAACGCTAAGGCTGGATTCCTCGAAGACCGCGAACCCACGCGGATCCGCCACCGGTCAGCGAACCTCGGCCACCAGGTGGTCGGGGTCGCCGGTGATGAGATAGCGCAGCCGGGCGCCGATGACCGCGGCGTGGTCGGCGATCCGGTCGACGGCCTGGCCGATGGTGAACGTGCGCACCGCGATGCGCACCGCCTCTGGACCCTCGAGCCGCATCAGTTCGGCCATGAGCCGCTCCTGGAACAGGTCCATCGACCTGGGGCCGGTCGCCAACTCGGTGGCCAGACCGAGATCGAGCGAGGCCCAGGCCCGCAGGGCCACCCGGTAGCGGTCGGTCGCCCGGTCGGCCATCGACTGGATGATGTCGAAGGTGGCCGGGCTCGAGGCGAGGACGGGCTGCTCCGGCGCGAGCTTGACCACGCGCAGGGCGAGGTCGCCGATGCGCTCGAGATCGGACAGCACCCGCAGCACCGAGACGATGAAGCGGAGGTCGGAGGCGACCGGCGCCTCCCGGCGGAGCAGGTCGTAGCAGCGCTCGGTGAGCGACACGTTCATCTCGTCGATGATGTCGTCGGCACACAGCGCCTGTTCGGCGGCCCGTGTGTCGCCGCTGGCCAGGACCTCCCGCATCCGTTCTAGGGCCTCGTCGACCCGGACGGCCATGACCTCGACCTGGAGGTGGAGCTGTTCGAGCTCGGCCGTGAACTGCCGGCGGTAGGGCCCGCCCGGCGCCACGGACTCGCTCGCCGTGCCCATAGAGGTCAGCCGAACCGGCCGGTGACGTAGTTCTCGGTGCGCTGATCGGTCGGGTTGGAGAAGATTGTGTCGGTGCGGTCGTACTCGACGAGGACGCCGTAGGGACGCGTTCCATCGTCGGGAACCTCGGTGGAGAAGAAGGCGCAGCGATCGCTGATCCGGGCCGCCTGCTGCATGTTGTGCGTCACGATCACGATCGTGTAGTCCTGCTCGAGCTCGGCCAGCAGGTCCTCGATGCGGGTGGTGGCGATGGGGTCGAGCGCCGAGCAGGGCTCGTCCATCAGGATAACCTCGGGTTCACAGGCCAGGGCCCGGGCGATGCAGAGCCGCTGCTGTTGGCCGCCCGACAGGCCGAGGGCGGAATCATCGAGGCGGTCCTTCACCTCGTCCCAGAGGGCGGCTCGCTGGAGTGAACGCTCGACCCGATCGGCCAGCTCCTGCCGGCCCTTGATACCCGCCAGCCTCGGGCCGTATGCCACATTGGCAGAGATCGACTTCGGGAACGGATTGGGCTTCTGGAACACCATCCCGATCCGCCGCCGAACCTCGACCGCGTCAACCCTTCGATCGTAGAGATCGACCCCATGGTACGACACCACGCCATCGACTCTGGCGATCTCGATGAGATCGTTCATGCGGTTGAAGCACCGCAATACCGTCGTCTTGCCACATCCAGAGGGCCCGATGAAGGCGGTGATCTCGTGTTTGGGAATGAGAAGATCGACGTCGCGCACCGCAGTGACGCCGCCGTACGAGACGCTGAGGCCCCGCATCTCGAACACGGCCTCCCCGTCCTCGAGGAGCGGTCGGTCGGCGTGGTCACCGGCACGAGACGCCAGGTCGAGGACGACATCCTTGGCTTCGGTGGTCACACGCCTACCTCTTCCAGTCGGACATATCGGGCGCGGAGCCCGTGGATGACGTCAGCATGGCTGCGCCCACTCACACCGTGCCCCGCTTCTTCTCGAACCGGTTGCGGAGCAGGATCGCGGCGGCGTTGGCGACCAGGACGACCGCCAGGAGGACGATGATCGCGGCCGCGGTGAGGGCACGGAAGTCGGGTTGGGGGAGGCCGGCCCAGAACGTGATCACGATCGGCACAGCCGTGAAGCGCTCCTGGAGCGCCCCCACGTCCAAGATCCCAGGATTGGAACCGATCCTCCCGGTGACCGCACCGACCAGGATCAGCGGCGCCGCCTCGCCCAGGGCGCGGGCCAGGGAGAGCACCGTGCCGGTGAGGATTCCAGGAGCTGCGTAGGGCAGCACCTGCGTTCGCACCACCTCCCAGCGGGTGGCGCCGAGCCCGTAGCCCCCCTCGCGCAAGGCAGTGGGCACGGCCCTGACGGCTTCGGCTGCGGTGATGATGACGATGGGGAGCACCAGGATGGCCATCGTGACCCCGCCCGCGATCACGCTGCGCCCCCCGGTGAGGCCGCCGAACGTCTTCACGAAGATGGCGAACCCCAGGATGCCGTACACGATCGACGGGACGCCGGCGAGGTTGCGGATGTTGACGTTGATGAACCGGGTGAACCGGGTGTCGCGGGCATACTCCTCGAGGTAGATGGCGGCCGCGATGCCGAGTGGGAACGCCAGCATGACCGTGAAGACGCCGATCCAGACCGTTCCCCGCAGGCCCTGGGCGATACCAGACTCCGATGCCGCGAAGCGCAGCGTGCCCGACATGAAATCACCGAATCGCGTCGCCACGACATCCCACCCGCCGGTGAAGATGTCGATGAGCAGCACCCCGAGGACGACGATGGCGAAGCTGAGGGAGAGGAACATCGCCACCCGGAAGACGAGGCCAATGACGTCGACCCGTTTGCCTTGGAGTTGCGCGCGAACCACATCGGCGGCGACCCCGGTGGACAGCGGCGTGGTGACTGCCATCCCGATTCCTCAGTACCGCCTGCGGACCCGCCGGACGAACCGGTCGGCGACCAGGTTGAGCGTCAGGGTGACGGCGAAGAGGAGCAGCCCCACGAAGAACAGGCTCTGAAACGTCAGGTCCTCTCCGACCACCCGGTCGGTGCCCGCCGCGATCGAGGCCATGCCGGCTGTCATGGTCAGGCCGCCCTCGAGGGGGTGGACCTGGAAGATCGAGCCTCCGGTACGGCCGGCGGCGATGAACACCACCATCGTCTCACCGATGGCTCGGGAGAAGCCGACGATGAATGCGGCCACCAGCCCCGAGACGGCCGCAGGCAGGACAACCTTGACGACGGTGGTCACCTTCTTGGCGCCGAGGCCGTAGGAGGCGTCGCGCAGCGTCTGCGGGACCGAGCGCATGGCGTCCTCGGAGATCGAGGCGATGAGCGGGATGATCAGGACGCCCACCCCGATGCCGGCCGCAAGCATCGTCTGCTGCGGCGACCCTTCGAACACGTTCTGGATGATCTCCGGGGCGATGAACGTGAGGGCGAAGAAGCCGACCACGACGCTGGGGATGCCGGCGAGAATCTCCAAGGTCGGCTTGAGGACCCGACGGACCTTTGGCCGGGCGTACTCGGACAGGTAGATGGCGCCCCCCAGGCCGACGGGCACGGCGATGGCCAGCCCGACGATCGTGACGATCAGGGACGCAACGACCAACGTCTTGATGTCGTAGATGCCGCGGCGGGGAAACCAGCCGTCGGTCCACAGGCTGGCCCACTCGACCTGGCTGATGAAGGTCCACGCCTCACGGATCAGCGAGAACACGATGAGGACGCTCACCACCACGGAGAAGAACGCCGCGCCGAGCAGGAGCCAGCGGATCGCCTCCTCCTTGCGCACCTGGCGCGGGGGGCTGCGCAGGTCGGCCACGGTCAATGCCGGCTCGGTCCGGATCGTCGTGTCCGTCATCGGTCAGCCTCCGTCGTGCCACCGGCCGTCGCGGCCGGCGCAACAGTACGCCCCACCGCGCGGGTGCGCGGTCACTCGGAGGCGTACTGGGGGCCGGTGGTACGGGCCTCCCACGACCCACGCGTCGCCTCCAGGTCCTCGTCCGGGATCTCCACATAGCCGGCCTCGGCGACGGCGGCGATGCCGTCCCCGGAGAGATAGAAGTCGATGAACGGGGCCAGGGCCGCGTTCGACTCCGCGCTGTCGGCGTTGACGTAGATGAACAACGGCCGGGAGATCGGGTACTCGCCGCTGGCGATGGTGTCCACGGTGGGCTCGACGCAGTCGCCACTGGGCTCCGACGACACCGCGAGCGCCTTCGTTGCGCCAGCCGACTCCTCGAAGTAGGCGAAGCCCACCCAGCCGAGGCTGGTCTCGGACCCCTCGATGCCCTGGATGATGATGTTGTCATCGCCGGAGGACTGGTAGTCGGGCCGAGCCTGCTCCTCCTGCCCGCGCTCCTCCGCCAGGTCGCCGAGCACGATCTCGACGAAGCTGTCGTAGGTCCCGGATTCCTCGCCGGGGGCGGTGATGTCGAGAGGGGCGTCGGCCGGGAACTCGGTCGTCGAGCCGAGCGCCGTCGCCAGATCCTGGGCGTCGCCCCACGTGGTGAATCCTTGGGATTCCGGACCGGTGAGGGCGTAGAGGTCGGCGAAGCTGAGACACTCCACGGCGTCGTTGGCCGGGTTCGTGATCACCGAGAGGCCGTCGATGGCGATGTAGAGCTCGACGAACTCGATGCCGTTCTCCTCGCACGCCGCGATCTCCTCCTCTGAGATCGGCCTCGACGCGTCGGAGACGTCCGTGTCGCCGTCGCAGAACAGGACGAAGCCGTCGCCGGTGCCAGGGCCGTCGACGTTGATCACGGCCTCGTTGCCGGCGTCCGCGTAGAACTCGGCCGCCAACTGGGTGACGGGTAGCACGGTGGACGACCCCGAGATGTTGATGGTGCCGCCTCCGGACTCCTCGGCTGCCGCGCCGTCATCATCGTCATCATCTCCACAGCCGGCGGCGATCAGGGCCAAGACGGCCAAGCCGGCGGCGAGCCTCACCCAGGTGCGTCGTCTGCCGCGATGCTGGTCGTACACGGGTTCCTCCCCATGGGGTTCATGCAACGCTTGGTCGAGATCGACGCTAGGGACGCAGGGTGTCGGGCAGGAGCGCGTTGGGTGAACGCCAGGTAAACGAGGTGAGAAGATTCGGCGGCGGGCGCCGGCCCGGTCAGAGCCGATCGGCCAGGGCCGCGAGCACCTCACGGTCTCGTTCATAGCTCAGGTGCTCAGGAGCTTCGGCGAGCCGGACCCACCGCGCCTCGTCGACCTCAAGGTTCGGCGCAAACCCTCCATTTTGGACGGTCATCGACCAGTACCTGACCTGCTTGGGCCGACCCTTCGGGTCGATGTAGGCGGTCGATGGCAGCTCGACGCCCAGCCGGCAGTGGAGTCCGGTCTCCTCCTCGACCTCGCGGAGTGCGCACGTCTCGTCGTCCTCGCCGGCGTCGCACTTGCCCTTGGGGAAGGTCCAGTCGTCGTACTTGGGCCGGTGCACGAGCAACGTCTCTCGGTCGCCGTCGTCGCTGCGCCGCCACACCACTCCGCCAGCGGCCCGGACCACGGGTCCCGGGGCCTCCGCCGCTAGCGCTTCAGCCACGAGGCGAGCTTCTTCCGGCTGGCCCGCGCCCACACGTCCCCCCACGAGGCCCGGCGGTCGTCCGCCTCGGCCTGCTCGCGGGCGACCAGCAGCCCGGCCACCAGCGCCTCCTCCGACGTCGAGCCACCGGCCGCGTCGCGCAGCCAGGCCTCGGCCACGACCGCATCCTGCAGCTCGCCCAGCACGTCCTGGAGGTCGGACAGTCGGGTCGCCAGCTTGTCGGCCTTCCGCCCGATGGCCGCGGCCGCCGCCTCGGAGGCGTAGCGGGCCCGTTTGGCCCGGATCCGCACCCGGTGGAGCTTCTCGTCGGCCGGCTCGTCGTCGAGGTCGCGCACCTCCCGGCGGAGCTTCTTCCACGGCCTGGCCACCAGCTTCGGCGCCGCTTGCTTGGCGGCCGCGTCGATGTCGGCGTCAGGGTCGAACCTGGGCGCCGCCGCCGCCTCCACCAACGCGTCGAGCAGCGACCGGTAGCGGCGTCCGTCGAGCAGCCGCTGCAGCGACCCGAGCGCCGTGGCCCTCTCCTCCCGGAGCCGGCCCAGGAGCCGCTCGGCCGCGTCGCGATCGGCGTCCGGCAACTCGGCGGCGCGGCCGCGGAGGCTGGCCAGCATGACGTCGGCGTCGCGCACGGCGCCGAGCGCCCGACCCAACCACCGCAGCTCGTCGCGCTGCGGATCTGACCACTCGCGATTGAGGACGGGCCGGAAGGTCCGCAGGTCGGCCCGCAGCCGGCGGGTGGCCACCCGCATCTGGTGAACCCCCTCCGGGTCGAGGTCGAGCCGGATCACGGGATCGTGGTCGACCAGGCGGCGGACGTGCTCGGTGATGGCGGCCCGCACGAGCTCGCCGATGGTCGGATCGTCGCCGAGCGCCACCGGCTCGAGGTCGGCCGGCTCGGCCGCGGCCGGGCCCAGGGCCCGGGCCAGCTTGGGTCGTTGCTCGCCCGGCCGGGCGCCGTTCTCGACGAGCCGGTCGACGACCGCGTCGAGCAGCTCGGCTGGTGCTTCTGGGGTCAGCTCGACCTCGAGCTCACGGAACCGCTGGCCCTTGCCGATGCCGGCTACGACCGTCACCCGGTCGTCGTCGACCAGGGCCAGGGCGCGGTCGCCGGTGCCGAGCGCCGTCGTGCGGCGCACGGTTCGGAACCGGGCCGCCAGCCGGAGCGAGCCGCCCCGCACGCGGGCCCGCACGATGCGGGCCGCCTCGGCCGGCACCCCGCCGGCGCGCCCATCGAGGTTGACCTCGAGGCGGGTCAACCCACCTGCGATCTCGGCGTCGGGCGTCGGCAACTTGACGGTCCACGTCGTCCGCCCGTCCTCCTCCCTGGAGCGCACGGTGATGCCGGCGCGGACCAGGCGCAGCTCCGGCGTGTCGTAGTAGGAGTCGACGTGGACCGCCTCCCGTGTCGACCGCTCGACCAGGCCGTCGGACGACGTCGTCAGGTCGGGCGCCAGGAAGTCGTCGTCTACGGTCAGCTTGACCTCGCGCTCCAGGTTGCGGTCGGTCGGATCGTCCATGTTCGGGGACTAGCGGTCGCGGCGCGTCCGCTGGAGGGCGAGCTCCTGCAGCCGGAGCTGAGCGTCGACCGGGTTGTCCTCGTCGGGACCGACCCGGCGCCAGTTGCCGTCGGCGTCGAGGGTAGAGGCCAGCTCCGTGTCGGCCAGGCTGACCTCGAGGATCTCGGCCAGCCGCTCCTGCAGGCCCGGTGACAGCACGGGGACGGTGGCCTCGACCCGGCGGTCGAGGTTCCTCGGCATGAGATCGGCCGAGCCGATGAGATAGACGGGTTCGGTGCCCGACCCGGCGCCGTGCTCGAAGTTGTAGATGCGCGAGTGCTCGAGGTAGCGGCCCACCAGCGAACGCACCCTGATCGTCTCCGACAACCCGGGCACCCCCGGCCGCAGGCAGCAGATGCCCCGGATGATCAGGTCGATCTGGACGCCGGCCTGCGACGCGCCGTAGAGGGCGTCGATCATGTCGGGGTCGACGAGCGAGTTGAACTTCATGATGATCCGACCCCTGGCGCCGTACTCGGCCTCGGTTCGGATCAGATCGGTGAACGCCGGGCGCAGCGCGTGCGGCGCCACCACCAGCCGGTTGTACTCGAACGAGCGCGCATAGCCGGTGAGGTAGTTGAACAGCCGGGTCAGGTCCTCCCCCAGCTCCGGGTCGACGGTGAGCAGACCGAGGTCCTCGTAGATGCGGGCCGTCGTCGGGTTGTAGTTGCCCGTCCCGATGTGGCAGTAGCGGCGGATGCCGGCCGCCTCCTCCCGCACGACCAACGCCGTCTTGGTGTGGGTCTTGAGGCCGACGAGCCCGTAGACGACGTGGACGCCCGCCTCCTCCAGGGTGCGGGCCCAGTCGATGTTGGCCTGCTCGTCGCCCCTCGCCTTGACCTCGACCAGCACCGCCACCTGCTTGCCCCGCTCGGCCGCCCGCACCAGCGAGTGGACGATCGGGCTGGTGTCGGACGTGCGGTAGAGCGTCAGCTTGATGGCCAGCACCTTGGGGTCGGTCGACGCCTGGCGGATGAACGCCTCGACCGAGGCGGTGAACGAGTCGTAGGGGTGGTGGAGCAGGAGGTCCCCCTGGCGCAGCACCTCGAACACGTTGATCCGGTCACCGTCGATCGGGGCGAACTCGGCCGGGGTCACGGGCGTGAAGGTCGGGTCCTTGAGCTCGGGCCGGTCGAGGGCGTGCACCGACCACAGCCCGCCGAGGTCGAGCGGGGCGCTCGACAGGTAGACGTCCTCGTCGCTCACCTCGAGCTCGCGCTGCAGCAGCTCGCGCACCTCGTCGGGGGCGTCGACGTCGAGCTCGAGCCGCACCGACCGGCGGAACCGGCGGCGCCGCAGCTCCATCTCGACCGCCTCGAGCAGGTCGTCGGCCTCGCCCTCCTCCTGGAGGGTGAGGTCGGCGTTGCGGGTGACCCGGAACGCCACCGTGGTCTCGACCTCCATGCCGGGGAACAGCTGGTCGAGATGGGCCGCGATGACCTGTTCGAGCGGCACGAACCGCTCGCCGTCCGGCATCACGACGAAGCGGGGCAGCAGGGGCGGGACCTTCACCCGGGCGAACTTGGCCTCCCCGGTCGCCGGGTCGCGCATCTGGATGGCGAGGCTGAGCGAGAGGTGGGAGATGTACGGGAACGGGTGACCCGGGTCGACGGCGAGCGGGGTCAGGACCGGGAAGATTCGATCCTCGAACACCTCGTCGAGGTGCTTGACGTCGTCGTCGTCGAGATCGGCCCAGCTCGAGAAGACGATGCCGACCTCGGCCAGGCTCGGCGCCAACCGGTCCAGGAATATGCGCTCGGCCTGGTTGGTGAGCAGCTCGACGGCGTCGTGGATCTCGAGCAGCTGCTGGGCCGGCGTGCGCCCGTCCGGGCTCGCCGTGGTGATGCCCGCGGCCACCAGGTCCTTGAGCCCGGCCACCCGCACCTGGAAGAACTCGTCGAGGTTCTGGCTGAAGATGGCGAGGAACTTGGCCCGCTCGAGCACCGGCACCGCCGGATTGTCGGACAGGGCCAGGACCCTGGCGTTGAAGTCGAGCCACGACAGCTCACGATTCAGGAAGCGGTCGGGACCAGGGGTCTCAGCCTCGTTGTCCACGGCGCAAGTGTGAGCCACGAGGGGCAGGTCCGCAACCCGAGAGGTGCCCTGATGGGCAGCGGGTGGTGCCCCATCGATTGACCCCGCCCGCCCCGGCCGGGCCGACCCGGATCCGTAGGCTCACGACGTGGGCATGCTCGTCGTCCAGGGCGCCGTGATGTCGTGCACCTTCGGGGCCGCTCCGGCCACCCTGAGCGTGCTGCCGGAGAAGCTCATCATGTCCGGCACGCCGGTGGCCAACATCATGGATCACAAGCCGAACGTCAACATCCCGCCGTTCGGGATGTGCATGAGCATGGCCAATCCCCAGGTGGCGTCGGCCACCGCCGCCGCCCAGGGCGTGCTCACGCCCCAGCCCTGCGTCCCGGTGACCACCGCTCCGTGGGCCCCCGGCTCGCCCCTGGTGCTCGTCAAGGGTCAACCGGCGCTGAACGACAGCTCGAAGTGCATGTGCAACTGGGCCGGGGTGATCTCGATCAGCAGCCCGGGCCAGATGATGGTCCAGGTGCCGTAAAGGTCTACGAGGACGCCTCGTCCTCGGGGAACCCGAGGTCCCACTCGAGGATCAGGTTCTCGCGCTCGGCGTCGCGTGCCACCCGCTCCCGGTTCCTCCGGAACTGGGGATCGTGCGGGGGCAGGAGCTCGAGCCGGGCCAGGGCCCGGGCGCGGAACTCCTCGATGAGCTGCCGATCGCCGAAATCGGACACCACGTCCCAGTGCGGCGCCACCGGGCCCAGGTAGACGACCCGGACATGACCACGCGGGGCCTCGCTGATCTCCTGCTCGGGGACGGTCGACATAGGGACGGCAAGCGTACCCTGGCCGCACGGATTGCAATTCTCTGGTTACCCATCGGTAACCTGGAACCCTTTCGCCTCGCCGTTCGTACTGAAGGGTGAACGCCGGAGGCGTGCCGGAGGGCATTGCATGGAAACCGAATGGATGGGGCTGGGGCTCTGTCGGAGCGAACCGCCTGCTCGGTTCTTCCCGAGCGACGGCGTAGGCGTCGAGGTGGCCAGGCGCATCTGCGCCGACTGCCCGGTCAAGGCACCCTGTCTCGAGTACGCACTTGAACACAGGATCGACCACGGCGTGTGGGGCGGGTCCTCCGAGCGCGAGCGGCGCCGCATCCTGAAGCGCCGCCGGCTCGAGGCCGCGGCCGCATCGGCCAGCCCCACCGCCACCGCCTCCGCCTCCGCCACCGCCACCGCCTCCTGAGCGTCGCCTGACCGCCCCCTGACCGAATGTGGGGTGGTTGTCGCGCCTATAGGCGCGATAACCACCCGAAGTTCGCGATGTGGGTAGGTGGGGCCCGCAGTCAGATGCCGAGCGAGAAGGCGTCGAGGAACCGGTCCACCGCGTCGGTCAGCCGCTCGCCCCATGACGTGTCCGCGGTGTCCCGCTCGGGGAGGTTCTCGGCGATGTCGACCTCGGCCACGAGGGTGGAGGTCATCCCGCCCCGCTGCACGACGATGGCGTTCCGGCCGTCGACGCCGGGCGACCGCCAGGCGCGCGAGCCGTCGATCTCGAACGGCTCGCCACCACCGGGGAGGCTGCCGACCCGGTACTCACCCAGCTGCTGGTAGACCGCGATCGCGGCGCCGTCGTCGTCGTGCATCGCGAGCCAGCCGTCGCGGTTGGTGGCCTCGAACCCGGCGTCGAAGTCGGCCCCGGCCACCTCGTCGGGGGGCCGGAAGTCAGCGGGGATCGCCTCGTCGTCGGCCGCCGCGAACCGGATGTCGTTGGCCTCGAAGTCGCCCCGCTCGGCGGCGGCGCCACCGTCGAAGCCGGCCTGGGGCCACGGCAATGTCATCGACGGGCGGCTCGACCCGAAGCGGCCCGGCCGCCACCAACCCCAGACCGTGGCCAGCCCGACCACGGCCGCGATGACCGGCGTGAACGGGCGCCGCCGGCGCTGCTTCACCACCCGGTCGATGAACCCGGACGGCGGCTCGACCGGCGGCGCGTTGCGGACGACGGACCTGACCTGGCTGATGGCGTCGAGCCGGCTCCGGCAGTCGGCGCAGGTCGAGAGGTGCTGGTAGGCCTGCTGGGCCGCGACCTGGTCGAGCTCGCCGTCGAGGTAGGCCGACAGGGCCTCGTCGAGATGGTGTCGAACCCCCCGCCCGCCGGCGGCGTCGGCCAGCCGGTGCTCACGTCAACGCCTCGCGGAGCATGGTGCGGCCCCGGAGGATGCGGCAGCGCACGGTCCCGACGGGGACGGCGTCCGACTCGGCGATCTCGTGAGAGCTCAGGCCGACGACGTCGCACAGCACGACCGCGACCCGATAGTCGTCCGGCAGCCGCCGCGGGGCGGCCTGGATTTAGTCGGGCAACGACTCGCGGGCCAGGGCCCCTTCGGGGGCGGGGTTGCCGACCGGAAGCCGGTCGATCTCGTCCGGCAACGGGTCGGCCGGGCGGCGCTTCCGCCGCCGCACCTCGTCGAGAAAGGCGTTGGTGGTGATCCGGCTGAGCCACCCCTCCATCGAGCCGGGGCGGTAGCTCGCCAGCCCCCGCTGAACTCTCACCAACACACCTCCTGCACAAGATCCTGCGCGTCGCTTTGGTTGCCTGCGAGTCGGTACGCCACCGTGTAGATGAACCGCCCGTGGTCGCGGGCGACCTGCTCCAAGGTGGGAGTGCCCGCCGGTACGGAGCGGAGATGTCCGGTGGACGTCACGCTCGACACGTCAACGGTCAGTCGCGCGGAATGGTTCCTCCCATCGACTGGTCCGGGGACCAGGTCGGATCAGGAGGCTTCGTTCGTCTTCTTGTCGGCCACCGCCTCGTCATCGGCCGTCGTCTCGGTCGTGAGGCCGTCCTTGAACTCCTTCTGGGCCCGCCCGAGCGACCGGGCCAGCTTCGGAAGCTGAGTTCCGCCGAAAACGAGGAGGATGATGAGGAGAACGATGAGCAGCTCCGGGGTTCCGAAGTTCATGGGGCGAGCGTACCCCTCGGGCGGGGCCGGTCACCTGCTGGCGTGTGTGGTCAACGTGAGCGAGGGCCGCCGCAACGAGGTGATCGCCGAACTGGTTGCCGCCGCGGGAGATGCGCTGCTCGACCTCCACCGCGACCGAGATCACCACCGCACCGTGCTCACGATGGTCGGCGAGGCGGCACCGATGGCGGTCACCGAACGGGCCGTCGACCTGCTTGACCTGCGGGTCCACTCCGGAGCCCACCCTCGGATCGGCGTGGTCGACGTGGTCCCGTTCGTCCCGTTGGCGGAGGCCACGATGGCCGATGCGGTCGCCGCCCGCGACCGGTTCGCGGCGTGGGCGGGGGGCGGGCTGAAGGTTCCCTGTTTTCTGTACGGACCGGAGCGATCGCTGCCCGAGGTGAGGCGGCTGGCGTTCACCGGGCTCGACCCCGACACCGGCCCGCCGGCGCCGCACCCGACCGCGGGGGCGTGTGCCGTCGGCGCCAGGGCACCGCTCGTCGCCTACAACCTGTGGCTCGACGGCTCGGACCTCGACCGGGCCCGGTCCGTCGCCCGGTCGGTGCGGGGCCCGGCGGTCAGAGCGCTCGGGCTCCAGGTGGGCGAGCACGTGCAGGTCTCGATGAACCTGCTCGACCCGGAGCGGGTGGGGCCGGACATCGTGTACGACCTGGTCGCCGGGCGGGTCGCGATCGCCCGCGCCGAGCTGGTGGGGCTGATGGCGGAGGCCGTGCTGCACCGGATCGAGCCCGCCCGCTGGGCCGAGCTCGACCTCGGTCCCGAGCGGACGATCGAGGCGCGCCTGGCGGCTCGGATCGACCGGGCCTGAAGCCCTCCGGCTCTGGCTCTAGCGGTGGCTTGGGCTCAGCTCAGGCGGTGGCCGTGCCCGACGCCCGCCGGCGGGCCAGGGCGCGCTGGCGGCGCAGCCGGCGCCGCTCGCGCTCGGACAACCCACCCCAGATGCCGAACTTCTCGCCGTTCGCCAGGGCGTACTCGAGGCAGTCCTGGCGGACGGTGCAGCCCCGGCACACGGCCTTGGCCTCCTTGGTTGACGCACCCCGTTCGGGAAAGAACAGATCGGGGTCGACTCCGAGACAGTTGGCGTAGTCCTGCCAACTCTTGGCTACGGGGTCGGCGGGGATCGTTATCCGCATGTCGTCGGCCTCCTCGACACCCCGAATGGCCCCCTCCGCACCGACCCCGAGACCCTCGGGAGATCGCATCCTTGTAACTACAACGGTGTCATTCTTCACCCTCCGGACGGGAAAGCGCAAGAGCGAGCCGGAACGGCGAGGATGTCGTGGTGCAGATCGAGGCGCGGCAGGGCGACATCACCCGGCTCGAGGTCGACGCCATCGTCAACGCGGCCAACGGTTCGCTGCTCGGCGGCGGCGGGGTCGACGGCGCCATCCATCGGGCCGCGGGGCCCGACCTCACGGCCGAGTGCGCCACCCTCGATGGCTGCGCGACGGGCGACGCCAAGGCGACCGGCGGGTACGGGTTGCCGGCCCGGTGGGTCATCCACACCGTCGGGCCGGTGTGGCGCGGCGGCGAACACGGCGAGGCCGACCTGTTGGCCTCGTGCTATCGACGGTCACTCGACCTGGCCGACGAGCTCGGCGCGACATCGATCGCGTTCCCCGCCATATCGACCGGCGTGTACGGGTTCCCGAAACCGGCCGCCGCGGCCATCGCGGTCCACACGCTCCGCGCCGCCGACACCAGGGTCGAGCGGGCGATCCTCGTCGCCTTCGACCGCGGCACCCTCGACCTCTACCGCCACCTCCTGGCCGCCGCCGACGAACCGCCGACCTGACCGAACTTCGGGTGGTTGTCGCGCCTATAGGCGCGACA
>JBOGGX010000030.1:0-24257 GCA_050744245.1 Acidimicrobiales bacterium
CGTCTTGTCGGGCGGCGAGGCAAGAAGCGAGCCCGCAAGGCCGTCGGACACAGCATCCTGGTTGGCGGTTGGCACATCCTTCACGACGGCGTCGACTGGGCCGACCTGGGTGCCGACTACTTCGAACCCGACCGGCTCGCACGCCGCAAACCCAACGAGCTCCGCTCGCTTGGCTGGACGGTCACCATCAACCCCGACGGCAAACCGCACACCTCGCGCCTGCCGCCTGAACCCACCCCGTAAGGCAGAAGCCCAGG
The DNA here is from genome assembly GCA_050744245.1 of Acidimicrobiales bacterium. GTDB lineage: Bacteria > Actinomycetota > Acidimicrobiia > Acidimicrobiales > JBOGGX01 > JBOGGX01. The sequence goes on from JBOGGX010000030.1 coordinate 258, forward strand.
CGGGGACATCTCTCCACCGCGCCCACGCGCTCGGTGACTCACGTTCATTTCACTTCAGGTCGTGTCCGGTTCGGGGTCCGCAATCAGCCAGCACTTGAGCGGCCCATGCGCATCTCGCCGATGGCGGCCAGGTATTCGGGGATGGCGATGCCCCCGTAGTGGGCGATGATCGCCGACTTCCATCCGGCATCGAGCTGTTCGAACATCTTCGAACGGCCAACGACCGAGCGCACCGAGTAGACGCCTGCGTCGTTGCCGGCCTGGTTGTGCACGTAGTCGCGGTAGGTGACCTTGTAGGGCTCGTCCCAGTTCAGCCGGTCCTCCCTCGGGATGCCGTGGGCGGTCGGCAACTGGTCGGGCCAGGCCTCGGCCTCGTCGACGTGGGACAGTTCCCACTTCATGTCCCGGGTCAGGTCGTACCACCACGAAACGGGGCAGTCGGGGCATCGTCCCCCTGTCCTGACCAGACGGCAAAACCGGACGTTCCCGTAAGCGGAAAGGTGGCCCGGATAGCGGAACGCGGCTTGCTCAGGGAGTCGGCGGTCTACTCCGGCTCGTGGCCGACGATGCGGTCGACGCGGACGATGTCGCCCGCCCATCCGCAGCGCCGGCACCAGATGTGGTAGGCCCGGTGATCGGCCTCCCAGAACTCGACTGCGAGATCGCGGGCGGGGTCGAGCGCTTCGCCGCAGCCGGGGCAGAACCGCGGCAGGTCGGCCAGGTGGCGTTGCCGGTCGGCGTCCCACCAGTGGTCGCCGGTGGGTCGACGGGGCGTCGACTCGATCACGGTGCCGCGCCGACCTCCTCACCCCGGGCCCGGGCGGCGTCGAGGTGGAGCTTGCGCAAGGCGTCGAGCTGCGGGCTGTACCGGGTGAAGCCCATGTCGATCCACTGCAGGGCGAAGTCGGCCCCGGCGCCGAACTTGTCCTTCTCGCAGGGAAGCTCGATCTCGTCGTGGGCCCGGCGGACGACCGCGATCGGGTCTTCGCCGGCCTCGACCCTCGCCACGTTCTCGCGGAACATCCGCCGCAGCATGACCAGGCCGATGTCGGACTTGCCGATGTGCTCGGCCGTGCGGTCGGCGACCGCGCCCTGGGTGACCCAGGCCATGATGTCCTGGCCCTCCACGTAGTCGACGATGTGGCGCCCGTTGGCGTCGCGCCACTCGACCTCGTAGTCGGGGATCGTCACCTGCTCCGGATATTCGACCAGGCCAGGCGGATGGTGGACCGTGTAGAGGATGAACCAGGTGGTGGTGTCGTCGATCGGCACCCGGATCTGCATCTGGTCGATGCCCCCGCCGCCGACCCGCATGCAGAACGGGAACACCAGTGGATGTCCGACCTTCCAGTCGTCGGACTCCTCGCTCTCGCCCTCCAGCAGCCTGCGCTTGATGATGCCGTGGTCGAAGACGTCGAAGCCGACCTTGACGTGGCGATTTTGGAACGACGGCGGGGCGGCGAAGCCGGACTGCTCGCCCAGGAACTGGAAGTACCGGCCATGGAGCCATTCGACGTGGTGGGGGTCGACCGCGTTCTCCATGATCTGGAGCCAGCTGCACGGGAGCAGGGCATGGCCGAGGTCGCGCACGCCGTCCATCACGTAGACGTCGTACCGCGGGAGCTGGGGCACCGGATCGGGCCCGATGTAGGCCCACACCATGCCACCCATGGCCTCGGCCGATCCGGACTGCGCCCGGATCCTGTCCTTGAACGCCGACTTCTCCGGCTCGGCCGGCTGGTCGACGCACCGGCCCGAGAAGTCGAACATCCAGCCGTGGTACCCGCACCGGAGACCGTCGTTTTCGACCACGCCGTAGACGAGCGAGGCGCTCCGGTGGGGGCACTTCTCCTGGACGATGCCGTACCCGCCCTGGGGCGTCCTCCATAGGGCGAAGTCCTCGCCGAGCAGCCGGACCTTCTTGACCGGCCACTCGTCGAGGTCGCGCACGAAGGCGACCGGGTACCAGTACCGCCGGAGGAGCTCGCCCATCGGCGTACCCGGGCCGACCCGGGTGAGAGCCTCGTTCTGCTCCCGGCTCAGCATGGTGGTTCCCTTTTCTAGTCGAGGATGGTGACCGTGCCGTTGCTCCCGTCGACGCGGAGCCGCTGCCCGGTCTTGATGTTGCGCGTGCCGTAGGCCGTACCGGTCACGGCCGGGAGCCCGTACTCGCGGCACACGATGGCGGCGTGGCTCATCATCCCGCCGATGTCGGTGACGGCCGCGCCGATCTTGCCGAACACCGGGGCCCACGACGGCGCCGTGATCGAGGCCACGAGGATCTCTCCCTCTTCCAGCTCGGGGATCTGTTCGGCCGAGAAGATCACCCGGGCCGGACCCTCGACCACCCCAGGGGAGGCGGCGAAGCCGGTGAGGTCGCCGTTGCCGCCGACGTCGTCGGCCCCCAGCCAGCGGCCCACCGACTCGCTGGTGATCCCCCACAGCATGATGGTGAACGGCTCGGTGACGACGTCGGGCGGGCTGCCGAGCGCTTTGGGCGCCGGCCACTGGCGGAGGACGTCGAGGATCTCCTTGCGCCGGCCCAGCTCGCGCTTCCAATACACGGGGCCCCGAGACGGCGCCCCCACGGCCCAGGCCGAGTACATGTCCCAGATGGCCTCGTTCACCTCGTCGCGCTTGAGGTAGAAGACGTCGTCCTCCGACTCGAAGAACCCCTCCTTCACGAAGACGCGCCCGAGGTCTCGCATCTTGCGCCACAGCACCGAATGGCTCCAGTGCTCGACGTAGAAGTTGTGGTTCTCGACGTAGGGGAAGACGACGCTCGCCAGTCCAAGCTTCTGCTCGAAGACCTGGCGGTCTTCGTCCGAGGCGAGCAGTTCTTGGTACTCGGCCACGATCCGGTCGCGCTCGGCCCTGATCTCGTCGACGGGTCGCCTGATGTCGTCGCCGGCGCGCACCTTGGCGATGTAGTTCCTGAGGAACCCGAAGGGGATCTCGATGTGCTCGTTCCAGACCTGGTCAGAGTGGTAGAAGCCCGACCCGGCCGAGAAGTTGAACCATGGCTCCCTGACCTCGTCCCACGCCGCCACCCACGACCGGCCCGGTTCGGTGGTCGCCAACCGCTCGAGGACCGCGCCCGGCTCGCCCTCGTCGATGACGCCGTCGACGCCGAGGTCGACCGCCATCCGAGCCAGGCGCTTGAGCTCCTCGTTGGGGCGGAACAGGTCGACCTCGACACCGGCCACCATCTTGGCGATGGCCAGGTCGGGGATGTTCGGGAACGCCTCCTTGCAGAACCCGAAGTAGTCGAGATAGGCGGCGTACCCCAGGTTGAGGAACTCGAAGTGGTACTGCCACAGCTTGAGCCCCAGGTTGAGCAGGGCCCGGTACCGCTCCTGGAGGGCGAGGCCCGAGCCGGTGCCCCGGCCCTCGGTGACCACCTCGAGCTCCTCCATCTCGGGCAGGGGCTGGAAGTCGAGCGCTTCCATCTCGGCGATCAGGTCCTTGATCTTGGGCACCCACCGGTCGTAGAGGTCGCCCCAGTTCTGGAAGTAGAACCCGGCCCGCTCCATGAAGTGGGGCACCCGCGACTCGATCTCGGCCGGGTCGGCGACGCCGACCGGCGAGAGGTAGGCGTAGCCGTTGAGCACCCGGTAGTCGATGCCCATCGCCGGCGGGATCAGGTAGTGCCGGGTGTTGTACTGCGACAATGAGGCGATGGCGTACTCGTAGAACGTGGCGTCCCACGGCGTCAGCACGTCTGGCCAGTGGACGCCGTCCTGGAACCAGAACATCGACTCCTCGTACTCGCGACGGTCGTCGCTGAACGGCAGCGAGTAGGTGTACAGCTCCTCCCACCCCTCTCCCCCGGGTGGGGTGTCGATCTCGAATGGGCTGGGAAATCGGTCCTTCGCCAACGTGTTCTCCTTCCTCGTACCCCGCCTGCCCTCTCGGGTCAGGCCGGGGCCTCCTCCTCCACCGTCGAGGTCGGCCGGGCGGCCGAGGCATGCGTGGGCGCCAGCAGCGTCGCCACGATCCCGTCCATGAAGCTGGCCTCGTTCCGGCTCACGGTCCGAGGCTGCCGCGACCACACCGTCTCCGGACGGCTCTGCAGCAGCACCACGTTGTCCGGGCCGGGCAGATGGCGGTCGATCGCCCATTCGATGTCCTGCGGGCAGCCGTAGTGGCGCTCGGCCCGGCGGGCCATCAGCGCGACCGACGTGATCTCGTCGTCGCTGAGACACGGCACCGATTGGCGTTCCGCCTCCACCTCGAGCTTCTCGACGCCGTCGTCGACGACCCGGTACTCGACCGCCTTGGGCGAGATGGTGCGCTTGACGATCGCGTGTAGCACCTTGTCGACCAGGAAGTAGTCCGGTGTGACCTCGCCGGCGACGACCGCCTCGCCGAGACCCCACGATGCGTCGATCGCGATCTGGGACCGGTCGCCGTCGGTTGGGTTGAGCGTGAAGGCCACCCCGGAGACCCTGGGATCGACCATCTTCTGCACCCCGACCGACATGCAGACGAGCTCGGCGGCGAACCCCATCTGCCGCCGATAGCTGATCGCCCGCGCCGTGAACAGGCTCGACCAGCAGCGGCGCACGTGCTCGACCACCGCGGCCTGGCCCCGGACCCAGAGGTAGGTGTCGTGCTCGCCGGCGAACGACGCCTCGGGCAGGTCCTCGCACGTGGCCGACGAGCGCACGGCCACGGGGACGTCGTCGACTCCACACCGTTCGCAGAGGGTGAGGTAGCCGTGGCGGATGGCCTGGTCGACCTCGGCGGCGACGGGCACCGACTCGAGCAGGTCCCTCACCCTTCGGCTCGTGGTCTCGAGCGCGGTCGGGTCGTCGGTGGCCGCGTCGAGCAGCCGGTCGACGGCATCGCGGACGTCGGGATCGCGCCGCATCGTGTCGTACGCGTCCGTGGTCACGGCGAAGCCGGGGGGGACGGGCAGCCCGGCGGCGATCATCTCGCCGAGCGAGGCGTTCTTCCCTCCGACCCGACACCGGTCCTCAGGGCGGTAGTCCTCGAGCCAGACGATCGGCCCGGGCTCGGTCATGTTCTGTCCCCTTCCCCCTGCGCCGGCAGCCACTGCTCGTCGAGCCGCCACGTCGGGAGGGCCTCGATCTCGGGCACGTGGACCTCCTGGACGCGGTTCCGGTACGAGACGAGCGCCTCGCGGCTTCCCTCCATGAGCTTCACCCGTACGTGCTCGACGTTGTACGGCTCGCCCGGGTCGTAGCCGAAGGCGGCGATGGCGAAGGCCCGTACGGGTCCCGAGTGCGAGGCGACGACCAGTCGGGCGCCCGGGTGCTCGATCGCCAGCCGCCGGAGGCCGACCCAGAAGCGACGCACGCAGAACGCCGGCGGCTCGAAGTGCAGCATCGGGATCGAGAGCCAGTACTCGATGGGGTCGGCCCCGCCCACCTGGGTGCGCCAGAAGCGGTCGACCTCGACCAACCACATCGGACGGTCACCGAGTGCCGTGCGTTCGAAGCTCTCGAGGATCGAGTGGTACTCGCGAAAGGCGGCCGTGACGTCGCGCAGTCCCGACGGAGTGGCCACGGCGAAGTTCTTGAACTCGTCCATGGCCCGAGGGGCGTGCACCTTGACGTTCTTCTCGAACATGGCGAGCCCGTCGACGAGGCCCCGATGGATGTGCTCGGCGGTCTGGCTGGCCCGGTTGGTGGCGGCCGAAACGACCACGACCTCCTCGGCGTCGCCCACCCGCTTGGCCAGGTTGTGGCCGTAGGTGTGGGCCTGCCAGGTGCCCTGCGGGGTGAGCCCCGACTCGGTCGAGTACCCCTGGGTCTCGCCGTGACGGACGAGGTAGATCTCGTTGGCGATGCGGGGGCGGGCTCTCGCCGGGGCGCTGATCTCCTTGTTGCGGCTGTCCTCGGTCAGCGCCTGCTGAAACGCGAGGTCGCGGCGCTCCCACAGCGGCGGGCGCTGGTCGGTGACCGGCTCGGACTCCCGGCGGGCCCGGAACCGCCGCAGGTACAGGGGAGTGTCGTCGTCGCCAGCGTGCTCATCGCCGTCGTCGCCGCCCGGCGGCCGGCGTTCGCGCTCTCGCTGTCGGGCCCGGCGCTCCTGGTAGCGCGCCAGGTAGTGCGGCGCGTCCGGCCGTTCGGTGTGGGGCAGCCGCACGTCGTCGTCCCGCTGGGTCACGAGTGCACCGTCAGGAAGCGCTGGTTCACGACCCCGTCGTAGTAGAAGATCGCCCGCCCCATCTGGGCCTCGGTCCAGGTGACCGGCTCCCGGTCGGGGTCGGCCCAGTAGCCGCCGGTGTACACCTCGTTGCGGTTGCCGGCCGGGTCGAAGAAGTACAGGCCCCACCCGCGGGTGGCGCCGTGGCGGGTGGGCCCGGCGTCGATGCGGACACCGTGGTAGGCGCACAGGTCGGCCGATCGGCGCAGCTCGTTCCAGTCGTCGACCCAGAAGGCGACGTGGTGGAACCCGCCGTTGGGGCCGGTGATGAGGGCCAGGTCGTGGGCGGTGTGGGTCCGCTCGAGGAAGACCGCCAGCCGGTGGCCGTCGTCGGCGATCACCTGCTCGGTGGGCCGGAAGTCGAGGACATCGGAGAAGAAGTCGGTGGCCCGGTCGACGTCCTCGGCCATGAGGAAGACGTGGTCGATGCGGGGCGGGTGCATCCCGAACAGCCCCTGCGGCTCGGGCGGCGGGTTGGTGAGCGGCAGGAGGTTGCCGACCTGCTCCATGCCCCACACCAGCTCGGTGACGTGACCGGACGGCGCCTCGAAGCGCACGGTCTCGCCCGCCCCCGGTGCGACCTGGCGCGGGGCGAACCGCTTGGTCGGCACGCCGGCCGCCTCCAGCCGAGCCTGGTAGTGGTCGAGGTCGGCGCGGTCCTGCAGCTTCCAGCCCATGAGCTCGAGGCCGTACGTGGGGGCGTAGGTCAGGATCACCGAGTGGTGCTGGTGCTCGTCCCAGCACTTGAGGAAGACCCGCTCCGGATCGCGTGCCGTCTCGATGAGGCCGACCACCTCGGTGTAGTAGGCGGTCGCCAGCTCCAGGTCGGGGACCCGGATCTCGACATGGCTCAGCCGGAGAATGCCCACGGCTCACTCACGTGTGGACCTTCATGAACCGCTCGTTGAGGTCGCCCTCGTAGTAGAAGATGGCCCGCCCGATGTTGTCCTCGGTCCAGGTGATGGTCGGGAAGTCCGGGTCGGGCCGGTAGCCGCCGGTGAACACCTCGTTGCGGGTGCCCAACGGGTCGAAGAAGTAGATCGTGTTGCCGCGGGTGATGCCGTGCCGGGTCGGCCCCACGTCGATCGAGATGGCGTTGTGGGCCAGCACGTCGGCCGCCTGGCGCACCAGGTCCCAGCTGTCGAGCCAGAAGGCGAAGTGGTGCAGCCCGCCGTTGGGCCCGGAGACCACGGCCAGGTCGTGCGGCGAATGTGAGCGCTCGAGCCACACGCCGATCTGCTGGCCGTCGCCGTCGAGCAGCTGCTCGGTGAGACGGAACCCGAGCACGTCCACGTAGAAGCGGGTGGCCTCGGGCACCTCCTCTGCGGTGACGAGCACATGGTCCATGCGTGGTGGGGCGATGCCCCGCAGGCCGTCGGGGAACGGGAGCGGATCGACCGTCGGCAGGAGGCCACCCACCTTCCCGACCTCGTGGACCAGCTCCATGCTGTGACCAGACGGCGTGTCGAACCGGATCGACTCCCCCTGGCCCACCTCCTCACCCCTCGCCACACGTCGGACTCTCATCCCCCACGCCTCGACCTTCGACTCGAGGTCGGCGAGGTCGTCCTCGGCCTCGACCTTGAACGTGAAGTGGTCGATGCCCACCCTCGGGGCGTACCGCATGGCGAGGGAGTGATGGTCGTCCTCGTCCCAACACTTGAAGAACACCCGACCATCGACCCGCTCGACCTCGAGCATCCCCAGCACGTCGGTGTAGTAGGCGGCGGCCAGATCGACGTCGGGCACGGTGATGTCGACGTGGCTCAATCGCAGAACGCCCACCCGGTCACCCTAACGTCGGCGTTCCGCATGCCGGGATTCTTTCCCTCATAGCGGAACGGCATCGGGGGCCCGAGCAGGAAGGCCGCGACGAGCTGGCCGAACCCGGCGTGCCTCTCGATCTGGGTCCAGTGGCCGCACCGCCCGAAGACGTGGAGCTGCGACCGGTCGATCAGCTCGTGCAGCCGATAGCTGGCCTGGACCGGGATGACCCGGTCGTCGCGTCCGTGGACGATCAGGGTCTCGTGGCCGATGCCTTTGATCTCGTCCTCGGGCGTCGACAGCGCATCGACCCACCGTTGGCGGGCCGCCGGGACCATGGCCGAGTAGGCCTCCTGGACGCCCGGCTCGGTGCTGGCCCGGTAGCGAACCTCGGCCAGCTCGTCGGTGACGAGCGTGCGGTCGTGGGCCATGACGTCGAGGATCCCCCGCATGTTGTCGATCGACGGTGTGTAGCCCCACACCCGGTCGAGGCCATCGGTGATCGGGAACGGGACGCCGACCGCGCCCATGAGCACCAGCGCTCCGACCCGGTCGGGATGGCGGGCGGCGAAGGCGATCGCCAGGCCGCCCCCGAAGCTGTTGCCGACGAGGGACACCCGGTCGAGTCCCATGGCGTCGAGGAAGGCCGTCAGGTGGTCGAGCCAGAGCCGCATGCCGTACGGACCGGAAGGCTTGTCGCTGAAGCCGAAGCCGGCCGGGTCGGGCGCCACGACGTGGAAGCGTCGCTGAGCGCGGGGATGGTGAGCCGCCAGTTGGCGGAGGCGCTCACGCCCGGTCCGGAGCCGTGGAGCAGCACCACCGGTGCGCCCTCCCCCGCCTCCAGGACGTTGGTCCGTATGCCGCCGGCGTCGACGAACCGGCCGATCTCGGGGCGACCCTGGCCCTCGTTGGCGAGCACGGGTGCGAAGGGTAGCCAGACCCTCGGGGACCGGGCTCGGCTTCGGTCGCGGCAAACTCGGCACGTCCATCTCGTTAGATGACGACGTTGCCGCCGAGGTCGAGCGTCTGCGGCGTGAACGAGGTATCGGCGCGAGCGAGGCGGTCAACCAACTCGTCCGGGCGGGGATGGCCAAGCCTCGACGGCGACCCCGCTACGAGCACCGCTCGGCCGATGTCGGTCTGAGGGTCGATGTCACCAACGTCGCGGCCGTCCTCGACGCGCTCGACAACGGCTGAGACCGTGCTGCTCGACGCCAACATCCTGCTGTACGCCGTCGACCGGAGGAGTGCACACCACGAGCGGGCGGCCGAGTGGCTCGAAGCCGCGCTGAACGGAGGTCGTCTCGTCGGCTTGCCCTGGCAGACCATCGGCGCCTTCGTCCGCATCATCACCCATCCGCGGGTCAGCACCACCCCCCTCGACGCCGCGACCGCATGGGGCCATGTCCAGTCCTGGCTCGACGCCGATCCGACCTGGATCCCATCGGCCACCGAACGGACCGCCGGCGTCTTCGCCGAGCTGACCGCGACCCACGCCATCACGGCCGACCTCGTGCCCGACGCCATGCTCTGTGCGCTCGCGCTCGAGCACGGCTTGGCGGTGGTGACCGCCGACACCGACTTCGCCCGGTTCCCCGAGATCCGCTGGACCAACCCGCTCTCGGACTGAAAATGTTCCGCATACCGGGATCATTTCCCTTATAGCGGAACAGGGGCTGGTAGGGTGCGGGCGTGCCCCAGGCCACCACCGGAGCGCCCGAGGCGATGCGCCTGGCGATGCGAGACTACGTCCGGGCCGTGCATGCCGCCTACCTCGAGCAGGCGCGGCTGCTGCCATCGGGAGCGCAGGGCCGGCTGCCGCTCCTGGACGCTGCGACCTTCACCGTTGTCGCCGCGGGCGCCCGCAACCTCCACGTCATCGCCACCCACGATCGCCTCGGCCCTCCACTGGGCCAGGAGGTCGAGCTCACCGACGAGCTCGCTCCGCTGGGCTGGGCGCTGCGGTTCTTCGACCCGGTGGTGCTGCCCGCGCTCGGCCTGATCGAGGAGTCGGCCGGGCCGGCCACCGAGCGGGTGCGGCGGACCCTCGGCATCTCGACCCACGTCTACCACCTCGTCGTCGAGCCCGGCGCCGAGCTCGGCCCGCATCACGCCGGCCACGCCGGGGCGGGGTTGGCCAACGCCCACGGCGCCGAGGCCCGCGACTTCGACGCGATTCGGCACCGGCTTCCCGGCCAGGAGGCGGTCGTCGACGAGATCGAGGGGGCGGCCCGGGCCGGTCTGGCGCGGGCGTCGGCCCTGCTCGCCCGCGAGCTGGTCCCCTGGGACGAGAAGGTCGCCCGGCTGGCGTCCGAACCCCACCCCGCCCCGGTCGAGGTGCGGCGGGCGCTGCTGGCCGCGGTGCGGAAGGGCGAGTAAGCGTGGGGACGGAGCGCGAGCTGCTGTCGTCGGTGCGCAACGCGGCCCGCCTCCTCAAGCAGTTCACCACCCACGACCGCGAGCTGGGCGTGTCGGAGCTGGCCCGCCGGCTCGACGTGGGGAAGTCGACGGTCCACCGGCTCCTGTCGACCCTGGCGGGCGAGGGCTTCCTCGAACAGGACGCCGAGTCGGGCAAGTACCGCCTCGGGCTGGTCGTCTACGACCTCGGGGCCGCGGTGGCGGTGCACATGGACCTGCACGAGGCCGTGCTTCCGCCGATGGAGCGGCTGCGCAACGCCACCGGGGAGACGGTGCACACGGCCGTGCTCGACGGGCGGGAAGTCGTCTACGTCGAGCGGCTCGACAGCCCCAACACGCTCCGCCTCTTCCTCGACGTCGGCCGGCGCAACTGGGCCCACTGCACGGGCACAGGCAAGGCCCTGCTGGCGTTCCTTCCCGAGCCCCAGCTGGACCGGCTGCTCAAGGGTTGGAGGCTGCCGCAGAAGACGCCCCACACCATCACCGACGTGCAGCTGCTCCGCAAGGAGCTCAAGGAGACCCACCGGCGCGGCTACGCCCAGAACATGAACGAGTCGGAGATGGGCGTGCTCTCGGTGGCCGCCCCCATCCGCGACGGCAGCGGCCGGGTGCGGGCCGCGGTCAGCGTCGCCGGGCCGGCGCCCCGCATGGACCCGATCATGGACCAGTTCATCGCCGGGGTGTTGGAGGCGGCGGCCAGCGCCTCGCGGCGGCTGGGCTTCCGAGGGAGCATGCGCCCGTGACCGACCACCGGGCCGTCGCCGAGGCCCTCTTCGCCGCCCGCCGTGACCGGGCGCCGATCGCCCCGCTCACCGACGCCGCCCCTTCGCTCACCGCGGCCGACGGGTACGCCATCCAGCAGGAGCTGGTCCGGTTGCTGCTGGGCGACGGAGGTTCGATCGTCGGCTACAAGCTGGGCCTCACGTCCAAACCCATGCAGCAGCTCATCGGGGTCGACCAACCCGACTACGGGCCCGTCCTGTCGACCGCGATCTTCGACGACGGCGCCCGGATCGACCTGGGGCCGTACATCCAGCCCAAGGCCGAAGCCGAGATCGCCATCGTGCTCGACCGCCCGCTCCGGGGGCCGGGGGTATCGGCCATGCAGGCGGCGCAGGCGACACGGGGGGCGGTGGCCGCCATCGAGCTCGTCGATTCGCGCATCGTCGACTGGAAGATCAAGCTGGTCGACACCATCGCCGATCTGGCCTCGTCGGCCGCGGTCATCCTCGGCGACAGGGTGGTGCCGCTCGACGATTGCGACCTCCGCCTGTGCGGCATGGTCATCAGTCGCAACGGCGCCACCGTGGCCACGGGCGCGGGGGCCGCCGCCCTCGGCAGCCCGGTCCGCGCCGTGGCCTGGCTGGCCAACACGCTGGCCGAGTTCGACGTCACCCTCGAGCCCGGCCACTTCGTCATGACCGGGGCGCTGCATGCCGCCTTTCCCGTCGAACCCGGCGATGTGGTGCTGGCCGAGTTCGATCGGCTTGGCCGGCTCACGGTCACCTTCCACTAAGGACGATCATGGACAAGACGCGGTGCGCCATCGTCGGGTCGGGCAACATCGCCACAGACCTCCTGTACAAGCTCCGACGCAGCCAGCGCCTCGAGGTGGGCGCCGTGGTCGGGATCGACCCGGCGTCCGACGGGCTGCGCCGGGCCAGGGAGCTCGGCGTCGACACCTCCGCCGAGGGCGCCGACTGGCTGCTCGAGCGGGCGGGCGACTTCGCCATCGTCTTCGAGGCGACCTCGGCCCGCGTCCACGGTCAGAACGCTCCCCGCTACCAGGCGGCGGGGCTCCAGGCCGTCGACCTGACGCCGGCCAAGGTCGGCCCGGCCGCCGTCCCGCCGGTCAACCTCGGCCAGCACCACGACGCACCGAACGTCAACCTCATCACCTGTGGGGGCCAGGCCACGGTCCCGATGGTCCACGCCGTGGCGCGGGTCGCCCGCGTCCCCTACGCCGAGATCGTGTCGACCGTGGCCTCGCGGTCGGCCGGGCCCGGCACCCGCCAGAACATCGACGAGTTCACCAAGACCACCTCGGCCTCGCTCGTCGAGCTCGGCGGCGCCGAGCACGGCAAGGCCATCATCGTCCTCAACCCGGCCGAGCCGCCGATCCTCATGCGCAACACGGTGTTCTGCGCCCTGGCCGACGGCTACGACGAGGACGCCATCGCCCGCTCCATCGACGACATGGTGGCCGAGGTGGCGAGCTACGTGCCCGGCTACCGGCTGAAGTCAGACCCCATGTTCGAGACCGAAGTGTTCGGCACGCCGGGCGGGGTGGTGCCGGCCCGGGTCGTCGTGCTCCTCGAGGTGGAGGGGGCCGGCGACTACCTCCCGAGCTACGCCGGCAACCTCGACATCATGACGGCCTCGGCCGTGAGGGTCGGCGAGGACCTGGCCCGGGCCCGGCAGGCGGTGCTCTCGTGACGGGCGGGCCGAGCTTCCGGCTGACGGATTCGACCCTACGCGACGGCTCCCACGCCGTGGCCCACCAGTTCACCGAGGACCAGGTGCGGACGGTGGTGGCCGCCCTCGATGCCGCCGGTGTCCCCGTCATCGAGGTCAGCCACGGCGACGGGCTCGGCGGCTCGTCGTTCAACTACGGCTTCAGCCACACCGACGAGATGCTCCTGCTGCGGGTGGCGGTGGAGACCGCCCGGCAGGCGAATATCGCGGTGCTGATGCTGCCGGGCATCGGCATCAGGGAGGACCTCCGCCGGGCCCACGAGGTGGGAGCGAGCGTGGCCAGGATCGCCACCCACTGCACCGAGGCCGACATCTCCCAGCAGCACATCGGCCTGGCCAAGGAGCTCGGCATGGAGGCCGTCGGATTCCTGATGATGGCCCACATGATCGAGCCCGAGGTCCTCCTTGGGCAGGCCCGGCTCATGGAGTCGTACGGGGCCGACTGCGTGTACGTGGTCGACTCGGCCGGCGCCATGACCATCGACGACGCCCGGCGGCGGGTGGCCGCCCTCAAGGACGGCCTTACCACCCAGGTCGGCCTGCACGCCCACAACAACCTGTCGCTGGCCGTGGCCAACTCGCTGGCCGCGCTCGACGAGGGCGCCGACCAGATCGACGGCTGCACCACCGGTCTCGGGGCCGGTGCCGGCAACAACCCGACCGAGATCTTCATCGCCGCCTGTGAGAAGACGGGCATCGAGACGGGCATCGACCCGCTCCGCGTGATGGACGCGGCCCAGGACGCGGTGCGACCCATCCGGCCCGACCAGGGGGTGATCGACCGGGACGGCCTGCTGCTCGGCTACGCCGGGGTGTACGGCTCGTTCCTCCTCCACGCCAAGCGGGCCGCCGGCCGCTACGGCGTCGACACCAAGGACATCCTGTTGGAGCTGGGTCGGCGCCGGGTCGTCGGGGGCCAGGAGGACATGATCATCGACGTGGCCGTCGAACTGGCCCGCGCCCGCCAGAAGGAGCCGATCGGTGAGCCTGGCTGAGCGGTTGGCCGACGCCATCCGCGACCGGCGGGCGATCGAGCCGCCCGACGACGACCTCTCGATCGACGACGCCTACGACGCCCAGGACGAGCTGCTGAAGCTCCTCGGCGGCGAGGTCGTGGCGGCCAAGCTCGGCCTCACCAGCCGGGCCAAGCAGGAGCAGATGAACGTCGGCGAGCCGATCTACGGCTGGCTCACCGACGTCATGGGGCTCGACGCCGGCGAGCCCGTCCCCTGCGCCGAGCTGATCCAGCCACGGGTCGAACCCGAGATCGCCTTCCTCATACGCGACGAGCTGCGCGGCCGCGGCGTCACCGCGGCGCGGGTGCTGGCCGCCACCGAAGCGGTGCTGCCCGCCCTCGACGTGCTCGACAGCCGCTTCACCGGCTACCGCTTCACCCTGCCGTCGGTCATCGCCGACGACGCCTCGGCCGGTCGCTTCCGACTCGGGAACCCGATCGCGCTCGAGCGGGGGACCGACCTCAGGCTGGTGGGTTGCGTGTTCGAGAAGAACGGCGAGGTGGTGGCCACGGCCGCCGGGGCCGCCGTGCTCGACCATCCGGCGGCCGCCGTGGCCTGGTTCGTGCGCAAGCTGGCCGAACGGAGCCGGGCCCTTCCGGCCCGCACCATCGTGCTCGCGGGCGCCCTCACCGCGGCGGTGGCGATCGAGCCGGGCGACGTGGTCGGAGCCAGCTTCGACCGCATCGGTTCCGTCGAGCTGGCCTGCAGATGAACGCGAGGTGACGAGATGCCCCTGGTGCACATCGACCTGATGGAAGGAAGGCCGCCGGAGAGGGTGGAGGAGATGATCGCAGCCGTCTCGGAGGCGATCGCATCGACCCTCGACGCGCCGATCGAGACCGTGCGGGTGGTCGTGAACGAGATCCGTCCCCACCAGTACGGTGTGGGCGGCAAGCCGTGGTCGGTGGTGGTCGAGGAGCGGGCCCGGCCGGAGCAGGAACGGTGAGGCAGATCAGGCACTTCATCGGCGGCGAGCCGTCCGACTCGGCCGATGGCGGGACGTTCGAGTCGGTCAGCCCGATCGACAATCAGCCGATCGCGGTGGTGGCACGGGGTTCGACCGCCGACGCCTCGCGCGCTGTTGAGGCCGCCCGCGCCGCGTTCCCCGCCTGGTCGGCGACGAGCCCGGCCGAGCGCAAGCGGATCCTGCTCAGGGTGGCCGACGGCATCGACGCCCGCCTCGACGAGCTGGCCGAATGGGAGACCCGCGACATGGGCAAGCCCATCCGCGACGCCAGGATCAAGGACGTTCCCAGGGCGGCCTACAACTTCCGCTTCTTCGCCGAGCTGGCCGAGCAGGTCGGCACCCGGGCCTACGACAAGCCGTGGGAGGGCGTGCTGGCCTACGAGGTGCGCCGGCCGCTGGGTGTGGTCGCCGCCATCTCGCCGTGGAACTTCCCGCTCATGCTTCTCAGCTGGAAGGCGGCCCCGGCGTTGGCGTTCGGGTGCACGGTGGTGGCCAAGCCGGCCGAGCAGAGCCCGGTCACCGCGTCCATCCTGGCGCAGATCTGCGCCGACGCCGGCCTGCCCGACGGCGTGTTCAACGTGGTCAACGGGTTCGGGCCGGGCGAGGCCGGGGAGGGCTTGACCACCCATCCCGACGTGGCCGCGGTCACCTTCACCGGGGAGTCGGCGACGGGCCAGGCCATCATGGCCGCGGCCGCGCCCACCCTGAAGAAGCTGTCGTTCGAGCTGGGAGGCAAATCGGCCAACATCGTCTGCGCCGACGCCGACCTCGACGCCGCCGTGGCCGGCGCCGTGCTGGGCAGCTTCAGCAACCAGGGTGAGGTCTGCCTGGCCGGTTCCCGGCTGCTCGTCCAGCGCCCGGTGTACGACGAGTTCCTCGCCCGTTTCGTCGCCGCGTCCGAGTCGCTGCGGGTCGGCGATCCCCTCGACCCATCGACCGACATGGGCCGCTGGTGTCGCCCGAGCATCTGGAGAAGGTCGAGTCCTACATCGAGCTGGCCCATGAGGAAGGGGCCAAGCTGATGTCCGGCGGTCACCGGCTCACCGATGGGTCGCTGGCTCGCGGGAACTACCTGGCGCCCACCGTGTTCGCCGACGCCGACAACTCGATGCGGGTGTGCCAGGAGGAGATCTTCGGCCCGGCCGAGATGGTGCTGCCGTTCGACGACGTCGACGAGGCGATCGACATCGCCAACCGGTCCCGCTACGGGCTGGCGGGCATGGTGTGGACCAAGAACCTCGACACCGCCCACCGGGTGGCCCGCGAGGTCGACACGGGGACGATGTGGGTCAACTGCTTCTTCGTGCGCGACCTCCGGCTGCCGTTCGGTGGCTACAAGGACTCCGGCGTCGGCCGCGAGGGGGGCGAGTACTCCCATGAGTTCTTCACCGAGGCCAAGGCGGTCGTGATCAAGCTGGAAGCCTGATGCCCTGGGTTTCGGCCGGCGTCGTCCCGCCGAGCGGGTCGGTCGTCGCGACCACCGGTGACGTCGAAGTGGCCGTGTTCAACCACCACGGGCGGCTGGCCGCCATCGCCAACCGCTGCCTGCACAAGGGCGGCTCGCTGGCCGACGGCCTGGTGCGCGGCGGCACCGTCACCTGTCCCGAGCACTGGTGGCGGTACCGGCTGGATGACGGTCAGCGGGTCGGCGCCCCCGAGCTGCGGCTCGCCTGCTTCCCGGTCGAGGAGCGTGACGGCGAGGCGTGGGTGGAGCTGCCTGACGTGGTCCAGCGGGTCGTACCGCGCTCGATCCGCGACGAGCTCCTCGACCACGCCCGCACCTGGAGGAGGTCGTGAGCCGGGCCGTGGTGTGGGACATGGGCGGGATCATGTACCGCTTCTTCACCGAGCTCGTCCTCGACCTCGGCCGCAGGCGGGGGTGGCCGGTCGACCGGCTCCCACTGGGACCCACGGGACGAGGCGCCGATCCCGACTACGAGCGGATGCTCCGCGGCGACATCGGCGAGCACGAGTACCTCGAGCGGGTGCGGGCCGGGCTGCGCGCCGAGGCGATCGAGTTCGACCCGCTCCGCGAGCTCCACTGGGCCGGGCAGGAGCGGGCCGAGACGTGGAAGACGATCCGCACGCTCCACGAGCACGGCATCCGCCAGGCCGTGCTCACGAACGACGCGTCGAAATGGCTCGGCGAGCGGTGGCTCGACACGTGGGAGCCGGCGAGCTGGTTCGAGGCCATGATCGACGTGGCTACCCTCGGCGTGCGCAAGCCCGACCCGGGCCCGTACCTCGCCGCAGCGGAGGCGTTGGGCCTCCCCCCGGCGGAGTGCCTGTTCGTCGACGACCTGCCGGTCAACTGCCGTGGCGCCGAAGCGGTCGGCATGGCGAGCCACTGGTTCGACATCACCCGGCCGGCCGACAGCCTCACCGCCCTGCTCCAGCGGCTCGACATCTGACCGCACCCACCCGGGATTTCACGTCAGGGCCGGGGACTCAGCCGAGCGGCTGCTCCGCGCCGCGCCGGTAGGTGTCGTGCCACGGACGGACACGCTCGAACGAGGCGCTGGCGGCGAGCACGTCGGCATCGGCGTAGCGTCGACCGATGATCTGCATGCCCACCGGTAGCCCGTCGATCATCCCGGCCGGGATCGAGGCCGCCGGAGGGCCGGAGAAGTTGATCGGGTAGGTCAGGCGCCATCCGATGAGCGGGTCGACCTCGACCCCGCCGATCTCCGAGGGGCCCACGGTGTTGCCGTCATCGGCGTTGTCGACCGGAAGGCAGGCCAAGGTGGGCGTCACCAGCAACTGGTAGACGTCGAGCACCTCGCGCACGCCGTCGTACACCTCCGAGCGCATCTGCTGGTCACGCCGCACGTCGAGAGCGCTCAGCCGATAGCCCTGCTCGAGCCACGCCAGGTACTGAGGTGGGAGGTCGTCGCGGTGATCACGCAACAGATCGACGCCGCCGGCTTTGAAGCCCTCGACGGCTTCGACGTTGCCCGGCATGATCAGCCGGCACCAGAGGTCGCTCGGCTCCCGCTGGTCATGCCTCAGGTCGACGTCGACCTCTTCGACGTGGGCCCCGGCCTCCTCGAAGGCCCGCACCGCCCGGGCGACGGTCTCGGCGATGCGCCCGTCGACCGGAAACGTTCCGAAGTCGGCGCTGAACGCGATCTTCCACTTGGCGATGGGGCGGTCCACGGTTGTGCGGAAGTCGATCCGTTCATCGAGGCTGAACGGATCACGCGAGTCGTAGCCGGCCAGCGAGGTCAGGGCCAACCCCGCATCGGCCACGGTGCGGGCCACGATGCCCTCGACCAGGAACGGGTTCAGCCCCGAGAAGGCGTTGGGCCGCACAGCTACCCCGCCGCCTGCCAAGTCGACAGCCAGTTCCGTGCCCTGCCGTTCCTGGTCGGGGCGGCGTCGGTCGACGGCCCGGCCGAGGTCAGGACCTACGGCCCGGTGTGGGCGCCGGCGCGGCCGTCGTCACCTGGCGAGTGTGAGAAGGGAGACCGATGAACGCCGATGCGGTTGGGGTGCTGGAGGCCAAGGGCTACGTGCCGATCTTCGATGCGGTCGATGCCATGGTGAAGTCCAGCCAGGTCCAGGTGCGGGGCGCAGCCCGGCTCGGCAGCGGGCTGGTGGCCGTCCTCATCACCGGGGAGCTGGCCGCCGTCGAGGAGGCGATCGAGGTGGGCGAGGAGACGGCGCGCGCCGTCTCCGGGGGCGACGTCAAGTCGATCATCTTTGCCAGCCCCAGCCCGCCGATCATGGCGATCGCCGAACGCCCCTCGCTGATCGACGGGCACTGATGCGGAGAGCAAGGGAGGCGTTTCATGGCTGAGTCAGCCATCGGTCTCATCGAGACGAGGGGTCTGGTGCCGCTCATGGCCGGCATCGAGGCGATGACCAAGACCGCCGCGGTCGAGTGCATCGCCGTCGAACGGGTGGGGAGCGGCTATCTGGCGGCCGCCATCGACGGTTCGATCGCCGCCGTTCGCCAGGCGGTGGAGGCGGGGAGCAACGCCGTGCGCGAGTATGGCGAGCTCACCGCAGCCCAGATCTACCCCAAACCCCACGCCGCCTCGGCCCACCTCCTCGACAACGGCACGAGAGAGCTGCTGTCGCCCTAAGGCATCCCCGCCGTGTCGTCCGGCGGTTGACATGCTGCTCGGCGAGGTGGTGGGCCGGATCTGGTTCTCGCGCCAGCGTCCGCAGCTCGAAGGCCGACGGATGGTCGTAGTCCGCGACATCTCGACCTCGCATCTCCATGTCGCGGTCGACCTCATCGGCGTGTCGGCTGGGAACAACGTGGTGCTCACCACCGACGAGTCGGCCATGACCGCCGTCGACAACGCCCCCGTCGACGCCGTCGTGGTGGCGCTCGTGTCGGGGGCCGACGAGGAGGTCATGGCGGGCGGGTCTGGTCGAGTTGTATCCGCGACCGTTCGCCAGTGACCGAGCCAGAGGTCGGCCTTTGCCGAGCGCCCCCGGGCGGTCGCGACCGCATCGATCCGCCCCCACCGCCGTCGCCGTGGCGGGCCTCCCGGCGCCGGACATCGAGGCGGGGGTGCGCTCAGCCGGTCGCGTGGTGGAGCGCCGGACAGCGCATCATCGCCATCCTCCTCGACATGGGTGGCGTCGTGATCCCGACGCTGTTCGAATCGGTTGCCGTGCCTGGGTTCCCGGCCGGGCCGCTGGCCGAGGAGGCGACCTACCGGGCCGTCGAGCGCGGCGACGTGGCCGAGCGGGACTATTGGGATGCGGTGGCCGAGGCCAGACCCGAGCTCGACATCGGCGAGCTGTGGCGCACGTGGTCGTACGTGCGTGACGAGATCCGCGCCGCGATCCGGCTGCTCGCCGGGCGGTACAAGGTGGTGGCGTTCACCAACGACATGGCGCACTGGTTCGGCGCGTCGTGGCCGGACGACTTCTCCGACCTGCGGGCCCTCCACCGCATCGTGGAGGCCCAGCGGCAACGATCTCGTCGGGGGCGACGCCGATGACCGCGGCGGCCTGGCTGAATGCCGCCGGGTCGGGCTTGAGGGTGCCGGTGCCGGAGAGGTCGATGAGCGGGTCGAAGCGGCGGAAGATCGTCATGCGCGACCCAGGCTCAAGGGGTCGCTGTGGAAGTCGGCCAGGTCGTTGGTCAGAGCCGCCACCCGGACGGTCGCCGCCAGCCGCGGCAGCAAGGCCGCCGCCTCGGGCCGAACGACCTCAGGCTCGGGCCGATCGAAGACCCGCTGCATGAGTTGGCGGGTGGTCTAGGCGAGCTCGCCGGCCCGCCGGCGCCAGTACTCGCGCTCGGTCAGCGCGCCGGCCTGCATGCCGCGCCACAGCGCGTCCTCCGCTGGAGCGAACGGTCCGCCCACGCCGGGACCGGGTCGAGCAGCAAGATCACCACGGCCCCATGCGTCCTACTGTCGCATGGACGAGGTCCTACGATTCGCAGGAGGAGCCGTTGATGCAGCCTGATGGGTGCGCCCTGATCGGGCGAGCTCGACCAGCTCTCGACGGAGATCGTCTGCTTCCATGGCCTCGACACCTTGCCGCTCATGCTCACCGTGGAGGAAGCCGCCGCAGTCCTGAGAATCAGTCGTAGCACTGCCTACAGGTTGATCGAAGATCACCGCTCGACGGGCGGCCGCTCCGGCCTGCCACACGTACGGCTCGGCTCACGATGGTTTGTCCGTCGCGTCGACCTCGCCACCATCGTCGGCCTCAATCCGAACGTGTAACGGAACTCCGAACCGGGCCGACAACACCCGCCGACCTTGCAGGGTCAGTCGCCGGCGTTCCCGCGGACGTCGTTGCGCCGGGTGGTGGCGCCAACGACAACGGCGGACGCAATTATGGTGTCTCCATGGCGGGCAACCCCTGGAAGCTCCTGCCGGCGCGAGCGCCTCTCGTCCTCCCAGCCGACAGACCACACATACAAGCGTTCAATCACTTCGCAGGGGCCGCAACGCGAATCGATCTAGCCATGACGCCGGAGCCATGGGTCGGCAACCTGGCCGCCCCGCTGCTCGTGCTGAACCTCAACCCCGGAATCGGCGGCGATCCTGACCGGAGGTGGCATCGGCGACGCGTTCTGAGACAAGCGGCGCTGGCGTCGATGTCGCAGCGTCCCGTGCAATATCCGCTCTACTACTTGGATCCTCGGCTCGGGGAGGCTCCTGGGAGCCTATGGTGGCGCCGCTGCCTCCGAGCCGTCATCGAGGCCACGACGTCGGAGCAAACCGCCGTCGCGGTCGCTGGTCTCGAGTTTCACGGTTACCACTCAGAGCGGTACGCCGCACTTCCGGTGACCCTCCCGTCCCAGCGCTTCGTCTTCGACCAACTTCGCGCAGCGATCCAGCGTCGCGCGGTCATCGTCGTCATTCGTGGGTTGGCCGCATGGAGCGTGGCCGTGCCCGAACTGGTCGGCTATCGGCACCTGTGGCGTGTCCGAAACCCACGCGCCGCATCCGTCAGCGAGCGAAATCTCGGCACGACAGGATTCAAGGAGGCTGTCCGGGCTGTCGACGGCTCAGCCTGATGCTGGATTCGCTCAACTGTCGAGGCGGGCCGCCAACGACGCGGCAACGCCGACTTGGCCCTCCTCGATCTCTTGGGCGTAGACCCGCAGCAGGGTGTCGGGAGAGTGGCCGAGCCGGGCCGCGACGGTGACGGCGTCATGACCGTCCCGGAGAGCGGTGCTCGCCGCCCAGTGCCGCAGATCATGGAGCACGATCCCCTTTGAACGACCCGTTGGGATGCCGGCGCGCGTGGCGGCGCGTACGAATGCGTCGTAGAGCCATCGCGGCGACGGTGGAACCGCCGCACCGGGCAACCGAGCATCCACGTCGTCTCGGCACCGACGATCTCGTCGACCTCGGCCTTCCAGCCCTTGATCGCCGCCACGGTGCCGGGATCGAGCATCACCGTTCGCTCGTCCCCGCCCTTCGTCGTCTCGCGCACCGTCACAACGCCGTCGATTGTGTGGCGCTGCCGGCCAACGCGAAGACGGTCGCCGTCGAGGTCCCCAGCGGAGAGCGACGATCTCCGCCTCGCGCGCGCCCGTGACCGCGGCCAGGCGCAGTGCGAGTGCAGCGCGGGCGCCCTCCTTCGCCGCGGCGAGAATCGCCACGACCTGCTCGGGCTCGGGTCGAACCGACCGGCGCCGCGCCGGCAATCGCGGTGACGCCTCCTTTACCGGATTCGAGCGGATCATGCGGCGCGAGACGGCCCAGCTCATCGCCGCCCGAAGCGCCAGGGCGCGGCCGCGAAATGCTCCATCGCCAACGCCCTGGCGGCGCATGTGGATTATCCACTTGTCGATCCGGAGGGGATCGAGGTCGCGAAGCGCACCCGGCCGAGATCACGCTTGATTGCGTCGCAGCAACTCCGCCGGTCACGCGCTGTTGTCGGCTGCCAGTCGCCTGCCTTTGCCTCCTGCCGGAGGCGGAGCACTTCTGCAACCGTCGCGCTGGCGGCGGCCGGGGTCGTGCCGCGGACATCGGCCTCCCACCCCGCGATCGCAGCCTTGACTGCCCTCTTCGAGCCCTTGAAGACCTTGCCAATCTGACGGCGCTTGGAGCCCTCGCCGTCGGCTGGGAGGAACACGCGAGCCAGCCAGACTCCCGGCTCGCGCTGTGTAACGGTCGCCCTGCCGCGCCAGAGCAGTACCTCAGTAGTACCTGGCAGAAGAACTACGATGCAATGGAACCCGCAGCGGCGGTCAGCGGACCCGCTGCGGACTCCTACACCCGCAGGTCAGACTACTCGATCCGCAGACCCGAGATGGCTCGGGCGATGACGAGCTGCTGGATCTGCTCGGTGCCCTCGAAGATGTCGTAGACCTTGGCATCGCGGTGCAGCCGCTCGACCGGGTAGTCGCGGACATAGCCGTAGCCGCCGAGGATCTGCATGGCCCGCTCGGTGGCCCACACCGCGACCCGGCCCGCCTTGAGCTTGGCCATCGAGCCCTCGGCGTGCTCGAACCGGGCGTTCTTGCCGATCCAGGCCGACCGCCAGACGAGCAGCCGGGCCGCGTCGATCTCCATGGCCATGTCGGCCAGGGTGAAGGCGATCGACTGGTTCTCGATGATGGCCCGGCCGAACTGGCGGCGGTCCTTGGCGTACTCGAGCGCATACTCGTGGGCGGCTCGGGCGATGCCGATGGCCTGGGCCCCGACCGTCGGCCGGGTGGCCTCGAAGGTCTGCATGGCCGCCTGCTTGCCTGAGTGCCGGCCCTGCCTGGCCCGGGCGAGCCGCTCGTCGAGCTTCTCCTTTCCGCCGAGCAGGCAGGACCCCGGCACCCGCACGTCGTCCAGCACGACCTCGGCCGTGTGGCTGGCCCGGATCCCGTGCTTCTTGAACTTCTGGCCCTGGCTCAGCCCCGTCGGGCCGGGCGGGATCACGAAGCTGGCCTGACCCCTCCCCTTGAGCTCTTGGTCGACCGAGGCCACCACCACGTGGATGTCGGCGATGCCGCCATTGGTGATCCACGTCTTGGTGCCGTTGAGCACCCACTCGTCCTTGACCTCGTCGTACACCGCTCGGGTGCGCAGCGAGCTGACGTCGGACCCGGCGTCTGGCTCGCTCACGCAGAAGGCGGCCAGCGCCGGCTTGTCGGGCGGGCCGAAGCACTGCGGCACCCACTCCATGACCTGCTCGGGCGTGCCGTTGCCGAAGATGCCGGTGACCCCGAGCAGGCTGCCGACGATCGAGAGCCCGATGCCGGCATCCCCCCAGAACAGCTCCTCGTTGATCACGGGCATGAGCAGGCCGGTCGGGTCGGCGTAGGCGTTGGCCCAGAACTCGAAGCCGTACAGGCCGAGCCTCGCCGCCTCCTCGATGACCGGCCACGGGGTCTCCTCCCGCTCGTCCCACTCGTGGGCCGCCGGTCGGATGACGTCGTCGGCGAAGTCGTGGACCCACGTCTGGATCTGAAGCTGATCCTCGTTGAGGGAGAAGTCCGCCATGCCCATCACCTCGCTGCTCGTGCTCGTTCCCGTATGTTACCGCCCGGTAACTACAGAATGCGAACACGAAACTCGACGCATCTGGCACCGCTGTGCGGTGCTCACTGCGTCGAGAATGCCGACCCGGCGCGACCCGGCATCAGCGGCGGGGGCGCGGGCGGAGGCGGGTGCCTTCCGAGGTGTCGAGGACCTCGTAGCCCAGGGCGCCCAGCCGGTCGCGCAGCGCGTCGGCGGTGGCGAAGTCTCGGGCCGCCCTGGCGTCATC
>JBOGGX010000031.1:0-28296 GCA_050744245.1 Acidimicrobiales bacterium
GGCCCGGGCCGCGGACTCGGCGGCGGCGATCCTGGCCGCTTCCTGGCGGGCGGCCTCTTCCCGACGGCGCTGCTCCTCGGCCAGCCGCTGGCGCTCGACCTCCTCGAGCCGGGCCAGCTCGGCCTCGAGCTCGATCCGTTGCTGGCGTAGTCGTTCCAGGGTGTCGCGCTGATCGGCGAGCGCAAGGTCGAGCGCGGCGGTCGCCACGTCGAGGTCCTCGTTGATCGCCCGGTACTGGTCGACCGCGTCCTGGTTGCCCAGCATGAGGAAGCGCACCAGGGCCTCGGCGTGGACCTGCTCGCCCAGGTCGGCGCCCGAGAGGATGACGGTCTCCGGCACCTCGCCGGCGATGTAACGCTGGACCGCGGTCGTCTCGACCGCCTGCTGCAGCCCGGCCAGGGCGGCGCGGGCGTCGGTGGTCTGGGCTTGCAGCGCGACGATCTCGGCCTCGAGCTCGGCCAGATGGGTCTCGGCGTCGGCCAGGGCCTGCGCCGCCTGCTCGGCCCGCTGGCGGGCGGCGGCGACGGCCTCCGGGTCGGCGACGGCCGCCGGGGCGGCCACGACGAGCAGCCCGGCACACAACGCGCCGACCACGACGGCCCGGACGAACTTGACGCCTCCCCTCACAACGGTCGGGAACCGTAGCCGATGGCGCGCCAGTTTTGCGGAATGATGACGAACTCGTGTCGGTGGCGCGTCGAAACGCCTGGTCAGCGGGAGGATCGAGCCCGCGTGCCGAGCGACCGCGGGGCTCGCGGCCTCGGGCTGCCCGGGTCTGACTCGTCTCGGATGTCGCCCACGATCGCCTCGAGCACGTCCTCCAGCGACGCGATGCCGAGGGTCCGGTCGGCGTCGTCCACGACCACGGCCAGGTGGGTCCGCGCCCTCCGCATGGCGACCAGGACGTCGTCGAGCGCCCGGTGCTCAGCCACGACGAGCATCCGCCACACCCGGCCGAACGGGATGGGGCGATCACGCCGTTCGGGGCCGACGGCCAGGAGATCCTTGGCGTGGAGGAAGCCGATCATGTCGTCGATGTCGCGCCCGACCACGGGCAGCCGGGAGAGCCCGCTGGCCACGACCACCTGCTCGGCATTGGCGACCGTCTCGTCCCGGCGGATGTGGACCACCCGTTCGCGAGGCACCATCACCGCGCTGATCGGCCGGGTGCCGAAGTCGAGCGCGCCGGTCAGGAGCTGGTGGGCCACCTCCTCGACCAGGCCCTCGTCGCGGGACGCAGCCAACATCACGGCCAGCTCCTCGCGGGTGTGGGCCGTGCTCAAGGTGTCGCGTGGCTCCACGCCGAACAGGCGGACGCCGGCGTTGGCCAGGGCGTTGAGCATCCGGATGACCGGGCGGAACAACGTCACATAGACGTGGTTGGGGATGGCCAGGAGCAGCATCGTGCGCTCGGGATCGGTGATGGCGATGTTCTTCGGCACCATCTCGCCGATCACCATGTGGGCGAACACCACGATGGTGAGGGCGATGATGAACGAGAGCGTGTGCAGCACGCCGTCCGGGATGTCGACCGCGGCGCCGATGGCCGACTCGAGCAGCCGGGCCACCGCCGGTTCGGCCACCGCGCCGAGGGCGAGCGAGGCCATGGTGATGCCGAGCTGGGCGCCGGCGAGCTGGAGCGACAGCTCGTGGCTGGCCCGCAGGGCGAGACGGGCCGGCAGCGAACCGTGCTCGGCCCGGGGCTCGAGCTTGGTCTGGCGCGAGGCGACCAGGGCGAACTCGACCGCGACGAAGAACCCGTTGGCCAGGAGCAGGAACACGGCGAACCCGAGCAGCAGGATGCTCATGGCTGCGCCGCGGCTTCGGTCGCGGCCCCGGTCGCGGCCTCGTCGGGTTCGGGCTGCGGCTGGGGAGCCACCAGCCGGACCACGGCAACGCGGAGCCGGTCCATCTCGACCACCTCGACCCGCCAGCCGTCGACCTCCACGCCCTCCCCTGGCTTCGGGATGTGGCCCAGGCGGTCGAGGACGAAGCCGGCGAGCGTCTCGTAGTCGCCCTCGGGCATGGCGAAGCCGGTGGCGTCGAGCACCTCATCGGGGTGGAGCGTGCCGGGCAGCAGCGACTCGCCCGTCGGCCGGACGGTGGTGAAGGGGGCTTCGCCTCGGTCGTGTTCGTCGGCGATGTCGCCGACGATCTCCTCGACCACGTCCTCGAGGGTGATGATGCCGGCGGTGCCGCCGTACTCGTCGACCACGACGGCCAGATGGCTGCCCGACTGGCGCAGCTCGACCAGAAGCGACGCCAGGTCCTTGGTCTCGGGCACGACGAACGGGTCGGTCATGATCGCCGCGACCTTGGTGTCGATGCGGTCATCGGGCGCCAGCCGGTAGACGTCCTTCACGTGCACCACACCGACCAGGTCGTCGAGGTCGCGGTTGCGGCAGACCGGAAACCGCGAGTACCCCGTCTCGATGGCCACGAGGACGAGGTCGGCGATCGGGGCGTCCGGGGTCACGGCGGTCACGGCCGTCCGCGGGACCAGGGCGTCGGCGGCGGTCTTCTGGCGGAAACGCAGCGTTCGGTTGAGGAGGCGGAAGGCCTCCGGCTCGAGCGAGCCCTCCTCGCCCGATGACCGGATGAGCAGCTCGAGCTCCTCGAGCGAACGGACCGCGGTCAGCTCCTCCTTGGGTTCGATGCCGAGTCGGCGCACGGTCCAGTTGGCCGCGCCGTTGAGGAACCGGATGATCGGGCCGAAGATCGTGCCGTAGATCGCCGCCGGCCGGCCCAGGAGATAGGCCATGTGCTCGGGGCGGGCCACCGACAGGTTCTTGGGTACGAGCTCGCCGACGACCATCGCCACCACCGTCACCACCACCAAGGCGATGGCCAGGGCGACGCCGCGAGCCCCGCGGTCACCCAGCAACGGGCGGAGCGCGGGTTCGATGACCACCGCCACCGTCGGCTGGGCGATGAAGCCGAGGACGATCGAGGTGATGGTGATGCCGAGCTGGGCGCCGGACAGGTGGAACGAGAGGTGGCGGATGATCTTCTCGACCACGCGGGCCGCCCGCTGACCAGCGGCCGCGTCACGTTCGACCCGGTTGCGGTCGACGGCGACGAAGGCGAACTCGGCGGCGACGAAGAACCCCGTAGCCAGGATCAACAGGACGACGGCGAGCAGCCCAAGAGCGGTCTCGATCGCCGTGAGCGTACTGGTCCGCGTCTCACCCCCACCCGACGGGGGAAAGTATGCACAACAACCTCAGGAGGTAGTCATGGCCGTCGTCGAACAACCGGTCGGCGAGAATCGGCGAGAACGCCGTCTGCTCGTCGCCGAGGCCGGATACTCACAGGTGTCGTTCATCTCGGTGCTGGCCGGGGTGCTCGTGGCCTATGGCGCCTTCGCCGTGCTGGCCGCGATCGTCGGCGGCACGCTCGATTCGCTCGGCGTCGACTTCGACGTCGGCAACTACGACTGGGAGACCGTCGGCGGCATCGGCACCGCCGTGATCGGCATCGCCCTGTTCGCCGCCTACTTCTTCGGTGGCTATGTCGCCGGCCGGATGGCGTTCCGGGGCGGGATGACCCACGGCCTGCTCGTGTTCGCCCTCGGTGTCGTCGTGGCCGCGCTGGTGGGCCTCTTCATCGGCGCCATCGCCGGGACCGACGCCATCGAGGAGAACCTGCGCAACGTCGGCGTCCCGACCACCGCCGACGAGTGGGGCGCGGTCGGCACCATCGCCGGCATCGTCTCGCTCCTGGTCATGCTCGGCGGGTCGGTGTACGGCGGCATCACGGGCGAGCGGTGGCACGGCAAGCTGCGCCGCCGGGCGGCGAGCACCGAGTACGGCCCGGACGCCGTCGAACGCGACACCAGCGTCGCCGCGGCCCCGGCACCGACGCCGGCGACCGCGACCGCCCCGGTCGCCCCGGGCGACCCGGACGACACGGACGACACGGACGGCACCGACGGCATGACGGCCGAGGAGCGCATGCGCCGGGCCGCCGAACAGTCGGAGCAGGCCCGGGTGGCGTCGGAGCGCACCCGCCCCGCCGAGGTTAGGGCCGACGCCGACGTCGAGCACCCCCGCCCGGTCACCTCGACGCCCTAACCGCCATCGAATGTTCGGTGGATTGTTCCCAAAAATGGGAACAATCCACGGCAAGTTCGTTCAGTGGAGGGGCCCGGCCTCGTCCGCGAGCAACTCCAGGAGGCGGGGTCGCGATCGCTCGATCTCGTCGCCCAGCAGTCGCTCGATGACGGGACCCCACAGCCCGCCGCCGTAGTGGAGCCGCATCACCAGGCGAGACCCATCGCCGAGCGGCTCGACCGAGGCGGTCAGCCGCCACGGCGCGTGGGTGCGCCCGTCGGTCTCCCTCCTCTCGAAGACGACCGCCCGGGGCGGCTGGCGCACCGTCCTCGCCATCCGTAGCCGCTTCGAACGCGCGAGCGGACCGAGTCGCCCGCGCAGGTCGACGAGCCAGGCTTCCGGACCGGCGGACTGGGCCCGGGTGACGATCTCGAGCCACTGCGGGTACCGGTCCAGGTCGTCGACCCACGGGAACAGGACGGCCGGCGGCACCGGTGCTTCGAGCTCGGCAACGAGGTCCACGGCGACAGTCTGGCGGAGGTCAACCGATCGGGACGGTGGTGACCCCCGCCGGATCGATGGTCATGGCCACCGTCTCGCCCATGGCCGGTACCGGAACGCCACTGAGGTCGGCGTCGAGCACCGGGCCGGCCTCGGTGGCGACGGTGACCCTGAAGTGGTCGCCGCGGAACGCGACGGCTTCGGCCTTGCCGGTCACCGGGCCGGAGCCGAGCACCAGCCCGTCGGGCCGGATCAGCAGCAGCCGAGGCCCGGTCCCGCCGCCGTCGTCGATCCGTACCGGTCCCCACGGGGTGGCCGCGACGCCGCCGGCCACCTCGACGGGCACCAGGTTGCCGAAGCCGAGGAACCGGGCGGCCAGCTCGTCGACCGGCCGCTGCCACACGTCCTCCGGCGTCCCCTGCTGCACGACCCGGCCCGACCGCAGCAACACGACGCGGTCGGCGACGGTGAACGCCTCGGTCTGGTCGTGGGTCACGTAGACGGTCGTGATCCCGAGCCGGGTGAACAGCTCCCGCAGCTCCTCGACCAACCGCTCGCGCAGCGTGCGATCGAGCGACCCCAGCGGCTCGTCCAGCATGAGCAGACGAGGGGCGGGGGCCAGGGCCCGGGCCAGGGCCACCCGCTGCTGCTCGCCGCCCGAGAGCTCGAACACGCGGCGACGCTCGTAGCCGCCCAGTCCGACGAGCTCGAGCACCTCGGCCGCCCGCGCCGCGACGGCCGGCTTGGCGTCGCCCCGCATCCGCAGGCCGAAGGCGACGTTGCCGGCCACGTCTCGGTGGGGAAAGAGGGCATAGTCCTGGAACATGAGCCCGATCCCGCGCCGGTGGACCGGTGTGGTGGTGACGTCGCGTCCGTCGAGGACGATCCGCCCGGCGGCCGGGGGTTCCAGCCCGGCGACGGCCCGCAGCACGCTCGTCTTCCCGCACCCGCTCGGCCCGAGCAGGGCGACCACCTCGGCCTCCCCGACGACGAGATCGAGGCCGTCGACGGCAACCGTGTCGCCGTAGCGGACGCTGAGCCCGTCGACGTCGAGCATCAGAACTCCCCCAGCTCGCCCACCCTGAACCGCTCGATGGCGAGGATGGCGACGGCGGTGACCACGGCCAGGATCGTGCTCATCGCCATGGCCTGACCGAAGTTCGTCGTACCGGGCTGTCCGAGGAACCGGAAAATGGCGATCGGCATGGTCGGCGTGTCGGCCCGGGCGATGAGCAGGGTGGCGCCGAACTCGCCGAGCGACACGGCGAAGGCGAACCCGGCGGCCACGGCCACCGCCCGGGCGACGATGGGCAGGTCGATCTCGCGCCACACCCGGCCCGGCGGGGCGCCGAGCACGGCCGCCGCCTCCCGCAGGCGGTCGTCGATCGAGCGCAGCACCGGCACCAGCACCCTGACCACGAACGGCACCGCGACCAGGGCGTGGGCGATGGGGACCAGGGCAGCCGACGTCCTGAGGTCGAGGGGCGGTTGGTCGAGGGCCACGAGGAAGCCGAAGCCCACCGTCACCGCCGACGTGCCCAGCGGCAGCATCAGGACGATGTCGACCGCCTGACCGCCCCGCCCCCGCCGGCCGGCGACCGCCACCGCGGCCAGCCCACCGACGACGAGGGCGATGACCGTCGCGCTGCATGCGAAAAGCAACGAGTTGCGCATGGCATCAATGGGCGGAACGAACAAGAGTGTCCCCTGCCGAGATGTGCCCAAGGCACGGTAGAAGTCGAGGCCGTACCCGGCCGCCGTCCGGAACGAGCGCTCGATGAGCACGCCGATGGGCGCACCGAGGAGCAGCGCCATCACCGCCAGGTTGGCGCCCACGAAGGCCCAGGGCCGCCAACCACGCGGCCGCCGGGCGACCTCGGCCTGCGCCCGCAGCCGCTGGCGGAGCTGACCCCGGCCGGCGAACACGGTGTACAGCGTCAGCAGCAGGACCACGGCCGCCAGCTGCAGGATGGCCAGCACGCTCGCCAGAGGAAGATCGAGGAGCTGGCGGGTGGCCCGGACGATCTCGACCTCGACGGTGGCCCGGGTCGGCCCACCCAGGATCAGCACGACGCCGAACGAGGTGAACGTGAACAGGAAGACGATCGCCGCCGCCGACGCGATCGCCGGACGCAGGAGGGGAAAGGTCACCTCACGGAACACGCGCCCGCGGCTGGCACCGAGGACCCTGGCCGCCTCCTCCACCCCCGGATCGAGATGCGACCACAGCCCGCCCACGGTGCGCACGACCACCGCGTAGTTGAAGAAGGCGTGGGCCAGCAGGATGGCCCACACCGTGTGCTGCAGGTCGGCCACGCCCGCCAGGACTCCACGCGGGCCGATGAGCCCGAGGAACGCAGTGGCCACGACGACGGTCGGCAGCACGAACGGGACGACGATGAGCGCTCGTACCAGCCGCCGTCCCGGAAAGTCGTAGCGAGCCAGGACATAGGCCCCGGGCAGCCCCAGCACCAGGGTCACCACGGTCGACGCCGTGGCCTGCCACACCGTGAACCACACCACCTTCAGCACCGATGGCTCGGTGAGGACCTCGGCGAACACGCCAAGGCTCCATCTCCCGTCCGGGCGTAGCCCCATACCGACGATCGTCACGACCGGGTAGAGGAAGAAGACGGCGAGGAAGGCCAGGGGCACGGCGAGCAGCACGGCCCGGCCGAGGCTCACCGGAGGACGGTGTCGGTCCACTCCTCGATCCACTCGTCTCGGTTGGCGCCGATCTCACCCGGGTCGACCGTCACGGGATCGGCCGGGAGCACGGCGTGGGTGACGAACACCTCGGGCAGCTCGGTGTCGGGGCGCACGGGGAACACGAACATGTTGAGGGGCAAGTCGGCCTGGAACTCCGGCGAGAGCAGGAAGTCGACGAACCGCCGGGCGCCGTCCTCGTTGGCCGCCCCGTTGAGGATGCCGGCGAACTCGATCTGCCGGAAGCAGCCGTCGTCGACCACGGCCGTCGGCGACTCGGCCGGCGGTGGGTCGAGACCGAGCACCTCGGCGGGCGGGCTCGACGCGTACGACACCACCAGGGGTCGGCTGCCCTCGCCAGAGCCGCCGGAGAACTGGCCGAAGTAGGCGTCCTCCCACCCGTCGGACACGAGCACCCCGTTGGCCCGGAGGTCGGCCCAGAAGTCGAGGAACCCGTCGGCGCCGAACCGGTCGACGGTGGCGAGCATGAAGGCGAGGCCAGGACTCGACGTGGCCGGGTTCTGCACCACCAGGAGATCGCGGTAGTCGGGCCGGGCCAGGTCGTCGATGGTCCGGGGCGGCGGGATGCCCGCCGCCGAGAAGTACTCGCGGTCATAGTTCACGCACACATCGCCGTAGTCGACCGGGGTGACGCGGTGCTCGTCGTCGATCGCGAACGCCTGGTCGATCTCGTCGAGCGCGGGCGACTCGTAGGGCACGAACAGGTCGGCGTCGACGGCCCGGCTCAGGAAGGTGTTGTCGACCCCGAAGAACACGTCGGCCTCCGGGTTGTCCCGAGTGAGGATGGCCTGGTTGAGCGCGGCGCCGGCGTCGCCCGCACGCAGGATCTCGACCTCGATGCCGGTCTCGTCGGTGAACCCGGCCAGGACGTCGTCCGACGCGTTGAACGAGTCGTGGGTCATGAGCGTGATCGAGCCGCCGCCGGCCTCGGCGTCGTCGTCGCCGTCCGATCCGCAGGCGACAACGCCCAGGGCGGCGGCCGCCAAGAGCGCGACTCGGCTGGTCAATCGGATCCTGGTAGCACGCACAACAGCGTTCCTTCCTCCAGTGCGACCCAGGCGCGGTCGGCCAGCAGCTCGTTGCTGCAGCCCCGGCTGGTCCCCGCGGGCAGATCCTCGCGATCGAGCGGGTAGCGCAGACCCTCGGTGACGACGCCGACGGCCGGCCCGTTGACCGGCAGCAGGCTCAGGCGATCGCCCGGCCGGCCTTCGAAGGTCAGCTCGTCGCGGACCACGAAGACGCGGGCCCGACCGAGCACGGCCTCGATCACCAGGTCGGCGAACCTGGGGGCGGCCAGCAGCAGCAGGTTGGCCGCGAGCATGTCGAGCCGCCCACCGGCGCCGCCGATCACGACGACGCGGCGGGCCCCGGCCCGGCGAGCCGCGTCGATGGCCAGCTCGAGGTCGATGGCGTCCTTCTCCTGCGGATGGCGTTCGATCCGGGTGCCCCGGCGCGCCGCGACCTCCACCGCCTCTGGATCGGCCGAGTCGAAGTCGCCGACGACCAGGTCGACCACGAGCCCGAGCTCGATGGCTCGGTCGAGCCCGGAGTCGGCCCCGATGACCAGGTCGACGTCGGCCGGACGAGGCAGACGGCCGCGCACCGTCGGGTCAACCGGATCGCCCCCTGCGATCACGATCGCCGTGCGCGGTCTTGCGTCCATGCTCCCTCCGCCGGCATTACCCGGTTCAGGTTCCACGGGTCGATGGCGCAACCGCCGTTCGGCGATGTGGCCACCCTCTCAGCCCGGCTGTCCCGAGCTCCCCTGGGTCGCTTGGTTGCTTCCTATCGGCCCGGCGGGCGCCGAGCCAGGACCATCGTACCCGCCGAGGCCAGCGCGGCTCACGTCCCGGCCGGACGGTAGGTTGGCCGACGATGCGGCGTCAGCTGTTCGAGGACGAGCACCGGCTGTTCCGCGACAGCGTGAGGAAGTTCGTCGAGACGGAGATGGTGCCCCACCACCTCGAGTGGGAGGAGGCGGGCATCGTGCCCCGGGCCGTGTTCCGCGCCGCCGGGGCCCTCGGTTTTCTCGGGATGGCGATCCCAGACGAGTACGGCGGTGGCGGTGTCGACGACTTCCGCTACAACCTGATCCTCAGCGAGGAGTTGCAGCGGGCCGGCGTCGGCGCGGCCGGGCTCGGGCTCACCCTCCACAACGACATCTGCCTTCCGTACTTCCTCGGCTACTCCAGCGAGGAGCAGAGGGACCGGTGGCTGCCGGGCATCGCCTCGGGCGAGCTCATCACCGCGGTCGCCATGACCGAGCCGGGCATGGGGTCGGACCTGGCGTCCATGGCCACCACGGCCGCAGCCGACGGCGTCCACTACGTCGTCAACGGCTCGAAGACGTTCATCACCAACGGCATCAACTCCGATCTCGTCGTCACCGCGGTCAAGACCGACCCGACCGCCCGCCACGCCGGCATCTCGCTGCTGGTGATCGAACGGGGCATGGAGGGGTTCGAGCGGGGCCGCAACCTGGAGAAGGTCGGCCTACACGCGCAGGACACGGCCGAACTGTTCTTCACCGACGTCCACGTGCCGGTGGCCAACCGATTGGGCGACGAGGGCCGTGGGTTCTACCAGCTCGTCGAGAACCTTCCGCAGGAACGCCTCTCGATCGCGGGCGCGGGCGTGGCCGCGGCCCGCGCCGCCTTCGACTGGACGGTCGCCTATTGCCGGGAGCGCACGGCGTTCGGGCAGTCGATCGGGTCGTTCCAGGCCGTTCGCTTCGCCCTGGCCGAGATGGCCACCGAGATCGAGGTCGCCCAGGCCTTCCTCGACCGGTGTGTCGTGTCGCTCAACGACTCTGAGCTGTCGGCCGAGGACGCGGCCATGGCCAAGTGGTGGTGCACCGAGCTGCAGGGCCGGGTCACCGATCGGTGCGTCCAGCTCCACGGCGGGTACGGCTACATGCTGGAGTACCCGGTCGCCCGGGCCTGGGCCGACGCCCGTGTCACCCGCATCTACGGCGGGACGACCGAGATCATGAAGGAGATCATCGGCCGGTCGCTCGGTTTCTGAGCCCGCCTCATTGATTCACGAGTCGGCGGTGCGGTCGAGGAGGCGCTCGAGCCGGTCCAGCCGGCGGCGGAGCTCGGCCAGCTCGGCCTCGACCGCGTCGATCCGTCCGCCACGGGGCACGCGCCGCTCCTCACCCTCCGCCGGCGGCGGGGGTTCGGCGCTGAGGTCTGGCTCGCCCGACAGAAGGTGGGCCCATCGGGCCTCCCGCTCGCCGGCGCGCCGCTCGAGCCGGATGGCGAAGGGCTCCGGGCTGCGTCCGGCCAGGGTGTCCAGGATCTCCTCGACCTCGTTCCCGTCGGCAAAGGGATGGTGGCGCTCGGCTCGGCTCCGCACCTCGCCGACGGTCTGGGGTCCGCGCACGATGAGCACGCTGAGCACGGCCAACTCCTGTGGTGACAGCCGCCACCGTTCGTCGGCCGAGTGCCGGTAGCGGGTCGTGCGGCCACCGTGCGACGGGTGGACGAACCGCACCAGCCCCATCGACTTGAGCGACAGCAACGCGTTCTCGACCGTCCGGTCGTCGTAGGCCAGGACCGGATGGCGGTTCGTCGTCTGGTTGCACGCCAGCCGCAGGGTGTTGAGGCTGAGCGGGTAGCTGTCGGGGACCGTGGCCTCCTTCTCGATGAGGGAGCCGAGCACCCTGGCCTCCTCGGCGGTCAGCGCCATGGTCCGGCAGCGTAGGCAACCCAGCGGCGCCGCGTGATTGGTCGGCCCACCGGCCTACGCTAGTTTTCGCTCTCCGGGGCGCATAGCTCAGTTGGTCAGAGCGCTGCCTTCACACGGCAGAGGTCCGCCGTTCGAGTCGGCGTGCGCCCACCGTCTTCTCCCTGGTCAGAGGGTTGTGCGGGCTCGGCGACCAGCTCCAGTCGGGGTTGTGCCCCGCGAAGAACCCGCGAAAACCCGCGGCCCGCGTCGTCACCGTGTGACACGAGCCGCCCCCCAGCGAACGCATCGAGACGATCGAGCACGGCCGACTCGTGTCCCTCGTAGAGGTGGCCGTACCGGTCGAGGACGACGCTGACGCTGGTGTGGCCGGCCCAGGTGGCGATCTGCTTCGGGCTCGCCCCTGCGGCGATCCACAGCGAGACAGCCGTGTGGCGCAGGTCGTGAATCCGTACACCCTCGACGCCGGCGGCCCGAGTCGCCGGCGCCCAGAAGCGGCTTCGCCACGACCCGGCGCGCAGCACTCCGCCGTCGGCGCCGGCGAACACAAGCGACACGCCGGCGTCACCCGGGCTGAACCGCGTCAGGTGGTCGTCGAGCACCTCGAGGATGGAGGCGGGGATGGGAACCGTGCGCCGCCCCGCCCTGGTCTTGGGGGCACCCCACTGGATCATGCCGCGTACCTCGACCGCGTTCTCGGTCACCCGCGCCCGTCCTCGTCCGAGGTCGAGTGCAGCGCGGCGGAGCCCGGCGAGCTCGCTGAGGCGCAGCCCGCAGTAGGCGTCGAACAGGACGAGCGCCCGGTAGCGAGGGGCCATGGCCCCGGCGACGGCCGCGATCTCGTCGGGCGACAGGAACCGCATCTCCTCGCGCTCGATCCTCGGCAGAGGGATGCGCCGGCACGGGCTGTCGGCGATGAGGTTCGCATCAACCGCGGCGCGCAACACCTTGGCCAGCGTCTGGTACGCCTTGTGGACCGTGGCCGGCGCCAACCCGCTCCGGGTCAGCTCGACGACCCACGCCTTCACCTCGAGCGGTCCGATGGCGTCGAGGCGCACCGTTCCGAACGCGGGGAGGACGTGGGTCCGGAGGTAGGAGTCGTCCCTTGCCCTCGACGACGGTCGCAGATCGACGGTCGTCGGCTGCCACGACGCGACCCAATCGCTGAGCCGAATGCGACCAGCGCGGGGATCACGCCATCGTCCCGCCTGCCGGTCGACGCCGAGTTGGTCGAGGAACCCCTGGGCGGTGCGTTTGGTCGGGAATCGCTTGGCGTGCTCCCGGCCGTCAGGACCGCGGTACCGGGCCTCGTAGCGGCCGGAGGACGTCTTCCGAATGTGAGTCACTGTCTGTCCGTCACTCTCTCGTCGTACTGGCTCGTTTGGTCTTCCGAATCCTTTCGCCGGCGGTGTCGCCTGGTGCCGTCTCGTCCTGGGCGGTGTCGGCTGTCGTCAGGTCGACGAGGTCGGGTGGCCGTCCGCCGCGGTAGGCGAAGTCGCTGTCGTTGGTCTTTTCGGCGATGAGCCCGCGAATGCCGATCTGACGAAGGTGGTCGAACAGGGCGCCGAGCTCGTCGGCGGCCTTGTCGAGGCGGTCGGCGTGACTGTCGAGGAGGGCGAGGAGGATTTCTTTGCGGCGTTCCCGGTAGCTCCATTGGCGGGCGGGGCTGGGGACACCGGTGATGCGTTCGACGGTGGCCTCGACAGCGGTGGGGTCGGTGATGCCGAGGTCACGAAGTCGGTCGTAAAGGGGTTCGAGCTGGTCGGGGCGGCCGAGGATCCACGTGTAGAGCTCGTCGACCTGGCGGGTGGTGGCCCGCATGAGGCGGTGGTCGCGGGGTGGGGGGAGGAGGAACCAGATGATGGGCAGGTCGAAGACCATTGCGAAGATCAACAACTCGTGGGCGTCGAACTCTCGGCGCCGGTCGCCGTCCCAGGCTCGCTCGACGGCGGACACGGCGGCCTGGGTGAGCCGCTGGCCGAGGTAGCGCTCGAGGCGGTCGGCGACGTCTTCTTGGGTCCAGCCTCGGAGCTCGCGAGCGGCCCGGAAGTTGTAGGCGACGACCTGGTTGAGGTCGACCTCGGGCGGCGGTGAGGGCGGCGGCTGCTTGCCAAGTCGTCGGGCCACCTCACTAGTCTAAATCGTTCACGGCTTGTGGTGACAATGCTTGCAGGGGTGTTCACTAAATCGTCGGGGTTTTGGAGCGTTGCCGAGGTCAACGGATCTTGGAGGCCAAGCGGTCGATATCTCGGCGGAGGTCTTCGAGGATGGCGGCCGGGTCGTCGCCCGTGTGGCGAGCGGCGAGGGCGTCGGCGACGGCACGGCGGATCCACTCGGACACGGTGAGGCCATCAGCACCGGCGAGAGCCTTGACGGCATCGACGACGTCGGGCGGGAAACGCACAGGGATCGATGAGGACAACGCCCGGCGCGAGATGACCCGGGTCCCGAGACGCTGGTTCGCGGGCTCGGCGTAGAACTCTGCAGCTTCCTGATCGGTCATCTTCGTCGTTGTCATCGGCTGTGCTCCCTGTAGAGGCGTTGCTGGCTCTGGTTCGCCGGATAGATCCCGATCGGCCGACATCTCGACCAGTCGCCGCGGCGCGGCGGTGCTAGCGGCACCTGGATCACCTCCCCGCCCGGCAGCGCGGCGATGAGGATCCAGTCGGCGGGACCGTCGGCCGCCGCCTCGGCGAACAACAGGTTGCCGTCACCCCACAGGTCGAGAAGGTCTGCGTCGGTGTGGCGAGAGTGCTTGGCGAGATGGGGTCGGTTGGCATCATCGATCTCGAAGGGATCGCTCGGGTCGAGGAGCTCGGGATCGAACCGCGCCCGGCTCATGTAGAACGAGTGTAGAACACGATGTCGCTCTCGGCAACATCCCTGGCTGCATCGGTTTTGGCTTTTGGAGACAGTGCGCTCAGGCGCTCACCTGATACGGTGTCTGAGCATTGCGAGGATGACGTGGAGGTTGTGAGCAGTGGGCGATCGGCTGCCGGCGCTGTTGACGGTGGAGGAGGCGGGGGGTGTGCTGCGCGTCGGGCGCACCAAGGCCTACGCGATGGCTCGGGAGTGGCGGGACAGCGGGGGTCGGTCGGGGCTACCGGTGATCGATCTCGGTCACGTGTTGCGGGTGCCCCGCCGGGCGTTGGAGGACCTGATCGGCGCCAGCTTGGATGACGTCCCGGCTCCGGATGCATCGGCGCACGGCAGCGACCCGTCCGAAGAGCCGATGCCGGCACCGGTGGGCACGGCGTCGCCGACTCCGAGACGACCGTTCCGTCACCGACATGACGACGCCTCCGGTCAGCCCAACCTGTTCGACTCCCCCACCGCGAGCTGACCCCGCCCCGATGATCTCGACCCGGTTCGCTTCCGGCCCTTCACCGGCAGACACTTGCCAGCCCTGCGGGCTGGCGTTCCCGGTCGGAGGCGCCGTGTCGGGTGGTGCCGTTTCGTGTTGACGATCACCAAGCTCCGGGGCGCCGAGTATCTGATCCGCGCGGTGGCCGACGGCCTCGAGGACTACTACATGGGGTCGGGGGAGGCGCCGGGGGTGTGGCGGGGCGCCTGGGCCGCCGATCTCGGCCTGATCGGGGTTGTCGAGGCGGACGCCCTGCGGGCGTTGGTGAACGGAGTGGACCCTGGTTCGGGCGTGGAGTTGCTGGCGGGTCACCGCGATCGGAAGGTGCGGGCCATCGACGTGACCCTGTCGCCCCCCAAGTCGGTCTCGCTGCTGTGGGCGTTCGGCACCCCGGAGACGTCGGCGGCGGTGTCGATCGCGGTGGTCGAGGCGACCGATTTGGCGTTGGGGTTCTTGGAGGAGCGGGCGGCGGTGGCCCGCCGCCAGGAGGGCGGGATCCGCCGCCGGGTCGGCACGGGCGGTTTCGCCATCGCCACCTTCGCCCACCGCGCCAGCCGGGACGGGGATCCCCAGTTGCACACCCACTGTCTGATCCCGAATGTGGTGTGCCGGGACGACGGGGTGTTCGTCGCGTTCGACGCCAACCCCTTGCACCTGTGGGCCAAGGCGACCGGGACGGTGTTCCAGAACGAGCTGCAGCGGTTGTTGACCCAGCGGCTGGGGGTGGCGTGGGCACCGGAACGCAACGGGACCCGGGAGATGCTCGGGTTCTCCCGCGGCCAGCTGCGCGCCTTCTCCAAACGCACCGAGGCGATCGAGTCCCGCCTCGAAGCTCGAGGCGAGTTGGCGTTCGAGTCGAAACGGGCCCGCATGCGGGCCGATGACCGGGCGTCGGTCCGGACCCGGCCTCGCAAGGACCCGACGCTGACCCCCGAGCGGCTGCGGGACCGGTGGGCGACCCAGGCCGCCGCCGTCGGTCTCGAGCGCGGCGTCGCCGTCGACCAGATCGTGCTCGGCCGCCACGCCGCGCAGTCTCGGGCGCTGGCCGAAGGGGAGATCTTCGCGGCGCTGGTCGACCCGGCGACCGGGCTGTGCGCCATCGACTCCCGGTTCGGTGAGGCACATGTTGTCGAGCGGGTGGCCGCCTTGTCCGCCGGCCAGCTTGACCTGGGCGAGGTCCTCGCATTGTCCGGGCGGTTCCTGGCGTCGGATCGGGTGGTCCGTCTGGTCCCCGACCTTCAGCGGCGCCGACCCCCGGAGTGGTCAACCGTCGAGCTGCGAGTGGTGGAGGATCGGCTCCTCGATCACCTCCACCGGCTGGTCAATCGGCAAGCCGATCCGGCGAACCTCGACGTTGTCGAAGCCGCGATCGCGGGGCACCCGGGAATCGGCGCCGACCAGATCCGAGCGGTCCGGACACTCTGCGGGAATGGACCGGCGGTCCGGACCCTGGTCGCCCCGGCGGGGTTCGGCAAGACCCGCACCCTGGCGGCCGCCGCCGACGCCGAGACGAGAGCCGGCCGTGCCGTCCTGGCCGTGGCGCCCACCCATCGCGCCGTGGCCGAGCTGCGCGCCTGCGGCCTCGACGCGGCCACCATCGCCCGCGTGCGCCGCACCCTCGCCAACCGGCCCCTGACGCCGGGGGCGGTGGTCATCGTGGATGAGTCGTCCCTGGTCGCCACCCGGGACGCCGCAGCCATCCTCGCCGCCGTCACCGGCACCGCCGGCGCCCGGGTGTGGTTCGCAGGCGACCCCGGCCAGGGCCAATCGGTCGGCGCCGGCGGGCTCGCCGCCGAGCTCCAGCGCCTCGCCGCCTACGGCCGGATCCCGACCGCCGGTCTGCGGGT
This sequence comes from Acidimicrobiales bacterium, assembly GCA_050744245.1. Classification (GTDB taxonomy): domain Bacteria; phylum Actinomycetota; class Acidimicrobiia; order Acidimicrobiales; family JBOGGX01; genus JBOGGX01. The sequence goes on from JBOGGX010000031.1 coordinate 16,179, forward strand.
CAACCGCCGCCAGCTCGATCCCGCCGAGCGGGAGGCCCTCGCCCGCTTCCGGGCCGGCGACGTCGAGGCCAGCCAGGCCATCCGCGCCGACCACGGCTGGGAGCGCGAACTCGCCACCCCGACCGAGATCCGGCAGGGTTTGGCCGCGGCGGCGGTGACCGACGCCGACCGCCACGGCGCCGAACAGGTGGCCGTGCTGGCGGTCAGCCACGCCGACTGTGAAGACCTGGCCGACCGCATCCGGGCCATCCGCGTCGCACGGGGGGAGCTGCGGGGACCCACCCTGACCGGGCCGGGCTGGGGATCGACGCGCCGGGTGTACGCCGCCGGTGACCGGGTGTTGATCCACGCCAACCTCGACCCGGGGCATCGGGTGTTCAACGGCGCCATCGGCACCGTCGTCGCCGTCACCGCCACCGGCATCGAGCTGAGCGTTGAAGGGGGCGGCGACACGATCCTTCCCGCCGCGGTGGTCGCCGGTCACCGGGCCGACGGCACCCCGAACGTGTCCCACGCTTGGGCCCGCACCGTCGACGGCGCCCAGGGGGGCACCTGGGGGCAGGTCCATCTGCTGGGCACCGCCGCCCTCAGCCGGTTCACCGGGTACGTCGGCCAGAGCCGGGGCCGGCACCCGACCCACACCTGGAACACCCGCCCCGAGACCGACCATCCCGCCCGTCTCCTCGCCGATCAGCGCACCCCCACCGAGGTGGTGCTGGACGCCATGGGCCGGGCCGAACCCAAAACCCTCGCCGCCGACGACGACCCCTGGACCATCGACCGTCGTCTCCGTGCCGAACTCGACGAGCACCTCGCCGTCGCCGCCCGTCGCCCACCCGACCGGAGCCGGGACGTCGACGCTGCCCGCCAGCGGCTCGGGCTGGCCCACGACGAGCAAGGGGGGGCGTCTACCGGTGTCGACCACCACCGGGCGGAACGGGATCGGCTCGGCCCCCTCACCCGCCTCCGGCGGGGCGGACGAGCCGACATCGCCCGCGCCGATCAGGCCCTGGCCGGCGCCCGTCGCCGCCTCGATCGCGCCACCCACGAACTCGACTCCGCCGCGGCCGCCGTCGCCGACCTCGAGGGGGCAGTCACCGACCGGTCGCGATGGGACCAGGCACACGGCTGGCGGGTCGACCGCATCACCGAAATCGACGACACGCTCGCCCACCATTGGGCCCAAGCCGTCCTACGGGCCGTCCGTGCCGACGACCCCCTCGCCTTCGGCCGCGACCGCGTACGGCAGGCGCACGGCCTCTACACCCACGACCTACACGAGCTGCGCGCCGGGGAATCCGCCACTGGTGGCACCCCTGACGATTGGTCCGGTGGCCGCGACCAGATGGCACACCACCGTCGCCGGCTCGCGAAGGCCATCGCCGACCTGGGTGCCGCTCTCGACACGCTCGACACCGATCTGCCGCGTGCCGGACCGGTCGGCCGACACCTCGGTGGGGGGATCGGAGGCGGGTCGCCGGAGTGGACAAGGCTTCCTGACCTCGAGATCGCGTCGCCCGGGAGAGACCGCCCCGAGACGAAGGGCATTGATCGCGGCCTCGAGTGGTAGCCACGAGGCCTGTCCCCAACCGCCGCACAGGCCGTGCGAGCGATCCGATCCGGCCGACCCATCCGGGCGCGCAACGCTGCCAACGATGACCGCCGTCGAGGATGAAGGACGAAGCCCCGGTCACCGGGGCCCGGCGTGGCGATCGCCTCTACGGCATCCGCCGCCTGTTGCTGGTGGGCCATGAGCATCGCGGCGAGCGCGGCCGGGCGCGCCTCCAGCGGGCGCCTGGCCGCCGGCGACCATAGCGCGAGACCGGCGCCGCCCATCTCCGCCAGGGAGCTCGTCCGGGGGGTTGCTCGGCCACCGACCTTGTCCAGGCCCGCCGCCGGCTTCCTCTTGTACCCGCGGTGCGCCAACGCCGAGATCCCGAGTTCGCCCGACATCGCCAAGAGAGGATCTCTGCTCGGAGCAGGAGATGCTCGCCTTCCAGCCACAGGCGGATCCAACGGCCCGAAGCGCCAACCACGCTTGATCGCGTGGACGGCTTCGCCTATTCCGCGGCGACATTGGCGAGATCGGGGGCCACGGCGTCGGCGAGTCCGGCGGGGTCGTCGATGGCGTCGGCGAGCGCCCGGAGCGTCACCTGTTGGGTGTGGGTGCGGCCGTCTTCGAGTTCGGCGTTGAGGCCGGCGTCGTCGAGGCAGAGTCGAAGGCAGTCGATGATCTGACCGAGCCGTCCGGCGACGATGGGCTCGAGGGGGATGTGGCTGGTGTCGCTGGATGCCATGGCGGCTCCGCAGAGCCGAGCGGCCCGGTGATGGTCCCCTGTCGTGGAGGCGACGTGGGCGAGCCCGATCATGTGGCCCGCTTCGAGGTGCCGGTGGCCAACATCTCGGCGCAGACGCAACGCCGTGGCGAACATGGCACGAGCGGCGCTGGGGTCGTCGCGGTCGCAGGCGAGCCATCCCAGGGTGTCGAGGGCGACGGCCAGGGTTGCCCGGGCCCCAATCTCGGTTGCGACCGAGGCGGCCTTGGTGGTCACGCTGATTGCCTGCTTGCGGTCGCCTCGGTGAGCGAGCGCCACACCAAGCTTGGCCAGGTGTCGTGCCGTCTCGGCATCGTCGTCGAGGAGCCGGGCGATGCTCAGTCCCTGCTCCTCAAGGAACTCGCGCCGACATCGAAGCCTGGGCCGCCACCTGGAACGAGAACCCCACCCCGTTCCTGTGGCACAAGACCGCCGACTAGATCCTCGAACGCCTCGCCGGCTACTGCGCCGCCGTCAACCAACAAGCCGACACATGACCAACACCATTCACGACGGTTCAGCCTTCCGGGACACTAGGCGCACCACCGCTGCGACGCCCGAGGGGGCCGGCGCGACCGTCGCTATGTCGCCCGGAGCTTCGCCTCGGCTTCCTCCGGAATCGGGGTTGCGACTGTGCTGACCAGCGCGCCCGAGAAGCACACGAGGCAGCCGACGAAGGGAACAGCGTAGCCGAACCTCGTCGCGAGGCCGCCGCCGATCACAGCGCCCACCGGGTACAGCGCTAGGCCGACCGCGCGGAACGAGGCCGATACCTTGCCGAGCATCGAGCGCTCGACGATCGCCTGGCGGATGGACACGTTGACGACGTTCCACGCCACCGCCCCCCACCCGATCGCGCCGAGCGCGGCCATGAACACCCATGTCTCGGGCACGAGCGCCACGAGCATTCCGGACACGGCGACACCGGCAGCGACGACGAGGGAGTTTCGGGGGCCGAGCCGCCGTGATAGCCGGGCGATGATCAGGGACGCGAACGTACCGCACGCTGCGACGACCGCGAGCGTGACTCCATACAGCCCGGCGGCACTCGCCAGGCCTTTCTCGTCGGTGAGGTAGCCCGGAACGAGACTGAGCAGCGCACCGGCGGCGAGGTTGAACACCGCCGCCGTGCGGAGCAGCGCGCGTAGGGTGGGTTGCCGACGGAGGAAACCGAGGCCTTCATTGACGGCGCGCATTATCGAGGGTGCTTCCGTCGGTTCGGGTGAGCCCGACCGGGCGAGCGCGAGCGCGAGGAGGCCGGACGATCCGAACAGCACGGCCACCACGCCCAGCGAAGTCGCAAACGAGAGACCGATGAGCGCCCCGCCGAGCACCGGTCCGACGAACTCGTTGAGAACCAGCTGGGTCGACTGGATCCGGCCGTTGGCGGAGATGAGCTCGCTCTCGTCGACCACCTCAGGGACGTGCACCTGAGACGCGATGTCTACGACCAGCTCGATCGACGCGAGAAGCATCGCGCCGCCGAGCAGACCGAAAAGCTCGATCTCGCCGACGGCAGCGAGCGCAGCGAGCACACCGCAAACGGCCGTCCGGGCCAGCGCGGCGCCGCGGATGAGCAGCACCTCGTCGTACCGGTCGACGAATGCACCGATGGCAGGCGCGAGCACGACTCCCGGCACCCTCAGCGAACCGACCATCAGCGACGCACCGAGAGCTCCACCCGCGTCGAGCGCCCCGATGACCAACGAGACGATCAGCACCCCGTCGCCGAGGTTCCCCGCGGCCGTTGAGGCCCACAGTCTGCGGAAGGGCCGGCGGTCGAAGCCCTTTCGATTCGCACTGAGCGCGGCGCCGCCGATCAATCGCATTCAAGATCCTTTACGGCATCGAGTGACGCGAGGCGCGACGCCAGGTGCTCGTCCGGCCGCCATTGGTCACCGCCACGTCTGTTGGAAAGCCGTCGGGATCGAGCGAGAAGTGCAACCGGAGGCCGCCGCCCAGCCGCGACAGGACGGTGCAGCCCTGACCGGACGGATCGACGCGCAGCGGGCTAACGTGGCCGAACTCAGAGTCGGGATAGCCGCCCCACAGCGCGGCCAAACCGAACGCGCCGGACCGCGCCGAGGCGGCCGACACGAACAGTGGGTGGAACAGCGAGAGGTTCCCACTTGCTGCGGCCGGCCGTCCGCGGTGCAGGATCGGGATCTCAGACTCGTCGAGGTGGTCCGCGAAACAATGGAGCACTCCGGGCCGATCGGCAGCGTACGTCGTCTGGAAGTACAACGCCTCGTTGCCGACACTGACGTGCGACGAGACGACCGTGAGCGTCCGGCGGTGCGACTCGCAGTACGTCACCGTCCGACCGAACGAAACTCGATGATCCTCGAGTACTGCCACCGTGCCGTCGCCGTCCTCGCGTAGCCAAACGTCGAGCCCGCCCTCGTCACCGCCCGCGGCTGGGACGAATCGCAGACACGCGTGCCATCTGCACCCATCCCGAAGGCGTTCCGCAACCTCCGCCAGCTCGGTCGGCGCCACGGTACCGAGCGTCGGAACCGGGGGGATCGCCCCCGAGGAGCCCGGAGGATCAGTCACGACGCCGTGGTGATCGACGACGCCGCGAATGCGGTCGACGGTTGCGCCCTCGCCGCGCTCGATGAGCACGGCGGGGCCCAGTGGGCCGCTCCGGCCAGAACCCGATCGACAGGCGCCGGCTCCCACGGAGGCCGCGTCGAACGCCGCGACCGTGTCGAGGCCGGCGGACCGCAGTAGGTCGATCTCGTCGTAGAGGCTCGGGCCGTGGTAGGTGAACGGGTCGGGGGCGTCGGTGCCAGCGATGATCCGCACGCCCGCGCGCGCCAACGCCTCGAGCACGCGTAGGTGGAACGCCAGAAGTGGCGCGCGCCACGAGTCGTCGGCGAGGAAGCCCGACCAGATCGCGTCGAGCTCGGGGTCGACGACGACGCCAGAAACTCGCCGACGCGCGCTCATCGGCCGGCGGATAACGAGCGTCGGGCACACCTCGGCCCCGGCCGCGGCGAGGTCGTCGGCCAGGCGGCGCATCGCCTCCCAGTCGGCGCTGGCCAGTAAGCGTTGCATCGGCCCAGGGGCGGCCGCGAAGCCGGGGTCACCCGTGGCGGCGGCGATCTCGGCGTCATCGAGGATCTCGCGCATGAACCCGTTGAGGTGCTCGAAGCGCAGCTGCCCCGTGCGGATCGCTGTCCGGTGGGAGACCGCGTCCGGGAGGTGGCCGACGAGGGCAAGATCCCGCGCGCGCGCGGCGGTGGCGATGGCGTCGAAGGTCGTCGCGTCGAGATGCGAGTACACCTTGACCTCCTCGTAACCGGCCCGATCGAGCGTTGCGACGACCTCATCGGCATTGGCGGGATCCCCGAGCGTCACGCCGTGCACATACGGCAGCACGCCGCGGTGCGGCCCATCGATGACCGGTGTGGTGGTCCGAAGCTGGCAGCAGTCCTCACGATCGGCGGTGGCGAGGGCGAGGCTGCGGTGGTATGGGCTCCCCGACATGTTCACGGTGGCCGTGAGCCCCCAGCGCGCGGCCTGGATCAGATCGAGGGCACAGTTGACGTGGGAATGCCCATCGACGAGGCCGGACACCCGTAGGAGCCGCCCGGACTCGGCCAGAGAGCGCAGGCGTGCGGGGTCGGCGCTCCCGGCGTCCGGCGGTGCGCCGAGCTCGTCGACGGAGACCGAGCAAATCGGCGCCTCCCTGCGCTCGCCCCCGAAGACGCCGGCGCCCGCCGCGGATCCCGTGCGGGTCACGCGTGAGGGCGCCGATTCCTTCGATGACGAACTCGAGCCACGACTCACGCCATCTCAAGCTCCGGCTGCAGGGGATCGTCGCCGGTAGGGGCCACCTCGATCCCGTGCTCGGACAGGAAGAAGCGGTCCGCCCCGGGAACGTAGACCGCCGCCGCCACCAGCGCCCCTGGTACCAACTCGGCGACCATCGCATACACCGGCCGTGCTGTGCGCTCAAGTAGCTCGGTCAACCACGTTTCGCGGTCGACGACGCCGATGCCGTTCGGGACCCGCTCGTCAACGGTGAAGCCCAGCTCCCCGGGGCAAAGGCGGATGTCGTAGACGCACTGGAACCTCGGGGCCACGCGGCGCAGCCGCTCTAGGTGGCCCTCATCGTCGGACGCGATCCATCCGCTCCGCTTCACGGCGTATATCTGGCAGAGCTCGCCCACCGCGCGTTCGGACGCGACCCACGGGTCGGGAGCGGACCCCTTGCCGACGATGCGGCCGGCGACCGTCTCGTCGACCATCGACGCCAGGCAGACGTGGACACCATTACGCCGGCCGAGGTCGAGCACGGTCAATGAGCCGCCGAGGTAGTCATTGGCGGCCGCGACGTTGTCGGCGACCGTCGGTGGGGCGGCCGCCAGCGGGAGGTAGGCGCACGGGTACGGTCGTCGGAGGTAGAGGGCGAGGAGGAAGCGGGAGAAGGTGTCCCGTTCGATGATCTCCATCGCGCCTCGCAGGATCGCTCGACGCTCGGTGACCTCGACGCTCCAGCCGGTCGAACTGCCGTACCGCGCGAACGGGAGGAGCGGATCGCCGACGGGCAGACCGCGCCAATGACTGAGTTCGACCAGCGTGCGCGGGAGGGCGGCCCGGTCGGGCCCCAGCCCCGCGAGGCGGCGAAACGGCCGGCACTCGACCGTCGTGCCCTCGCTCGCCCGGCGCAGCCACGCCATCAGCCGATCACCGTGGACGTCGTCACCGGCCGGACCAACATTTGATCCGTCGACGCACACCGAGCCAGGCAACAGCCCGTCATGACGACCGTGAACGACGAAGTGCTCGATTGCCTCCGACAGGGCGACGGTCGGCGCCAGCTCGGTCTTCGCTCTCGAGAGACCCCACGCCCGGAGCGCGCCCTGCTGGTCGAAGAGCCGCACCGCGTTGATCCGCAGGGTTCCGATCTCAGCGAGGCACTCGGTTTCGGACCACAACCCATGCTCGTGGAGAAATCGCTGCGCGGCATCGTTTGGCCCGTCGGTCACCGTGGCCTCCCAGCCTCACAAGTGACCGATGTCAGCTCGTCGAGCTGTCTGGTCGAGCTGACACCCACGACCCAATGGTCGACGCTCGCGTTTTGCATCGCCCACGCCGTTGCGTACTGGGCCACCGAGCGACCCGCGTGGCGAGCCCGCGCCCGGATCGCGTCGAGAAGCGGCGCGTGCGCCGATCGGCCCGACGGACTGAAATACTTCTCGTAATAGCCGGATGGAACGATCCCGGCCCGCCAGTCATGACGGGGGTACCGCCGGCGTTCGCCGTCGGATCCTCGGCCTCCCAACAACCCGTGTGCCAGCAGTCCGTAGCCGACTACCCTCACCCCGCAGCCTCGGATTGCGTCGCATTCCGTCGCGAGCCTGTCGCTCCAGCCGAGAATCGAGAGTTCGTTCTGGACGACCGAGACCGGCCCCTCCTGCAGTGCGGCGGACACGGTCTCGGTCCGGCAGTTGCTCAGTCCGGCCGCATTCACCCACCCCTCCTCCACCACTTCGACGATTGCCCGCCAGTAGGCCATCGTGTGCTCGACCGTCGCCGCCGGATGGTGGAGGTACAGCAGGAGCCGGCGGTCGCAGCCGAGCCGCCTGATGCTCCCAGCTAACGACCGCCGGACCGCGGATCGGACCTTCGACGTGTTTGGCTCGTCAGGGGCGACCTTCGTGCAAATCCACGCATCGGCCGGGGCACAACGTCCGAGGATCGCCTCTGCGCGCCCGTCGCCATAGCTCGGCGCCGTGTCGTACCAGCCGATCCCGGCCTCGGCGGCGCGCTCGACGAGGCGGCTGGCGTCGGCGGGCGAGAGCCGCGTCCGCCAGCCGTGCGAGCTGAACTGCCAGGTTCCGAGACCCAGCCGTGACCACGTCTCCGCGCCGGTCATGGCTCCGACCCCTCGACTCGAAAGGTGGTGACGCTGAGTCCGAAGGTGCGCGCGACGGGTCCTTGGGCGAAGTGCGGTCGCAGGTTGTCACCCGCGGTGCGGAGGAACTCAAGCCGTGCCGCGCGCTCGCGTAGCACTAGCCACAATCCCAGGCCATCGCACATCTGCCAGCGCAGGTAGTGATCCAGCGAGTCGAATACGCCCGTGAACGCCAGTAGCTCGCGCCGACAGGCGGCCAGACCGGCCGATGCGAGGCGCTCAGTGATCAGCTCCTCCTCGTGTTGGCCACCGTTGTCACTGGCGGTGTCGACGGCGTCGAGTAGCCAGCGCCACGGAGGCTCCGCTGGTGGCTGCCAGAAGCTCGCAACAAGCCGGCCTCCGGGCCGGAGCACCCTTGCGAACTCCGGCCACTGCGGACCGTCCGGTCCGAGCAGGCCCAACGTCGACGACGCCGTGACGACGTCGATGGAGCCGGTGCGCAGAGGAAGAGCCCGGGCGTTGCCCGCCACCAGGTGAACGCGGCTCATGTCCGGGCAGCGGCGCGCCTGTGCCAGCATGGCCGTTGAGATGTCGACGCCGATCACCCTACCGACCGGTGCCGGCGGAGACGGCGGCCCGAGCCCGGTGCCGACGTCCAGCCACGAATCGGCCGGGCCCGGTTCCGCGAGCCGCACTGTCTCCGCCGCCGCCCAGGAGTAGTTACGCGGCTCCAGGGAGTCGTAGCGCTTGGCCAGGACGTCGAATGCGCGCATGTCAATCAGCTCGACGCGGCACGTCAGCCCCCGTCGGTAGGAGCGGGTTGCCCTGGGTCACGAGCATGAAGCGCTCGAGCCCGGGGACGTAGACATGCACCACCTTGACCTCGGCGTCGAGCAGCGGCCGCCAGAAGCAGGCGAAGCCCTCCTGGTCGAGCTGCGCGGTGATCCGGTCGAGTACCGTCCCGGGTGAGGCAGGTTCTTCCGGGTCCCGGGCGGCGTCGATCGGCACTGTCGTCGCAGGATCGGCGCACAGGTCGACGGGGCGCGGCTTCATCGTCCTCAGTAACGGCTCGTACCGCGACAGGCGGTCGAAGGCATGGCGGGTCTTGGTCCAGAGGTTCAGCGCCGAGGTCATCGAGATGGACTGCCAGAGCTCGTTGATCGCGCGTTCGACCGCATAGTCGGGCCAAATGCTGCACCCTGCGCCGGTGAACGAGAAGGTGCCTTCGTCGCGCCGGACCACCGCGTAGAACGTTGTCGCACCCCCCAGCGTCTCCAGCATGTACAGGGTCGGGGCGATGCCGGAGCGCTCGACGATCTGTTGCACCACATTCGAGAGGTCCTGCGGGAGCGAACCGAAGTCGACGCGCCGGGCGGTGGGGCGAGCTATGCCCGCAACTCCCAACAACGCCCGCGAGACAGCGTCGCGTTCCAGCAGCTCGAGAAGTCCATGGACAACGGCTTCGTTGATCGTCGAACCGCTGGCGATGCCATTTGTCGAGAAGTACTTGTTGAACGGCCGATAGTCGAAGTCGTCGCCGGGATGAGAATAATCTCGGTAACCAACATCACCGAGCGCCACAGGAACGTCGGCGGTAGACGCATGGGCGGAGCCATACGGGAAAGTCGCAATGTTTCCGCTCGGCTGCCAGTCGTGCATCATCGTATAGAGGCGGTCGATGGAGAGTTCCACGTCCGTGACAAGGACGGATACCGGGGCGACGTCAGGGGCGGGTTCCCAGGCGCGATTGCGGCGCAACATGTAGTAGTTTTCGAGCGCTTCAAATAGTGCACTCGCAGTTGATTGAGCGGCGAGACCCTTACCAGAACCGCGAGCAACGACGCGGTCGGATTCTGACATCACGCAGGACACGATTCGAAAGTCCGGGCCCTTATCATCCGCTGTCACTGCGACCGGTTCGATGCGCACGTCAAAGCCGCTACTTCGGCATAGTTCCATGGCCCGCCCGATCGCCGCGTCGACCGGCACTTCGCGCTCCCGCTGGGAGCGAGCATCGGCGCACGCCAAACCGGCATGGTCGACGTCGTGCGAGAGAATGTCGTGCATCAGGTCGCCAGCATTTCTGTCAGGACATCCCCGTCGACGAGCACCGCATCGGGCGATTCGAGCGCGAGGTACTCGTTGAGGGATGCCCCCACCATCGAGCGCTCTGGGCACAGTCCGGCGGTTCCTGAGGTGACCGAGTACGCCGTGCGATCGGTGAGGACGAAAGTGCCGCTGGCGTGATTCTCCACGTCCACGACCGTGGCGGCAGGGCCACCGGGTGAGGCCCGGCCGGCTCGCTCGATCCATCGCATGCCACGTCCGTCGTAGCGATCGACGGCCTCGGTCACCGTCGGCGGCACAGGAATGACCCCTCCCATCTGCGACACGAACTCGCCGGTCGCTGGAACGAAGACCTCGTTGGCCATCCCGCGCAGCCGAGCTGAGAGGTACGCGGCGCAGAAGATCGAAGCCCGCAGCCCCGGCCCGGAAACCGCCGGAGCGATGCCCAGTCGCTTCAACGCGAGCCAGAACGCGGCCAGGTGGACGTGAACGACGAAGGCATGCAGTGACCGCTCGGCGCCCCACCACGACGGTGAGTCGGCCTCGTCGAGGCCGGGATTGTGCCACGCCGCGCAAATCTCGACCGCATGCGGGCCGAGCACGTACCCGCGGCGGAGCGGGGTGCGGCCGAAGTACGTTCGATACAGCGTCACGTGAACTGCTTCGTGCAGGAGGTGCTCGGCGAGCCTGACCCGATCGTCGAGCAGACGCGTGTTGATGAAGACGTGGCCCGGGAGTGCGAGCGACGTCCCGGCGAGAAAGGCGGGCGGTGCCGGCCCGCGTACCATCCGCACCGCATCGACCTGGTCCAAGAGGACAGCGCCGACCTCACCGGTTGCTTCGACCACGAGCTCACGGGCCGCTGCCAGGGCCGGCGCCGCTGCGGAGCGGACTCCGTCGTCCCGGTCGCTGAGGGCATCTCGGGTACGGCGCCGAACACCGCGCGGAAGCGATCGTCTATCTCCGGGAGCTGAGCGTCGGCGTGCTCCGCGATTGCCGGCAGCGCTGCACCGGTGAGCCGGTCCAACACCAAAGCTTCGGCTATGGACCGGTTGACCACCCCCGATCGAAGCCGCGTCCGCGCCCCGATGAACTTCGCGAACGCCGGAAGCCCGTCGCAAGGCAACGGATCAAGGGAATAACGACGCCAGATCGGTAGAAGTTGATCGGCGAACGACATTGCCAGAATTTGGGACTCGAAGGCGTTCCTATGAACCCGCTGTGGTGATCACGAATGAAGCACGGCAATTCCGCAACGCAGCCCGGTGACCACCACTCAACGGTTGTTCTCGTCTACCTCCGTGCCCCCCTCGAGCTCAAGAAGGAACTCCTCCTCTTCCTCTGTGAAAAGCGGAGTGTCGAGTTCAACCTCAATGAACTCGGTGGTGACAGTCTGCGTGATGGCAGTATGCGTCACGGGGGTTTCCCTCCAGTCAGTTGCAGCCAGCTTCCTACGACGAAAGGTTGTCGTAGGAATCGGCACTCTGCCGCCGCCTCATCGGCGGCGCTCGGACGATACCGAACAGCACCCTTCGTGTCAACAAGTTCCAATAGTCGCAGATCCGCAATTCTCGCGTCGCGGATCGAATCGCCTACCCACCTACCTAAGCTAAGTGTATCCCACCGTAAGTACAGTCACGTAACTACAGTCACGTAATCAGGGGCCAACGGTAAGGTGAGAGCCTCCCCTGGGAAGGGGAGCCATGCCGAGAAAGAGCCCGTACGTGCTGAGGTTGAGCGCTCACCAGCGCCGAGTACTCGAAGCGCGGGCGCGCAGATATACGTTGCCGTATCGTGAAGTGGTGCGGGCCAAGATCGTGTTGATGGCCGCCGCCGGGCTCGACAACGACGAGATCGCCGTCCGATTGGA
>JBOGGX010000032.1:0-38583 GCA_050744245.1 Acidimicrobiales bacterium
GCCACAGGTCGACCCGGCGGGCCCGGTCGGCGCCCCGGCGGCCGCCCGTCTCGATCGTGACCCGGCGGGCCTGGAGATGACCGTGGCCATCGCCCAACCCCTCCCACACCGCGCCGACCGGGGTGAACCTCTGGTCGGGAGCCTCGGGCCAGGGCCACCGCGCCCCGCCCAGCACCACCAGCACCGAACCCCGCTCGCGGGCCCGGGCCGCCAACCGGCGGGCGTCGCCCGGCCGCACCCGGTGATCGACCCGGGCCAGCACCAGGTCGAACGCCTCGACCAGCGTGGCCACCACCGTCGACCACACGGCCGGCGGCGGCGAGGCCACCAGCACCAGCCGGTCGATGACGACACCGAACCCGGCCGCCGCGGCCAAACCGACCGTGGGCAGCCCGGCCAGCGCGGCCCACGATCCGGCGGTCGAGGCCCCGGCCATCAGGGCCAGGGCCAGCGAGGTGGCGCCCGGGCCGCCGTCGACGGCCACGGTGCTGCCCCGCTGCAGCCCGTTCACCCCCTCGGGGAACAGGCTCTCGAGCGCGGGCAGCACCGGCAGCACCCGCTCGTCGGCCCGGGTGACCGGTCGAGCGCGCGCCGCCACCTCCCCTGCGAGGCCCGTGGCGCTCCGCCCCATAGGATCCCTCATCCTAACGAACAGGTGTTCGGCTGGCAAGGGTCGGTGGGCACTCGTATCGTGCCGCGATGCGCGCCGCCATCTACCGCCGCCATGGTCCCGCCCGCGACGTCCTCGAGCTCGTCGACCTGCCCGTGCCCGAACCGGGGCCGGGCGAGGTCAGGGCCCGCATCCGCGTGTCGGCCGTCAACCCGACCGACTGGAAGAGCCGGCTGGGCCGCGGGAGCGGACCGGTGGAAGGGTTTCCGTTCCTCGTTCCCAACCAGGACGGCGCAGGCGCCATCGACGCCGTCGGCCCGGGCGTCGACGAGGGCCGGGTCGGCGAGCGGGTCTGGATCTACTTCGCCGCCTGGAAGCGCCAGTACGGCACCGCGGCCGACTACATCTGCCTCCCCGAAGACCAGGCCGTGCCCCTCCCCGACGGCGCCTCCGACGACCTGGGCGCCAGCCTCGGCATCCCGGCCGTCACCGCCCACCGCTGCCTCTTCGCCGACGGGCCCGTCGCCGACCGGGCGATCCTGATCGCCGGCGGGGCCGGGGCGGTCGGCCACTACGCCATCGAGCTGGCCCGGGCGGCCGGCGCCCACCACGTGGTGAACTACCGCGCCGGCCGACCCGGCGACACCGTCCAGGCCATCCTCGGCGCGGCCGGGGGACCCGTCGACCGCATCGTCGAGGTGGCGCCGGTGGCCAACCGGGAACTCGACGAGGCCGTGCTGGCTCCGAACGGCGTCATCGCCACCTACGCCATCGACGGCGAGTTGGTCGCCGCCCGCCGCCAGATGGTGGGCAACGCCGTCTGGCGTTTCGTGCTCGTCTACACGATGGGTGAGACGGCGATCCGGCAGGCCGTCGCCGACGTGCGCGCCGCGTTGGCTGACGGCGCCCTGACCGCGCTACCCGCCCACCGGTTCGCGCTCGACGCCATGGTCGACGCCCACGATGCCGTGGAGCAGAACACGGTCGGCAAGGTCCTCGTCGACCTGTAGCTCTCGGGTTTTACGGGAACAGGCCGCGGGCGCCGATGGCCTCGGCCACCCGCTCGATGGCGAGGGCGAACGCGGCCCGGCGGAGCGGCACCTTGAGCTGCTCGCCCTTGGCCCACACCGTCACGAAGGCGTGGTCCATCTTCTGCCGCAGCCGCTCGGCGACGAGCTCCTCGTCCCAGGCGTAGCCCTGCTTGCTCTGGGCCCACTCGAAGTACGAAGCCGTGACGCCGCCGGCATTGGCCAGGATGTCGGGCACCACCACGATCTGCCGGTCATGGAGGACCGGTTCGGCCTCCGGCGTCGTCGGGCCGTTGGCCGCCTCGACCACCACCCGGGCGCCGAGTCGACCCGCCACATCAGCGGTGATCACGCCACCGAGGGCGGCCGGCACCAGCAGCTCGCACGGCACCTCCCACATCAGGTCGGGGTCGACGGGATCGCCCCCCTGGAACCCGGCCACCGACTTGAACTCGGCCACGTGGTCGGACAGGGCGGCGACGTCGAGCCCACCCTCGTTGACCACCGCACCGCCGATGTCGCTGACCGCCACCACCCGCATCCCGGCCGACGCCAACAGGAAGGCGAGCGGCCCGCCGACCTTGCCGAAGCCCTGGATCACGGCTCGGCTTCCCGTCATCGGCAGGTCGACCTCGCGGAACACGTTGCGGACGCACACGACGACGCCGGCCGAAGTGGCACCCGAGTGCATCTTGCTGCCGCCGACCGAGAGGGGCTTGCCGGTGACCACGCCGGGGAGGAACGCACCGGTGGTCATCGACAGCGTGTCCATCAACCAGGCCATCACCCGTGAGTCGGTGTTGATGTCGGGGGCGGGGACGTCGCGGTCCGGCCCCAGGATCGGCGAGATGGCGTAGGTGTAGCGCCGGGTGACCCGCTCGAGCTCGGCCAGCGACAGCTTGGTCGGGTCGCACCGCACCCCGCCCTTGGCGCCGCCAAAGGGCAGGTCCGCGATCGCCGTCTTGAAGGTCATCATGGCGGCCAGCGCCTTCACCTCGTCGACGTCGACGTCGGGGTGGAACCGGATCCCGCCCTTGCCCGGTCCCCTCGTCGTGTCGTGCTGGACCCGCCAGCCGATGAAGACCTCGACGCGACCGTCGTCCATCCGAACGGGGATGGCGACCTCCAGCACACGGTCGGGGTTGCGCAGCATCCGGTGGATGTCGGGGTCGACGCTCACCAGCGTGGCTGCGTCATCGAGGCGTTCGAGCACCGCCTCCCAGGAGCTTCGTGACATCGTGCAATCCTGCCGGGAACTGGGTCCGCTAGGACGCGGCGACCGGTTCCGGCGCGGCCTCCTCGCCGGACGGCTGGGCCACGCCGCTCGGCTCGTGGTAGTAGACGAAGAGCTCGCGGATCACGTCGATGAGCCCGTCGTCGGATCCGCCCTCGGCCAGGTCGACGGTGATCACGCTGCCGTTGATGTGGATGGCGTCGATGCCGCCCCGCTCGAACAGCCGGCGAGCGAGCTCGTCGACCGGCCGCTGGTCGTCGACGGGGCGGCCGGCGATATAGCGCTCGTGACCCATGCCGCTGAGCGGGCGGTTGATCTCGTAGCGGACGATGTTCGGCCGCGTCGACGACGGCTTGGCGACGACGGTGATCGGCTGGCCCATGGCGCCCGGCATGGTATCGGGAGGACCGCATCATCGTTGGTCGGAAGGAGTACGGTCCGCGCTCAGTGTCCGACGAGCTCGACATCGAGGATCCGACCACGACCACGGTCAACGCCGCCGAGGCGACCGGGCTCCGAGCGCCGGTGCCGTGGCGCACCATCTGGGGGGCCATCGGCGCCGTGCTCCTCACGTTTGTGCTGCTGCTGCTGGTTCGGGAGCTCGCCCGGGTCATCCTGTGGTCCGTGATGGCGGCGTTCCTCGCCGCGGTCCTCACACCCGCCGTCGACCTGCTCCACCACCGGTACAAGGTCAGGCGGGGAATCGCCATCACCGTCGTGCTGGTCGTCGGCCTCCTCATGCTGGCCGGGCTGCTGACCGCGTTCATCGTCCCGCTCGTCCGGCAGGGCGCCAACTTCGCGGACGACCTCCCGGGCTACGTCGAGGACGCCCAGGCCGGCCGGGGCCCGATCGGGCGGATCATCGAGCGCTACGACCTCCAGGAGTGGCTGGAGGAGAACCAGGATCGGCTGGAGGAGTTCGTCTCCCAGATCGGCTCCCGCTCGCTCGGCGTTCTGCAAAGCATCTTCGCCGGCGTCATCGCCCTCGTCACGACCTTCGTGCTCACCGTGTTCATCGTGGCCTCGGGGCCCCGATTGACCAGGGGTGCAACCATGCTCATCCCCGAGCAACATCGCCAACGGGCCCGGGTCGTCGGCGGCCGCTCGGCCCGCGCCGTGAGCGGCTACGTCTTCGGCAACGTCGTGATCAGCATCGTGGCCGGCCTCAGCACCTGGCTCGTCCTCGTGATGCTCGGCGTGCCCTACGCCGGCGTGCTGGCGCTGTGGGTGGCCTTCGCCGATCTCATCCCGATGGTCGGGGCCACGCTCGGCGCCATCCCCACGATCGCCTTCTCGTTCCTGCACTCCACGAGAGCGGGCATCGTCGCCCTCATCTTCTACATCGCCTATCAGCAGTTCGAGAACCACGTGCTCCAGCCGGTGATCATGTCGCGCTCGGTGTCGGTGAGCCCCTTGGCCGTGTTCGTTGCCGCGCTCTGCGGGATCGAGCTGGCCGGGTTCGTCGGAGCGCTGCTCGCCGTGCCCGCCGCCGGGATCATCCAGGTCGTCGTGAGCGACTTCTACGACTGGCGCCGAGGCGAGCTGAAAATGCCGGCGACGGCCGGCGGGCCGAAAGCGCAGGAGGTCGAGCGGCGCCGGATGCGGGCCATGTTCGTGTCGCGCTGGTCGGGCGCGGCGCGCCGGGCCGAGGCCGAGCGGGCGGCTGCGGCCGTCGACGCGTCGCGGCCAGAATGACGTGCCCGCCGCTGCGTGTGGTGGCGGCGGTCCGACCGAGGAGCTGCTGCGCCGATGGCAACCGAGACCGTGGTCCTCGATGGCCACATCGTCGACTCGCTCATCCTGCCCAAGGTCCTCGACCTCATCCTCGAGGCGGGCGCCGACTACCGGATCGACGACGTGGTGATCGGCAAGACCAACCTCGACACCAGCCGGGCCGTCATCGAGGTCACCCATCCCGACGACGACACGCTCGGCTCGCTCCTCGACCAGCTGCAGGTCCACGGGGCCAACCGGCAGGGGCTGGGCGACGCGGCCGTGGTCCGCGCCGACCAGGACGGTGTGCTGCCCGCGGGGTTCTACTCGACGACGAACCTGGCCACCGAGGTCAGGATCGACGGCCACTGGCACGAGGTCGAGAACCCGGAGATGGACTGCGGCCTCGTCGTCATCGGGCCAGAATGCGATGCGGGGTTGCGGGTGCGGACCCGGCCGATGCATCAGGTCCGGGCGGGCGACGTCATCGTCGTCGGCCATGACGGGGTGCGGGTCCGGGCGCCCGAGCGGCCACGCGACAGCCGTTCGTTCGAGTTCATGAACTCCGACGTGTCCTCGGAGAAGCCCAAGGCCCTGCTGCTGGCCCAGGTGACCGAGCGGATCAGGGCGGCCAAGGCCCGGGGCGGCAGGGTCCTCGCGGTGTGCGGCCCGGCCGTCGTCCACACGGGCGCCGCGCCCGACGTGGCCCGGCTCGTCCGCTCGGGCTGGATCGACGTCGTGTTCGCCGGGAACGGCTTCGCCACCCACGACATGGAGGCCAACGTGCTCGGGACGTCGCTCGGGGTGTCGGTGGCCGAGGGCACGGCGACCGAGGGCGGGCACTCCAACCATCTCCGGGTGATCAACGAGATCCGCCGGCACGGATCGATCGCGGCGGCCGTCGAGGCCGGGCTGGTGACCGGCGGGGTGATGTACGAGTGCGTCCGCCACGACGTGCCGTTTGTGCTCGGCGGGTCGATCCGCGACGACGGGCCGCTGCCCGACACCATCGCCGACGTCGTGGCCGCGGCGGACGCCATGCGCGAGCTGGTCCCCGGCGTGGCCGTCGCCCTGATGCTGGCGTCGACGCTGCACGCCATCGGCACCGGCAACCTGCTGCCGGCCGGGGTCGAGACCTTCTGCGTCGACATCAACCAGGCCGTCGTGACCAAGCTGACCGACCGGGGCAGCCACCAGGCGCTCGGCATCGTGACCGACGTCGGGCCGTTCGTGCGCCAGCTCGCCGATCAGCTGACGGGCGCCGATGGCTGAGCTGGCGTGGGGCCGGCGCTACCTGATGTGCCCGCCGCTCCACTTCGGCGTCCTCTACGAGATCAACCCGTGGATGAGCCGGGAGGTCAAGGTCGACGTCGACGTGGCGAACGAGCAGTGGACGCGACTGGTCGCCACGCTGCGGGCCGCCGGCGCCGAGGTGGTCGTGGTCGAGCCCCGACCCGAGGTGCCCGACATGGTGTTCACGGCCAACGCCGGGGTGCTCAGCGGTTCGACCTTCGTGCCCGCCCACTTCCGCCACCCGGAGCGCCGGGCCGAGACCGAGATCTTCGCGTCCTGGTTCGCCGAGCAGGGCTGGCTCGTCGACCGCCTACCGTCCGATCTCGACCACGAGGGGGCGGGCGACGCGCTGCCGTTCAACGGCGTCCTGCTGTCCGGGTACCGGATCCGGTCCGACGCCGCCGCCGGGCAGGTGCTGTCCGAGAAGCTCGGCGCTCCGGTGCGCGCGGTCGAGCTGGTCGCGGAGCGGATGTACCACATCGACCTGACGTTCTGCCCGCTCGACGACAGGCGGGCCCTGTGTGCGCCGCTCGCGTGGGACGCCTACGGGCGCAGGGTGGTCGAGGCCCTGGTGCCCGAGCCGTTGTGGCTGGAGGACGACGAGGCCTTCGGCTTCTGCGCCAACTCGGTCGTCGTCGGCACGCGGATCGTCATGCCGAAGGTGCCGCCGCGGGTCGGCCGGCAGCTCGAGGCGTGGGGTTTCGATGCGGTCGAGTGCCCGGTGGGCGAGTTCCTCAAGGCCGGGGGCGGCTGCCGTTGCCTGACGCTCGCACTCGACGTCGATCTGTCGGGGACCGCGCCGTCGAGCTGAGCGCCAGGACGGCGAGCCCGATCGACACGACGGCGAGGGTGGTGTGGACCGCGGTGAAACCGGCGTCGTGGTCGGCGATGAGGATGCCGGTGCCGCGGACGACCCAGACGACGATCGTCCAGCCCGCGAGGGCCACAACGGCGGTGGGGAGCCAGGACGTCCGGCGCAGGGCGGCGAGGGCGACCACGAGCCCGCCGACGATGAAACCGAGGGCGGGTGCGGTGCGAGCGAGTGTCAGTCCGTCGTCGGTGGCCAGGTTGCGCAGCCGGCCGGCCCACACGACGATCGACCAGGCGGCGAGGGCGAGCGCGGGCCACGCCGGCGGGCGGGACGAGACCATCAGAACGAGCGGCGCCGGAGGCACGGGTCGGTACGGAATGCGCGGTCGCGCCCACTCACGGCGTCACCTCCGAGCCCCGTCAGTGCTGTTTCAAGCACTTTCGTGTCAATCCGGTGTCTCCGGGTCTCCGTCGCCCTCGAACAGCTCGTAGAACTTCGGGTCGTTCGGGTTGTCGAGCAGGTCGTCCTCCTCGGCCCGGTGGCGGACCTCCTCGATCTTGCGCTCGAGCTCGTCGAGCCGCTCGCTCCTGTCGTCGACCGAATCGACCGAATCCGTCTCGCTGCCGCTGTCGCTGTCGGACATGGCCGCACCGTACCCCGTGGGCGAACCGGACGATCAGGACGGCTCGAACAGCGAGAGCTGAGGGTCGGGGGGATACAGCCGCGGCACACCGGTCCACGGGATGCCCTCCATGAACACCCAGCGACGGCGGTGGATGGCGCTCGGCCCGTACCCCTTGAGGGCGGCCTTGTGCCGGGGGCACGGATACCCCTTGTTGAACTCGAAGTCGTAGTACGGGTAGTGCTCGGCCTCGGTCCGCATGATGCGGTCGCGGGACACCTTGGCCAGGATCGACGCCGCCGCCACCGACAGGCAGTACCGGTCGGCCTTGACCATGCGCCGGGTGAGCCCCCGGGTCTGCGGCGTGCCGACGAAATCCCACTTCCCGTCGACCACGACCCGATCGGGCGCCAGGCCCAACGCCTCGATGGCGCGCCGGGCGGCCAGCCGTTGGGCCTCCGACATCCCGAGCTCGTCGCACTCCTCCTGGCTGGCGTGGCCGACGGCCCAGGCCACACACCACTCGGCGATGCGGTCGAACATCGCCTCCCGTTCGGCCGATGTCAGCAGCTTCGAGTCGCGAACCTTGTAGACGCGGCGGTCACGGGGGATCACGGCGGCGCCGACGGTGAGGGGGCCGGCCCACGATCCCCGCCCCACCTCGTCGACGCCGACGACATTGGTGCAGCCGGCGTCCCAGAGCTCGCGCTCGACGGTGAGCGACGGCGACTTTCCTTTGAGCGCCTTGCGCAGGGTCGGCACCGCCACAGCCACGGAGCCGAGAGTAGCCATTCGCCCCTCGACCTACGGAGGTTCCCGCCGCCATTGACGGATGTCGTGGTCCGGGCGATCCCGACATCCGGGCGCAGGCGGACCGCGTGCTGAACCACTACGTCGAACGACTCGGCCACGTCGTACCCGTTCCGCAGGAAGGCCGTCGGCGGGACGAGGCCTGGACGGTCGTCGGCAATCTCGGCATGGGCGACAAGATTCGCATCGGTGACTGGCTGCTCAAGTTCGAGCGGGGCGAGCTGCCGGCCGACGCCGACGAGTTCCGCCGGCTCATCGACTACGACACCTTCGCCCGCTACACCGAGTACTACCTGTACGAGGTGGCCCAGCTCTGGTAGGACCCGAGGCTCAGCCCAGGTCGACGCCCGGCGTCGGGTCGGCGACGGCCACCGCCCCGATCGGCACGAAGCCGGCGGCGACCAGGTCGTCGGCCGCCGGCCCGCGCCGGTCGACCGCGGCAAGCAGTCCGCCCGAGGTCTGCGGGTCGTAGGCCAGCGTTTCGAGCGCGGCCGGGACTCGGCTGCTGATCCGGCCGTCGAGGTAGGCCCGGTTGCGCTCGTCGCCTCCGGTGCGGACGCCGGCCTCGGCCGCGGCCCGCACCCCGTCGTAGAGGGGAATCGCGGCGGCGTCGATCGTGAGCCGGACGCCGGACCGCTCGGCGATCTCCCACGCGTGGCCGAGCAGGCCGAACCCGGTGACGTCGGTGACGGCGTGGACGGCGTCGCCCAGCTCGATGAGCGCCTCGGAGGCGCGGCGGTTCAGCCCGCGCATCCCGGCGACGGCGGCGGCGGCTGCCGGGGAACCGCTGGCGAGCGCGATACCCGTGCCGATGGGCTTGGACACGAGGAGCACGTCGGCCGGCCGGGCGCCGCCCTTGGTGAGGATCCGGTCGGGGTGGACCGTGCCCTGGACGGCCAGCCCGAAGATGGGTTCCTCGCTGCGGATGGTGTGGCCGCCGGCGACCACGCCGCCCGCCTCGCCCACCACCTCGGCCGCGGCCCCGAAGATGGTGGCGATGGCCTCTGGTGGGAACCGTTCGGGAAAGGCGGCCACGTTGAGGGCGAGCAGAACCCGGCCGCCCATGGCGAACACGTCGCTGCAGGCGTTGGCTGCGGCGATGGCCCCGTAGTCGGCCGGGTCGTCGACCAGCGGCGGAAAGAAGTCAGTCGTGGACACCAGCGCCACGTCGGGGGTCAGGCGGTAGACGGCGGCATCGTCGAAGGGCGCCAGCCCGACGACGAGATCCTCGGGGGCGTCGCCGGCCAGGGAGCGCAGGAGGGCCGACAGCGCGGCGCCGCCCCACTTGGCCGCGCACCCGCCGCACGAGGTCCACTCGGTCAGCTTGAGATCGGTCACGGCCATGGCTGACGAGCGTAGGCCGGTGGCCCGCCACCACGGGTTTCGTCGCCCCCAGGGTGCGCAATCCGCACCACCAGGGCGACAGAACCAGGCGGTGTGCCCTCAGCCGAGCTTGGCGATCTCGGCCCGCTCGGCCGGATCGGGGTCGGTGGTGAGGAACGCGTCGAGCATCTCGCTCGCCACCTCGGGCGAGGTGAGGCGTAGCCCCATGGCCAGCACATTGGCGTCGTTCCAGCGCCGGGCACCCCTGGCCGTCTCGGCGTCGGTGCACAAGGCGGCGCGCACGCCAGCCACCTTGTTGGCGGCCATCGACACGCCCGTGCCGGTCCAGCAGCAGACGACTCCCCGATCGGCCCGCCCGGCGGCCACGGCCTCGCCCACCGCCCGACCGACATCCGGCCACGGCTCGCCCTCGCCGGCGACCACGACCTCGTGACCCCGCTCGGCCAACCCGTCCTTGACGGCGTCGGTCAGCGGCGTCCGTTCGTCGGTACCGAACGCGATGCGCACCGGCCCAGTCTGCCCGCGGCTCAGGCTCGCCGGACGGCCAGGGGGCGTTCGCGGTCCTGGAAGTCGCCGGTGCGTAGGTGGCAGGCGGCCAGGTGGCTCGGGCTCACCGCCGACGGCAGCCGCTCCGGCTCGAGCTCGTCGCAGATGCCCTCGCCGAGCACGGCGATCGGGCAGCGCGGGTGGAAGCGGCAGCCCGGCGGCGGATTGAGCGGGCTGGGCAGCTCGCCCTCGAGCCGGATGTGCTCCCGGGGCCGGTCGGGATCCGGGATGGGAATGGCCGACAGGAGCGCCTGGGTGTACGGGTGCTGCGGGTTGGCGAACACCTCGTCCCGCGTGCCGATCTCGACGATGCGGCCCAGGTACATGACCGCGATCCGGTCGCACAGATGCTCGACCACCGCCAGGTCGTGGGCCACGAAGACGAGGGTGAAGTCGAGCCGCTGCTGCAGGTCGCGGAGCAGATTCAGGATCTGCGACTGGATGGAGACGTCGAGGGCGGACACGGGTTCGTCGGCCACCAGGAACCTGGGCGACACGGCCAGGGCGCGGGCGATGCCGATCCGCTGCCGCTGACCGCCGGAGAACTGATGGGGGTAGCGCCGGGCGTGGTACGGCTCCAGCCCGACCAGTTCGAGCACCTCGTCGACCCGGTCGTGACGCTCGGCCCGAGGCACACCGTGGGCCCGGAGCCCCTCGGCGATGCTGTCGCCGACCGTGGCCCTGGGATCGAGCGAGGAGTACGGGTCCTGGAACACGATCTGCATCTCGCGGCGCAGGGACCGGAGCGCCTCGCCCGAGGCCGCGAGGAGGTCGCGACCGTCGAAGACGAGCGACCCCGCGTCGGCGTCGAGCAGCCGCAGCAGCATCCGACCCAGCGTGGTCTTCCCGCAGCCGGACTCCCCCACCACGCCGAGCGCCTCGCCGGCGTAGACGTCGAGGTCGACCCGGTCGACGGCCCGCACCTTGCCGGCGACACGACCGAACGCGCCGGACTGCACCGGGTACTCCTTGACCAGGCCCCTGGCCTCCATGATGACCGGCCGGTCAGCCACGGCTGGCGACCTTCGTCCCCTTCCGGCCCGACACCGCCACGGGCGCCTCGTACTCCGGCTCCTCGGCCTCGGCGTGGATGAAGCAGCGCACCTTATGGCCGGGCTCGACCTCGACCAGGGCGGGCATGGCCTCGGTGCATCGGGTCAGGCCCAGCTCGACCCGGGCCCGACAGCGGGGGGCGAATCGGCAGTGGTGCTCCAGGCCGATGAGGTTGGGGACCCGCCCGGGGATGACGTCGAGACGGTCGCGCCGGGCGCCGATCACCGGCACCGAGCCGATGAGCCCCTGGGTGTACGGGTGCTTCGGATCGTGGAACAGGGTGCGGGTGTCGGTCTCCTCGACGATCTGACCGGCGTACATGACCGCCACCCGGTCGGCCATCTCGGCCACGATCCCGAGGTCGTGGGTGATGAGCACGACGCTCATCCCCAGGTCGGCCTGGACCTCCCGGATCAGCTCGAGGATCTGCGCCTGGATGGTGACATCGAGCGCGGTGGTCGGCTCGTCGGCCACGAGCAGGTCTGGGTCGCCGGCCAGGGCCATGGCGATCATGACCCGCTGGGCCTGGCCGCCGGAGAGCTGGTGCGGGTAGGACCGGGCCCGGCGGGCCGGATCGGGGATGCCGACCCGCCGCAGCATGGCGACCGCCTTCTGCTCGCCGACCTTGCGCTCGACGTCGCGGTGGATCTCGTAGACCTCGCCGATCTGGAACCCGGCCCGGTAGGCCGGGTTCAGCGAAGAGACGGGTTGCTGGAAGATCATGCTGATCTGATCGCCGCGGATGTCGCGCATCTCGGCCTCCGTCCTGGCCGTGAGCTCCTGGTCCTTGAAGCGGATCGAGCCGTCGATGATCCGTCCCGGGGCCGACACCAGCCGCAGGATCGAGAACGAGGTGACGCTCTTGCCCGACCCTGACTCGCCGACGAGCCCGAGCACCTCGCCCGGGATGACCCGGAGGTCGACACCGTCGACCGCCTTGACGATCCCGTCGGCGGTGAAGAACCACGTCCGCAGGCCCGAGATCTCGAGCAACGGCGCCGGGACGGCGTCGTCGACGCTCACCGGTTCAGTCGGGGGTCGAGGGCGTCGCGCAGCCCGTCGCCGATGAGGTTGAAGGCGAGCACGTTCAGCATGATCATGAACCCTGGGGCCAGCACCAGCCATGGCGCGGTGAAGATGGCGGTGCGCTCGGCTGAGATCATCCTCCCCCACTCGGGGATGGCCTCGGAGCCGCCGAGGCCGACGAAGCTGAGCGCGGCCAGCTCGAGCACCGCGGTCGCGATCGACAGCGTGGCCTGCACGACCAACGGCGTGAGCGCGTTGGGAAGCACCCGATGACCGATCAGCCGGCGCGACGAAACACCCAACGCCCGGTCGGCGGTCACGAAATCCTGTTCGCGGATGGAGAGCACGCTCGACCGGACCAGCCGGGCGTAGATCGGGATGGTGACGATCGAGATGGCGATGATCGCGTTGAACAACCCGTTGCCCAGCACGGTCACGATGGCGATCGCCAACAGGAGGGCGGGAAACGCCAGGAGCACGTCCATGACCCGCATGATCACGGTGTCGACGCCGCGACCGAAGAACCCGGCGACCAGCCCGAAGAACGTCCCGACGGCCACCGCGAACGTGACCGCGGCAAAGCCGGAGAAGAGCGAGACGCGCGCGCCGTAGATGAGCCGGCTGAACTCGTCCTGGCCGTTCCTGTCGATGCCGAGGATGTGCTGGGGCTGTTCCTCAGGACAGCCGAACAGGTGGATGCACGGCGAATCGCGGGGATGGACGTCCTCGACGTCGAGCAGCACCTCGTTGGGGCCGTACGGCGCGATGATCGGGGCGAACACGGCGAGGAACACGAGGAAGCCGAGGATGACCGCCCCGACGATCGCCGACTTCTTCCTGAACGTCTCCCTGAAGGCGTCGCGCCACAGGCCACGGGCCCGCAGGATCGAGGCCTGCCCCGTCGTCGTCGCGGCCAGTTCGACCTCGGGTTCGATGGCCACGGCTAGCCCACCCTGACCTTCGGGTCCAGATAGGTGTAGATGATGTCGGTGATCAGGTTGATGACGACGAACACCACCGCGATCACCAGGGTGAAGCCCTGGATGACGGTGTAGTCACGGGCGGCGATGGCGTCGAACAGGGTCTTGCCCACGCCGGTCAGGCTGAAGATCGTCTCGGTCAGGATGGCCCCGCCGAGGAGCGTGCCCAGCGACAGCCCGATCACGGTGACCACCGGGAGCAGCGAGTTGCGCAGGGCGTGGCGGCCGACCACCAGCCGCTCGCGCAGGCCCTTGGCCCGGGCCGTCCGCACATAGTCGAGCCCGAGCGTGTCGAGCAGGCTCGATCTGGTCATGCGCACGACGATGGCGATGGGGATGGTGGCCAGGGTGACGGCCGGAAGAATCAGGTGCTGGATGGCGTCCCAGAACACCGACCAGTTGAGCGTGAGCACCGCGTTGAGCGTGTCGATGTTGGCGATGAACTCGAAGAGCCCGTTGGGCGGGAGGCCCCAGGCCTCGTAGAACGGCTCGGGGATGACCCCAGGGGTCAGCTGACCCGATGGCGGCAGGTAGAAGATCGTGTCGGCCAGCACCTTGGCGAAGATGAACTGGAGGAACAGGCCGAGGACGAACACCGGCACCGACACCCCGATGTTGGAGCCGACGATGGTGGCGACGTCGGTCGCCGAGTTGTGCCGATACCCGGCCAAGACCCCGGCCGGGATACCGATCAGGATGGCCAACAGCAACGCGGCCACCGAGAGCTGCAGGGTCACCGGCAACCGCTCGATCATGAGCTGCTGCACCGGGCGTCGATGCTGGAGCGACTCGCCGAGATCGCCGGTCAGCAGGTTGCCCGCGTACACGCCGAACTGGACGATGACGTTGTCGTTGAGGCCGTTCTCCTCCCTGAAGGCGTCGCAGAGCTCGTCGGTGGCCCGCTCACCCAGCGTCGCCCGGCACACGTCACCTGGCAGGATCCTGGCCAGCACGAACACGGCGATGACGATCCCGATGAGCACCGGGATCGAGAACAGCAACCGGCGGAGGATGAAGCGAGCCACGAGCCAGTTCGAGCCAGTCGTCAGTGATGATGCGGGTCGGGCGGGACGCTAGCCCCGCCCGACCTCCGCATCAGCGCAACGTCCGGGCCTAGCCGGCGGGCGCGTTGAGGTGGGCCGTGAAGAAGGCGCCGAAGTAGACGTACTCGCCGGTCCGGCCGACGTGCCTCGGATCGGCTGCGTCCCACACGACCCGGAACGACTCGACGACATCGTTGGCGTCGAAAGGCGTCCCGTCGTGGAAGGTCACCCCTTCGCGCAAGGCGAAGGTCCACTCGGTCAGGTCGTCGTTGGGCTCAAAGCTCTCGGCCAGGACCTCGACCACCTCGGTGCCGTTGATCTCGTAGCCGAGCAGCGACTCGTTGATCTGCTCGCACACCCGCAGCGACTCGCCGTCGCTCTCGTCGGCGCAGTAGAGGCCGCCCGGCTCCCCGTTCTGCACCCACACGAACTGCTCCTGGCCCTCGATGCTCATCGCCGCGAACTGCTCGTTCGACAGCGGGCTGGCCTGGGCCTCATCGACGCCCGCCTGGTAGGCCGTGCCCGAGCCGCCGTGGGCGAGCGGGACCATAGGCGCGTGCTGGGCGAGCAGCTCCGCCGCCTGGGCGTACAGGTCGTCGCGGGTGGCCTGGTCGACGGTCGAGCCGGCCTCGGCCAGCAGGTCGCCGATGTCCTCGAACGGCGTGCCGAACCCGGAGTAGGCCGGTCCGAAGTGGAAGTCGAGGAAGTTGGTGGCGTCCGGATAGTCGGCGCCCCAGCCGAGCAGGTAGAACGGCCGCTCGCCTGCGGTGGCCGCGTCGATGAACGTCGTCGACTCCTGCGGCTCGACCGTCACCCGGATCCCGACGTCGGCCAGCTGGGCCGCGAGGTCGTTGGCCACCGGGCCCGGCTGGGACAGGTAGCCGCGGACCACGTCGCGGTAGGTCAGCGTGACGTCGAAGCCGTTCGGGAAGCCGGCCTGGGTCAGCAGGTTCCTGGCCTCGTCCCGGTTGAGCTCGAAGTCGGTGAACCCGTCGGCGTAGCCGGGGATGGCCGGGGGCAGGAACTGGGTCGCCGGCACCGAGCCACGGGGATAGAAGTTCTCGACCAGGCGGTCGCGGTCGACGGCGAGGGCGACGGCCTGGCGCACCTGCTCGTTGTCGAACGGCGCCATGTCGACGTTCATCGCCAGATAGGCCACGTTGAGCGGGTCGCGCTCGAGGAGCTGGAGATCGGGGTTGCCCTCGATCGGGTCGAAGTCCTCGGTGCCCACGTTGTCGATGCCATCGGCGGTGCCGCTCTCGAGCTGGATGCGGCGCTGGGCGGCCTCGGTCTGCCACTGGAAGACCACGGTGGCCAGCGACGGCGCCTCGCCCCAGTAGTCGTCGTTGCGCTCGAGGACGATCTGGCTGCCGCGCTCCCACGCCTGCAGCCGGTAGGGGCCCGTGCCGATGGGGTTGTCGACGAGCGGGTTGGGCCCGCCGGCCTGGATCTCAGCGAGCGCCTCGCTCGGATAGATGTTCATCGCCGCGAACGCCATCTTCGAAGGGAAGGCCACGTCCGGGTTGCACAGGGTGAAGGTCACCGTGTGCTCGTCGACGGCCTCGATGCCCGCCAGATTTCCTGCGTAGTCTGGGGCGCCGCACTGTGCGCTCTCGTCGTAGCTGATGGCCTCGAACGGTGCGGTGTCCTCTTCTTCCTCGGTGCCCTCGTCGCTGTCGTCGTCGCCACCGCATGCGGCGGCGACCAGTGCCAGCGGCAGCAGCAGGCCGAGTACCCGGAAGCGTCGCTTCCTCATAACCAAATCCTCCCCGTTGCGGTCGGTCATCCCGGGCCGAGCCATGGCCCGGCACCCGGAGACCGCGATTCTTACATCAGTCCGGCCGCCGGGTGGGCGTCCGTTGCCGGACTGGAACAGATCGGTTATCAATCGGGGCATACCCTGAGCCCGTGGCTCGACGGGTTGGCATCGTCCCCCACACCCACTGGGACCGGGAGTGGTATGCACCGTTCCCGACCTTCAGGGCCAGGCTGGTCGACCTCCTCGACGGGCTGCTGCCCGAGCTCGACGCCGATCCGTCGTACGCCCACTTCATGCTGGACGGGCAGATGGCGGTGGTCGACGACTACCTGGAGGTGCGACCCGAGGCGGCCGACCGGCTCCGCCGGCTGGCGGTGTCCGGCCGGCTGTCGATGGGGCCGTGGTACATCCTCATGGACGAATTCCTCGTCTCGGGCGAGTGCATGGTGCGCAACCTGCAGCTCGGTCTGGCCCGGGCCGCCTCGTTCGGTGGCGCAATGCCCGTCGGTTACCTGCCTGACATGTTCGGGCACGTGGCGCAGATGCCGCAGCTCCTTCGGCAGTTCGGGTTCGAGCACGCCGTGGTCTGGCGAGGCGTCCCGTCGGCGGTCGACCGCACGGCGTTCTGGTGGCGGGCGCCCGACGGGTCCGAGGTTCGGGCCGAGTACCTGCCCCAGGGCTACGGCAACGGCGCCGTGGTGCCCGACGACGCCAAGGCCCTGGTGCAGCGCATCCACGAGTGGGCGGAGCTGTATGACGACCTCTTGGGCGGCTCGGACACGCCTGTTTTGTGGATGAACGGTACGGACCACCTCATGCCCCAGCCCTGGCTCGGCCGGGTGGTGGCCGAAGCCAACGACGTCCAGGACGACTACGAGCTTTCGGTTACCTCGTTGGCGTCGTATGTAGCTGCGGCTTCATCCGATGGCCTGCCGTCATGGGAGGGCGAGCTCCGGTCGGGTGCCCGGGCGAACCTGTTGATGGGCGTGGCATCGAACCGGGTCGACGTCAAGCAGGCGGCGGCCCGGGCCGAGCGGGAGCTCGAACGGCTGGCCGAGCCGCTGGCTGCGCTCTTCATGCCCGCCGACGGATGGCCAGGCCCGCTGCTCGACCTGGCCTGGCGCGACGTCATCAGGAACTCGGCCCACGACTCGATCTGTGCCTGTTCCCACGATGACGTCGGGCTGGCCGTCCTCCACCGGTTCGCCGAGGCCACCAGGGTGGCCGAGGCCGTGACCGAGCGGGCGCTGGCCGCCGCCGGGGCCAGGCTCGTGCGGGGGGCACCGGTCGTCATCAACCCGTCGGTCCGCAAGCGGAGCGGTCTGGTCGAGTTGTGGCTGTCCGGTCCGGGGTCGGCGTCGCGGGCGGGCGTCCAGGTCCTCGAAGGCGAGCCGGCCGAGACCGAGCGCCCGTTCGACTCCGCAGCCACGGCGATGATGGCGATCCGCGAGATCGAGTGGCAGCGGGGGATCCTCGGCGTCGTGGTGCGCGACTCGGAGGCCGCCGAGCTGGCCCGCATCGATCGGACGGCGTTCGGCGAGCTGGTGACCGGCTCCGTCCAGCGCCAACTCACCGAGCTGGTCGAGTCCGCACCCGAGGGTGGGGTGGTCGTGGTCGAGCTGCGCCGCCCTCGGCAGAGGGTGCTGGCCCGGGTCGACCGCGTGCCCGGCTACGGGTGGCAACGGTGGGCGGCTGCGCCGCTCGCGGTCGACCCCGTGGTCGTCGGCGACGACGGGATGTCCTTCCGTAACGAATTGGTGTCGGTGGTGCTCGATGCCAACGAGGGCTGCTTCTCGATCGACGAGCTCACCGGACTGGGCCGGCTGGTCGACGACGGCGACGTCGGCGACACGTACAACTACTGCCCGCCGGCCGACGACCAGGTGGTCGAGCGCCCGGTGCGGGGCGAGGTCACGGTGGTCGAGGAGGGGCCGCTGCGAGGCCGGCTGGCGCTGCGGGCGACCTACGCCTGGCCTGAGCGCTCCGACGGCTCGGCGCGCATCGGCTCGCGTGAGGTCGTGGTCGAGACGGTCGTCGAGCTGCGCGCGGGCGAGCGGTTGGTGCGGGTCGAGACCACGATCGACAACCAGTGCCGAGACCATCGGGTGCGGGCCTGGATCCCGTTGCCCGAGCCGGCGGCGGGTTCATCGGCCGAGTGCGCCTTCGCCGTGGTCGAACGAGGCCTCACGGCCGAGGGCGGCCCGACCGAGACCGCGATGCCGACGTTCCCGTCGCGCCGGTTCGTCCGGGCCGGCGGGCTCACCGTCGTCCACGAGGGCCTGCTCGAGTACGAGCTGATTGACGTGAACGACGATCGGGCCTCGACGCTCGCCCTGACCCTGTTGCGCAGCACGGGCCTGCTCTCGCAGGGCCCGATGGCCACCCGGCCCCTGCCCGCCGGCCCGGTGGTCCCGGCCGAGGCGGCCCAGCTGCAGGGTCGCCTGACCGTGCGCTACGCCGTCCAGGTCGGCGAGGGCGACCCGTACGCGTTGGTCGACGACGCGTACCTGCCGATGCGGGCCGTCGAGGGGACGAGCACCGCGCTCGGCGAGGGTGAACGGGGCCAGGCGCTCGGCGTCGGCGGCGCCGAGGTGTCGGCGCTGCGGCGGGCACCGTCAGGCGCGCTGGAGTTGCGGGTGTTCAACCCGTCGGCCGAGCCCGCGACGGTCACCGTCTACGGCCGCACCGGCTGGCTCGTCGACCTGCGCGGCCGCCCGATCGAGCGGTTCGACGGCGGCTTCGACCTCGGCCCGTGGCGCATCGCCACCGCCCTGCTCGACTGAGGTCGAGTTGTCTGCGCCACTCGGCCTTCGGCCTCGCCGGCGCGGCCCTCACGGCCAGACACGCCAAACACGAGCCCACCCCAAACGCACGGCCGGCCGCGCCGCGACGATCCCCTCAGTGGTGCTCGTGGCGGGCCTGGCGGCGGAGGAGGCCGCGATAGGCCTCCTCGGCCGTCCGGCCCTCGTCGCACACGGCCACCACCTCGGCCGTGATCGGCATGTAGACCCCGAGCTCGTCGGCCAGCTCGAGCGCGACCCGGCAGCTCTTGACCCCCTCGGCCACCTGGTTCATCTCGGCGATGATCTCGTCGATCCTGCGCCCCCGGCCGAGCTGCTCGCCCACGTAGCGGTTGCGGCTCTGCGGGCTGATGCAGGTCGCGATGAGGTCGCCCATACCGGCCAGTCCCGCGAAGGTCATCGGGTCGCCGCCCATGGCGACCCCCAGCCGGGTGATCTCGGCCAGCCCCCTGGTGATGACCGCGGCCCTGGTGTTGTCGCCGGCGCCGAGCCCGACCGCCATGCCGGCGGCGATGGCGACCACGTTCTTCAGCACGCCGCCGAGCTCGGCACCGATCACGTCGCCGTGGAAGTACACGCGGAACTGGTCGTTGACGAACACCCGCTGCACCTCGGTGGCGATGAACTCGTCGGCCATGCCCACCACCGCGGCGGCGGCGTACCCACCGAGGATCTCCTTGGCCAGGTTGGGCCCAGTGAGCACGCCGACGGGGTGACCGGGCAGCAGCTCGTGCACCACCTGGCTCATCCGCATCCTGGTGCCCTGCTCCAGCCCCTTGGTCAGGCTGACGACCGGCACCCACGGCCGCACGTGACCGGTCAGCGACCCCAGCACGTCACGGAACCCGTGCGACGGGACGCCGATCACCATCAGATCGGCTTCGCGGGCCGCCTCCTCGAGCGACGACGTGGCCCGCAGCTCTGGATGGAGCCGATAGCCGCCGAGGTAGTCGACGTTCTCGTGCCGCTGGTTGATGGCATCGGCCAGTTCGGCCCGCCTGGCCCACAGCAGCGTCGGGACGTTGTGCGCGGCCAGATGGGCGACCGTGGTTCCCCACGAGCCGGCGCCGATGACGGCCACGCGCATCGGGCGCAGGTTAGACGGTTACCTAGACTCCGCCCGTGGCCCGAGAGGCGTTCGTCATCGCCCAGCTGTCCGACATCCACTGCGGCTCGCCCTACTTCGACCCACACCTGCTCGAGACGGCGATCAAGGAGACGATCGCCATCGACCCGGACCTGGTCGTCATCGGCGGCGACCTCACCACCGACGGCTACGCCCATGAGTTCCGGGAGGCGGAAGAGCATCTGGTGGAGCTCGGGTTGCGCGGAATCACGACCGTGGTGATCCCCGGCAACCACGACGCCAAGAACGTCGGCTATCTCCACTTCTTCGATGCGTTCGGACCGGGCGACAACCCGGCGAAGGGTGACCGGGCCCTACGGGTGCGCGGCGGGGTGGTCGACGGTCGACCCCTCGACGTGAACGTCGTGGCCATCGACTCGACGAAGCCGGACCTGGCCGAGGGCGAGATCGGCCGCGAGCGCTACGACTGGATCAGGGCCAGGTTCGATGGCGAGGCCGACGTCAAGGTGTTCGTCGTCCACCATCACCTGGTCTCCGTACCGGGCACCGGCCGCGAACGCAACATCGTGTGGGACTCGGGTGACGTCCTCGACCTTCTCGACCACGTCGGCGTCGACCTGGTGCTCTCCGGTCACAAGCACGTGCCCCACGTGTGGCTGGTCAACGGCATGCTGCTGGCCAACTCGGGGACGGTGTCGTCCTACCGGGTCCGGGGGTACACCAGGCCGTCGTACAACATCATCGAGATCACACCCGACACGATCCGGGTCACGCTCAAGTACCCGGGCACGGGTGAGCACCTGATGGGCGAGCTCGACCGCAGACTGATGCGGCTGCACACCGACCGCCGCCACCTCGACGGCATGTTCGACAAGCAGGCGTGGGGAGGATAGGCAGCGATGGCCTACGTGCGAATGTTCGTGACCGCGCTCGACCCGGCCGACGTGGCTGCCGTCCGCGACGTCGTCCTGTCCGAGGTCAAGCCGGTCTTCGAGAGCCAGACCGCCTGCTCGTCGGTCGAGCTGCTCGTCTCGACGGAGCAGAACGCCGGAGGCCTGGTCGACGGGTGCATCCTCTCCCGATGGGACTCGCTCGACGACCTCAGGCAGGCGGTGAGCTCGCCCGCGATCCTGGCCGTCGTCGACAAGCTGCGACCCCAACTCCGCCAGGAGCCCATCGGCCGCATCTACGAGATCGTGGGGTGAGCGTCGCCGTCTTGGTGCCGGTCAAGGGGTTCCGGCAGGCCAAGCTCAGGCTGCGCCCCGTCCTCGACGACCCCCAGCGGACGCACCTGGCCCGGGTCATGGCCGAGCGGGTGGTGGCGGCCGCCCTCGACCTGCCGGTCGCGGTCGTGTGCGACGAAGCGGAGGTGGCCGACTGGGCCGAGGGCCTGAGGGTCTCGGTCATCTGGGCGCCGGGGCGGGGGCTCAACGGCGCCGTGGCCCACGGCGTCGCCGAGCTCGGTGCCGGCGGGGCCGAACGGGTGGTGGTCAGCCACGCAGACCTTCCCTTCGCGTCCGACCTTCGACCGATGGGCCGGTTCGACGGTGTGACCCTCGTGCCCGATCGGCGGGGCGACGGCACCAACGTCCTGTGCGTCCCGACCGACGCCGGATTCGAGTTCTCCTACGGGCCCAGGTCGTTCACCCGACATCGAGCCGAGGCCATGCGACTGGGTCTTTCGACGAGGGTCGTCGACGACGCCCGGCTCGCGTGGGACGTCGACGTCGCGGCCGACCTCGAGTTCCCGAGGGCGTTGTTGGCCGAGGCGCGCGACCTCCTGCCTGTGCCCTGCCGATGAACCTGCCCGTACCGGAGCGCGTGCTGGCCATCGGTGCCCATCCCGACGACGTCGAGTTCGGCTGCGGCGGCACGCTGGCCAAGTGGGCGGCCGCGGGCTCGTTGGTCAACCATCTCATCTGCACCGACGGATCCAAGGGTTCGTGGGACCCCGACGATGACGTCGCGGTGCTCGTGGCCACCCGCCGCGACGAGCAACGCGCCGCGGCGAAGGCGCTCGGGGCGACGGGCCGGGTCGTGTTCCTCGACTGGCCGGACGGCGAGCTCGAGAGCGGCGTGCGCCAGCGCTGGGAGGTGGCGTACTGGATCAGGAAGCTGCGGCCGACGATCGTCCTCGGCCACGACCCCTGGCGCCGGTACCGGCTGCACCCCGATCATCGCCAGGCCGGGTTCCTCGCCTGCGACGGCGTCGTGGCCGCCCGCGACCCGCACTTCTTTCCCGAGCATGAATCGCCGTCCTGGCGGCCGACGACCTTGCTGCTGTGGGAGGCGGACGAGGTCGACCACGTCGAGAACGTCACCGGCTTCATCGGCGCCAAGCTGGCCGCCCTCGAGGCCCATGTCAGCCAGTTCCGTTCGACCATGGGCATCACCGACGCCGAATCCGAGGACGAGCGCGAGCGTTTCCGGCACCGGGTGCTCGACCGCCTGGCCGGATTCGGTCGGCCCGAGGGCTACACCTACGGCGAGGGCTTCAAACGCATCGACGACCTGTGACGAGCGGGGTCGGTCGTGGTCGGGCCTCCCGCGAACACCTGGGCGTTGGCCATCCATCTGGTCGCCAACGCCCCGTCGACGTCGAGGGCCGTGTCGGCGAGTAGCCGGCGCTGCGCCACGACCTGACAGAAGTCGAGCGCCGGCCCCCTCACCCGGTCGGCGACGGCGTCGCGGCCCCACATCCTCGGCTCGCCGCCGCCGAGCGGCGTCAACTCGACCCGTACGTCGCCGGCCCCCGGCATCATGCCCCGCACCAGGAAACTCCAGCCCCGGGTGGCGACACCGAGGTGGGCCACATGCCGCAGCCGGGCGTGGCCGGATAGGCCACGCCCAACCCGTCGGCCACGTCCAAGCCGTGGGCCCACGTCTCCATCAGCCGGGCGGTCAGGAACGAGCGGGCGCTCATCGTGGGCCCGTACCACTCGATGCGCGCCGTGGCGTCGAGCGGTTCGAACGCTCCCAGCATGTCGCCGCGCCCCGAGCGCCACTCGGCCAACAACTCGACGGGAGGCAGTTGCCGCACACTCCCCTCGGCCCTGGCCATGTACGCGCCGAGGCCGGCCATCGCGACATCACGCTCGGCGGCGAACCCCGCCGGGTCCCGCACCGCCCTCGCCGCGGCCGCGTCGAAGAACGCGAGATGACCGATCTGGTCGCGGACCGTCCAGGCCGCGGCGGGTGTCGGTGTGTCCCACGCGTCGTCGTCGATGGCCGCGACGACGTCGTCGAGGGCCGCGTGCTCGGCGGCCAGGTCGGTGAGAAGTGATTCGATCGACGCGGCCGTGTTCACCGCCTGCCCGCGACGGGCCGGCCGTCGCTCGTGGTTCCCTACTTCTTGGCTGCCGTCTTCCTGGCTGCGGTCTTCTTGGCCGGCGCCTTCTTGGCCACCGTCTTCTTGGCCGAGGCCTTCTTGGCCGAAGCCTTCTTGGCCCGCGCCTTGGCGGCCGTCGTGGCCGCGGCCGGTCGGCGGTTGTTGACCGCATCCTTCAACGCCAACGAGGGCGTGAACTTGACCGCGTTGCTGGCCTTGATGCGAACGGTCGCACCCGTGCGCGGGTTGCGTCCCGTACGGGCGGCCCGGCGGGTGACGGTGAAGCTGCCGAAGCCCGGCCACGCCACCTTGTTTCCCTTCTTCGCATTCGTCCTGACTGCGTCGAAGAACGCGGCCAGCACCTTCTCGGCCTCGGCCTTGGATACCGCTGCGGCCGTAGCCACGCCGCTAACCAGGTCTGCCTTGGTCACACTTGCCACGGCCATCCTCCTGCTCGTGAGTAGTTGGTCTGCGGTATCTGACTTCATGAGCGCAGCCGGGTCAAGGATTTCCGTTTGTCAGGAAATCCAACCGTGGCAAGGGCACGATGCTGCAACAGTTGGTCGATGGCTCATCCGTACTGGCCGCTGTTCGATGTCGTGGTGCGCACACCACACCTTGAGCTGCGCTACCCGGACGACGACCTCGTCGTCCGCTTGGCCGCGCTGGCCGCCGCTGGCGTACACGATCCGGCGTTCATGCCGTTCTCGCACCCGTGGACCGATCGGCCGCCGGGCGAGCTCGAGCGCGGCACCCTCCAGTGGCATTGGCGCAACCGTGGGACATGGTCGCCGGCCGCATGGACATGCGACTTCGCGGTGATGATCGACGCGGAGCCGGTCGGTACGCAAGGCTTGAACGCCAACGATTTCACGACGCTGCGGACGTTCGAGACCGGCTCGTGGCTCGGGCAGGCCCACCAGGGTCGAGGCATCGGCAAGGAGATGCGAGCGGCCATTCTGCACTTCGGGTTCGCCGGGCTCGGCGCCGAGTTCGCCACCACCGGTGCGTTCGACGACAACGACGCGCGCTCGGCGTCACCCGTGCCCTCGGGTATCGACCCAACGGCGAGACGCTCGAGGTTCGTCGTGGGGCCAGGGCCCGCCACCTCCGGTCCCTGATGGCCCGTGCCGTCTGGGAACGGCGTCGGCGCGACGACATCGAAATCGAGGGCCTCGACCGCGCCTTGGAACTTTTCGTCGTGGATCAGGCGACGCTCGAACCCTGATCCAGCAACGCGTCGATCGTTCTTGCCAGTCGCCGGGCGACAGCCGCCGCCTCGTCGTCCGATCCGTACCGCGCCCGAGGCCAGAAGAAGCCGCGTAGCCCGTCGCCCCGCGTGCGCGGCACGACGTGAACGTGGACATGGGGCACGCTCTGGCTGACGCGGTTGTTCTGGGCGACGAACGACCCTTGCGCCCCCAGGGCGGCTTCCATGGCCCGGGCCATGAGCTTCACCCGGCCGAACAGCGGTCCGACGAGGTCATCGGGAAGATCGGCGAGCGTCTCGTGGTGGACCTTCGGCACGACCAGGGTGTGGCCGGGGAACAACGGCCGGACGTCGAGGAAGGCGAGGGCGATGTCGTCGTCGAGCACGACATGGGCCGACCGCTCGCCCGCGATGATCTCGCAGAACGCACAGGCCGCCACGCCGGCACTGTAGGCGGGCCCCGGCCCGCCGGCCGTGCGACCATCCCCCACTTTGGTCGCGGCACGCGGTTTGATGGCGCTGGTGTTGCTTGTACGCACGCCGTGGAACAAGAACGAGCGGAGGCGGGTGGTCTGATCCCACTCGTCCTGCCCGTCGCTGCGCCCTGGGGAGGTCTTCCCTCTCCGTCCCGACCGCCCCCAGGGTCGCAGCCCACTCATCTTCCACAGTGGAATGCTCTGCGTGAGTCTTCCCATCCGACCGAAAGGCTTCCGGTCCGCATGACCCGACGCGCCCTGGCGACCCGCACCTACGTCCTCGACACCTCCGTGCTGCTCGCCGACCCCAAGGCGATCTTCCGGTTCGACGAGCACGAGGTCGTGCTTCCTCTCGTCATCCTCACCGAGCTCGAGGCCAAGCGGCACCATCCCGAGCTGGGCTGGGCGGCCCGCCTCGCCCTGCGCACCCTCGAGGATCTCCGCGCCAAGTACGGCACGCTCACGCGGCCGATGCCGATCAACGATCTGGGCGGGAGTCTCAGGGTCGAGATCAACCACCAGGACACCGCCGGCCTGCCGCCCGCGCTCAGCACCGAGGAGGCCGACCATCGCATCCTCGCCGTGGCCCGCAACCTGGCCACCGAGGGCCACGACGTCAGCGTCGTCACCAAGGACCTGCCCCTGCGGCTGAAGGCGAGCGTGGTCGGGCTCGACGCCGACGAGTACCGCAACGAGCTCGCCACCGACGGCGGCTGGACCGGTTACGCCACCCTCGAGGTCGACGACGCCACCGTCGACCGGCTCTACGCCACGAGGGTCGTCGACCTCCCGGAGGCGGCCAGGCTCCCATGTCACACCGGCGTGTCGCTGTCGGCCGGGAAGCACTCGGCCCTGGGTCGGGTGCGGCCCGATCGCCGGCTGCACCTCGTCCGCCCCGACACCGCCCTGTTCGACGTCAGGGGCCGGTCGGCCGAGCAGCGCATCGCCCTCGACCTTCTGGGCGACCCCGACATCGGCATCGTCAGCCTGGGTGGCCCGGCGGGGACCGGCAAGAGCGTCCTGGCCCTGGCCGCCGGGCTCGAGGCCGTCCTCGAACAGCGGACCCACAAGCGCGTCATGGTGTTCCGGCCCATCTACGCGGTCGGCCAGCAGGAGCTCGGCTTCCTGCCCGGCACCGAGGCGGAGAAGATGCAGCCGTGGGGCGCAGCCGTCACCGACGCCCTCGAGGCCATCACCGGGGCGGAGGTGATCGGCGAGGTGACGACGAGGGGGCTCCTGGAGGTGCTGCCGCTGACCTACATCCGCGGTCGCAGCCTGAGCGAGACGTTCGTCATCATCGACGAGGCCCAGAACCTCGAACGGACCGTGCTGCTCACCGCCCTTTCACGTCTGGGCCAGGGCAGTCGGGTCGTGCTCACCCACGACGTGGCCCAGCGCGACAACCTCCGGGTCGGCCGCCACGACGGCGTGGTCTCGGTCATCGAGGCCATGCGCGGCCACTCGCTCTTCGCCCACATCACCTTGAGCCGGTCGGAGCGCAGCCCGGTCGCCGCCCTCGTCACCCGCCTGCTCGATGCGCCCGCGTCGTAGGCCCGCGGCCCGACAGGCCGGGCCGTGGTGTAAAGCTCCGACGTAACGGGTTCGGCGTGGGATCGAGAGGTGCGGATGGGACGATGGCGCACGGCGGGGCGCACGGCCGGTGCCATGGCCGCGTTCGTCATCTCGTCGCTGGCCGGCGTGCTCGCCCCGAGCGCCCCCGCGGCCGCCGACGACGACGGGCTCCGCTTCGAGTCGCACACGGTCTACCGGCTCGATCCGGTGGCCGACGCGGTGCAGGTGACGGTGGCCGTCACCGTGACCCACGAGGTGCCGGACGCCCCGGACGGCTCGTTCTACTTCTTCGACGAGCTGTGGCTCGGCGTGCCCGCCGAAGCCATCAACCTGACGGCCACCCGCGGCGACGGCCAGCCCGCGCCCGCCGCGCTCGAACCCATCGACGTACCGGCCTGGTCTCAGGCCACGATCGACCTGGTGCCGGATCTGCGCTTCGGCCAGACCAGGTCGTTGACCGTGGCCTTCACGCTCCCCGGCCTCCCCCCTCGATCAGAGGGCCTGACCAGGGTCAACGATGCGGTGGCCACCTTCGCCGTCGTCGCCCACGGCGACCCGGGCCTCGCCAGCGTCGACGTGATCCTCCCGACCTCGTACCGGAACGATCTCGTCGGCGCCGAGATGACGAGCCGGACCGTGGGCGAACAGATCGTGTACTCGGCCACCGAGATCGCAGACCCAGGCGCGTGGGGCGTCTCGGTCGCGTCCAGGAACGAGGCGGCCCTGGTCGACACGCGGGTCGATGTCGCCGGCCGGGCCTTCGACGTGCGGGCGTGGCCGGGCGACGCGGCCTGGTCCGACTTCGTCGCCCGGCAGCTCCAGGTCGGGCTGCCGGTGCTCGAGGATCTGGTCGGCCTGCCGTGGCCGGCCCCGGCCGATGGGCTCGACCTGACCGAGTCGGTCACGCCCGACGCCCACGGGTTCGACGGGTGGTACGACAGCAGCCGCAACGCCATCGAGATCGGCGACGAGCTCGATCCGCACCTGGTCTTCCACGAGCTGTCCCACCTGTGGTTCAACGGTGAGCTGTTCAGCCAGCGCTGGATCGTCGAAGGGTTGGCGGAGGAGTACGGCGCCCGGGTGGTGGCCGCGCTCGGGAATCCGCCGCCGACGCCCCAGGCCTTCGGCGCCGACCACCCGGGAGCGGTGCGCCTCAACGCATGGGGCGACACCACCGTCGCCCGCGACGAACTGACCGTGCAGCGCGAGCTGTTCGCCTACAACACGTCCTGGTCCGTGATCCGTTCCGTGAGCGACGAGATCGGCATGGACGCCATGGGCGCCGTGGTCGCCGCCGCGGCCGACGATCGGATCGCCTACCAGGGTGACCCGGAGCCGGAGGCGTTCGACGGACCATCGGACTGGACGAGGTTCGTCGATCTGCTGGAGGAGGTCGGGGGATCGGCCCAGGCCTCGTCGCTGTTCGCCTCGACCGTCCTCACCCCTGAGCAGCTGCCGCTGCTCGACGCCCGGGCCGCGGCCCGCACGTCCTACGACCAGCTCGAAGCGGCGGGGGGCGAGTGGACCCCGCCGCTGGCCGTCCGTGAGGCGATGGCCACGTGGGACTTCGAGCGTGCGGCCGAGCTCACGACGGCGGCGTCGGCCGTGCTGACCGTTCGCGACCAGATCGCCGCCACCGTGCGACCGCTCGGGCTCGACGCCCCGGACGAGCTCGAGGCGGCCTACGAATCTGGCCAGGGTCGACTGTCCGAACTGGACGGCACCGCCGATCGCACGCTCGACGCGGCGCAGCGGCTCGCCGCGGCCGACGCGGCCGTCGGCAACGAACGAGGTGTCCTGGCGACGATCGGCCTGTGGTGGAGCGACGTCGACGCCGCGGTCGACGAGGCGGCCGATGCGTTCGTGGACGGCGACGCAGACACCACCATCGAGCGGGCCGACGACGCCGAGCGCCTGGTCGCCGGGGCCGCTCGCACGGGCGGCATGAGGGCCGGGGCTTTGGCGGCCGGCGCAGCCGTCGTCGTGGTGGCCACGCTCGGGGTACGCCGCTCGCGGCGAAGGCGCGTTCTGCGCCGGACGGCTTCGGCGGCGACGATTCCGCCTCCACCGTCGTTGGCGGCGAGCGCGGCGCCGATCACCCCGCCGCCGCAGGTGGACTGGCCGACGGCGCCGCCGCCGTCGGACGATCCGCCGCCGTAGCCCACAGCGGCAGGGTGACGACGAACCGGGCGCCCCCATCGCGCCCCTCCTGCACCTGCAGGTCACCGCCCATGGCTCTGGTCAGCTCCAGGACGATGGCGAGCCCCATGCCCGTGCCGCCGGTGGAGTGGAGCCGCTCGACCACCCGGGCCCGATCGGCCACCGGGATCCCCGGCCCGTCGTCGGTCACGCAGAGCGTGGCCCCGCCCGCCTCGATCCCGACGACCACGTGGACGCGACGCCTGGCGTGCCGAGCGGCGTTCTCGATCAGATTGGCGGCGATCTGAGCCAGACGGTCCGGATCGCCCGCAACGACGACGGGGCCATCGGGCACCTCGGCCACCATCTCGAGGCCGGCGTCCTCGACATCGGGCCGCAGGCCCTCGGCCGTCCCGGCGGCCACATCCCGCAGGTCGACCGGCTGCGTCTCGAGCGCGAACGCTCTCGCCCTGAGGCGGGCCAGGTCGAGCAGGTCGCGCACCAGCCGATCGAGCCGGCGGGCCTCGGCCATGACGGTGGCCCCGGCCCGCTTCGGATCGGGTACGTTCCCGTCGGCGAGCGCCTCCGCCCATCCGGCGATCGACGTCAACGGCGTGCGGAGGTCGTGCGAGATCGAGACGAGGAACTCCCGCTCGAGCCCGCGTGACCGTTCGAGCGATGCGGCCATGTCGTTGATCGACCGAACCAGCCGGGCCAGCTCGTCGTCGCCGACCGTGCCCACCGGTTCCGGGACGCGCACGGACAGATCGCCGTCGGCAATCCGGCGGGTCGCGGCCTCGGCCCTCGCCAACGGTAAGGCGACCGAGCGGGCCAGCCACCAGGCCAGGAATCCACCAAGGACGACGGTGACCGCCCCGGCGACGACGAACCAGCGACCGGCCGCGCCGACGCCGGTGCCGACAGAGTCGGTGACGAGGAGCAGCCGCCGCGGTGCACCCCCGTCGGCCGCCGGCAACGGCGCCGCGGCGTAGGCCACGTCGCCCTGCCGCCCGGTGACCACCTCGCCGGACCGGACACGCTCGACGTCATCCGGGCTGACGAGCGGAAGAGGTCCACCGATGGGCGAGACGGCCACGCTGTCGACGTCGAGGGTCGGCTCGAGCGTCCTGGCCAGCGACGCGGCCCGGCTCGGCGCGACCTCGCCGAGGACGGCAGCCAGGCCGACAATCTGCCGCCCCAGTTCGTCCTGCGTGCGCTGGCGGGCGTCGACCCTGGTCAGCACGAGGGTTCCGACCCCGACCACGGCCACCGCGGCGGCGACGGCGCCGGCGATGGCGATGACAAGGCGGCGGTGCACGGCCGGGCGCGGCTCAGCCGAACCGGTAGCCGATGCGGCGCAGCGTGGCGATGGGCAGCCCCTCACCGAGCTTCCGGCGGAGCTGACGGACATGGACGTCGACCGTGCGCTCGTCCCCTACCCAGTCCGCCCCCCACGCCAGGTCGAGGAGCTGCCGGCGCGACAACGCCGCCCCTCGATGCTCGGCGAGCGCGGCCAAGAGGGCGAACTCCCGCGGGGTGAGGTCGACCACGGCGCCGCCGAGGCGGACTTCGTGCCGGCCCAGGTCGACCTCGAGATCCCCCACGACCACGACCGTCGCCGGCGACGGCTCCCGCTCGCTGCGGCGCAGGATGGCCTTGACCCTGGCCACCAGCTCGCGCGGGGAGAAGGGCTTGGTGACATAGTCGTCGGCCCCCAACTCGAGTCCGACCACCCGATCGGTCTCGTCCCCCCTGGCCGTGAGCAGGAGCACGGGCAGATGATTGGTCGCCCGCAGCCGGCGGCACACCTCGAAGCCATCGATGCCACCTGGGAGCCCGATGTCGACGATCGCCAGCACGGGGTGGCGGCGGCCCACCAGGGTCAGCCCCTCTTCCCCGGTGGCGGAGCGAGCCACCCGGTACCCGGCCTGGCCCAGGTAGAGCTCGAGCAGCTCGGCGATGCTGTCGTCGTCTTCGATCACGACGATCGTGCGGCCATCCATCGAGCCGTATCGTCTCACCTCACTCGGCCAGCGAGATTGACGCGTGGAACGGGGCGCCGAAGGGATCGCTGATCGTGGCCGGGACGGTCTCCCCCGTCAGACGCCGCACCAACTCGACCTCGTCCGTGGTCCACACGTGGAGCATCCTCATCGTGTCGGTGCACGGCTCGTCCGCGGTGACGATGAACCCGGTGCAGCTCGGGTCGTGGCTGTGCCACACGACGAGGTCGCCCGCCGGGATTGGTGCCGGCGTGCCGCGGGGAGCGACGAAGAAGGCGCCGACGAGCACCGGGTCCCGACCGTCGACCGTTTGGTACACGAGCCCCTCGGGCCGGTTTGGGTCGAGGGCAACGCCGTCGCGCACGAACCCGGGGTTGCGGTAGTGGTGCATCTGGCCCACCGGGTTCCCGGGCGCGAGGTACCCGTCGGCCACCGCATCCGCCGCGTAGGTGTATCGGGCCAGCGACGACCGCGTGTCGGTCAGCAGCGCATCGGCCGCCGCCCGCTCCTCGTCCGTCGCAGCCGCGTAGCGCGCGTCGTACGGCGCCATCGTCGGGTGCTGATGGCCCGCACCGGCGACCGAGCCGGCGTGCGCTTCCCCGTGTTCATCAGGTGCCACCGAGTCGGCCGCGGCGTGATCATCGCCGTGGGCGTGGTCGGCGTGAATCTCGACGTCGCCGGTCGAGATGGCCCATGCGCCACCGACGACGAGGACGCTCATTGCCGCGGCCCCGGTTGTGGCCGCAACGGCCTTGGCCCGAGCGGAGGTGAACGGAGGATGCCACACGGTCCAGGCCGACCCGAGCAACCCGCCGGCGATCGCCAGGAGGCCGACAGCGGCGAGCGCGTGGCTCGGATTGGTCAGGGTGAGTGGACCCTCGTGCGATGCCAGGTCTGGGTCGGCCGCATGCTGCGCCGCGTCCCACGCAAGGCCGGCGCCCACGACGACGATCCCGCCGATCGTCACGAGCAGCCAGTGCTTGAGGTCCCGATTCGTCGTCGGTTCGTGTGCCATCAGGGTGAGTACATCGGGCGCGGGTTAGGG
Organism: Acidimicrobiales bacterium; assembly: GCA_050744245.1. GTDB lineage: Bacteria > Actinomycetota > Acidimicrobiia > Acidimicrobiales > JBOGGX01 > JBOGGX01. The sequence continues at coordinate 31,534 of JBOGGX010000032.1, forward strand.
CCGCGTGATGGCCAGATGCGGATCCGGCCAGGCCGGACGGTTGTTCGTTGGCCTCGGAGCGGTTTTCGCGCCCGAGACCGCGGGACGTCGTCACGTCGGTGGGCCCTTCCTGATGAGCCGCGTCGTCTCGTCCTCCCATCCCGGGCCCTCGACGCCGGCATGCGGGAGGTCCCAGGTCGCACGGGCTGCGGCCAGGGCGTCGACGAGCCCGACGCCGGTACCCGCCGCGGCACCGTCAGCCCAAAGCGCTGGATCGCGACGGGTCGCGACGCTCCGTTTCGTCTGTCCGCCGGCGGCCAGCCCTCGGCTCGGAGGTCCCGGCATGCCGCCCAGGCCCATGGCGTTGGGTGAGCGCCTCGGCCGCACCGATCTCGCCGGTGATGACGTCGACGGTCGCCGGCCCGCCGCTCATGAGGAGGGTGGTGGCGCTGAGCGCCTCGATCCTCGACCCCTGCCTCGGGGGAAGCGCCACGCCGCGTTCGATGTCACACGGCTTGGGCATACTGGCCACAGACGCGATGGGCTCGCGATCCCCCATCCGCCTCACGGAGGCGGGCGCTCGGGTCGATGGAACTACCTGCAACTTCCGGAGGCCCCATGCGCACCTGCGCTCACCACCCAACCATCGACGCCGGAATCGAAGCCGGCGCCGGCGCCGTCCTGCTCCGACTGGCCCGCACCCTCGCCGAGGCGGCCGCCGACGACGGCTGCGGCACCCGTCTCGTGGCCCTGACCGGTCCTCTCCCGGAGCCCGGCACCGAGCCGCTCGACCTCGCGGTCCGCCCGCTCGACGGCCACCCGGTCGACGTGCTCGTCGGCTTCGTCGCCCCGGCCGCGTGGTCGGCCGTCGGTGTCGTCGCCCCCGCCACCGCCCACCGCCTCACCGACGTGGGCGCCACCGCCCACCCGGTCGCCGCCAACGGCGCCATCGGCGCTCCCGCCCTCCCGGTCGCCGCCGACGCGGACATCGGCGCCGATGCCTGCACCGGCGCATCGCCGCCGTTCGACGACGGCGAGCGGATCGTGATGGTGCATCTCGTCGCCCGCGAGGGCGCTCGTGCGTCGGTCGGCCGCCGCGCCGACGGCTCGGTGTGGGTCTGGGCCACGTCGGGCACCGCGGGCGACGATGAGCCGACGGGCCGGCTCGACGACGTGCTTCGTCGGGTCCTCGGCCTGCCGACGCGACCGCCCCCGGCGGACCCGGCGGAGCTGTGGGCGAGCTGGTGGCTCGATCGGCTGCTCACCGAGGTCGGCCTCCGTCCCGACCGATCGTGGTCGTGGGCCAACCTCGCCGTGCTTCACCCGGCGGCCCAGCTCGTCGTCGACGACCGGCGCGGCCGCGTGACCGAGGTCGTCCGGGCCATGCCCCGGCTGGCCGAGATCCTGGCTCGGGGCCGCACGTGGGGCGACCTCCGGCGGGACGCCGGGTCCGGCGGGTGGGCAACGCCGTCGATCCCACCCGACGTCGCTCGCTGGATGGACGACGGCATCTTCAGCCGCTGGTTGCTCGACGAGGTCCCGTCGTGTGGCGAGACGCTCGTTGCGCTGCGCGACCTCCTGCCGCATCGACTCGTCCGCCGCCTCGAGGACACCGTCGCCGGGTGGCAGGTCTCGACCTCGGCCGACGCCGATCCGTGGACAACGGGACCGCCTTCGGAGCGGTCAACGTGACGCCCACGACCCGAGCCCGCTCTCCTCCCTCGGCGTCAACGGTGGCGCCAGTTCGGCCGCCGGGCCCACCGAGAACCCGTCGTCGAGCAGCCGCCGGGCGTCGGTGCCGAGCGTCCGCCAGTCGTAGATCGACCCGCCGAGGGCGCCGGTGTCGGCCAGCGAGCGCAGGAAGCCCGCCAGCTCCTCGGTGGTGGCGAGGTCACCGATGCCGCCGACGGGGTGCACCAGGGCGTCGTCGTCGCCCAGGTTGGTGCGGAGTCGCACGACGCTCTCGTGGTTGTAGTGGTAGCCGTCGTGGTAGCCGGAGTCGTGGCGCCGGAAGGTCCAGTAGCTCATCGGCAACCAGACGTCATAGAGCTCGCTCAGCTCGCGATAGGGGAAGCCCGGCCACAACCGGTCGTTCACCACTTCGAGCTGCACCGCCGGTAGGACGATGGCCCCCAAGGCGTCGTCGCCCACCCGGTCATGCAGCCGCTGCGACAGGTCGATGAGGCTCTGGTTCCGGGCGGCGTGGTCGGGGACGTCGCCCGTGAACTCGATGTCGACCGCCACGCCGTCGAAGCGGTGACCGAGCACCTCGAAGTCGGCGATCGCCTCCAGGCGCCGGAGGTCGAGGTCGACGTCGGCGAACTTGGGCAGGTACCACCCGACGACGCGCATGTCGTGGCGGTGGGCCCTGAGGAGGAACTGCGCGAGCACGGCCGGGTCCACCACGCCATCGGGGGCGCGCTCGTCGTTCCGTGCCGCCTGGATGAACAAGGTCCGCACGCCCGCCGCGGCCATGTCGTCGACGGCGGCGGGCGTCAACGCGGGCGGACCGTTGGTGTAGGTCGGCGCGAAGTCGTACACGTCGACCCACGTGCCCAAGCCGTCATAGGGCTCCACCGTCCGGGCCGGCGTCGCCTTGGCGGCCAGGCTCAACGCGGCGCGACCGATGCCGGCGCCGGTGTCGTCCTCGAGCCCGACGAGGGCGACCGACGTCAGGATCACCACCGCCAGCGCCGCCAACACGACCAGCGGCCGACGCAGCCACGATGCCGCCATGAAGCACCAACGGTACCGAGGGCGGCGCGGACGATCACCTCGGGAGGACAACTGGAACAACTGGAACAACCGTGAACAATCGACAGTGACCGTTGCCCGCGGACGCCTGGAGGTGCGCCGGGGAACGCGTCGCGCCGTGCGCCGCGTCTGACTTTCCGGTGGACGAGGGGCCGCGGACCTCGGCGTTGCGTGCATCCCACCACAGTCCATGTGGTCGGCTGCACGCGACGACCGGGCCGGCACCGATCTGATGTCGTACCCGGGCTGCGCCCGCGCCGCAGGCAACTCGCCGCACGCGAGCGACGACGCGCCGGTGGGTGACGCGCCCCGGGTGACCCCCGGCAACTGGTGCGTTGCTTCGCCTGGCTGCGCCCGGAGTGGCACACTTGGCGAATGCGGCGGGCGGTCCACGAGCTGGCGCTACTGGTCGCCATCTTGATCCTCGTCGTCACCACACCGGTGCTCGCCATCCGCGGCCTCACCATGGCCCTCGGCACCTGGCCGGGCGAGGGGGCCCCGGCGTGGTGGGATCGCGGCAGCGTGGCGGCCGCCGGGTTGTTCCTGATCGCCGCACTGTTCCTCGCGTGGGACACGCACCGGATCTCGAGGGTCGAACGCAACGGCGTCATCGTCGAGCACCTGCGGGTGCCGGTGTCGCGGCGCCGTCGGCGGCGCTGACCCGCGACGTGCCGCGCCCGGTCGACCGGTGGTAGACCGGCGTGCAGCCCCTACGAGGAGACCATCCGCCATGCCTGAACCCGTCATCGTCGCCACCGCCCGCAGCCCGATCGGTCGGGCCGGCAAGGGTTCGCTGGTCGAGGTCCGTCCCGACGATCTGTCGGCGTCGATCGTCAAGGCGCTGCTCGCCAAGGTGCCCGAGCTCGACCCGGCCGACATCGAGGACCTGCTCATGGGGTGTGGGCTGCCCGCGGGCGAGCAGGGCTACAACATCGCCCGGGTCACGGCGCTGCTGGCCGGGCTCGACGGCGTGCCGGGGGCCACGGTCAACCGGTACTGCTCGTCGTCGCTGCAGACCATCAGAATGGCGGCCCACGCCATCAGGGCGGGCGAGGGCGATGTGTTCATCGCGGCCGGCGTCGAGTGCGTGAGCCGCTACGGCAACGGCTATGCCGACATGGGCCCGCACAACCCGGCCTTCGCCGAGGCCGAGGCGCGCACGGCCGAGCTGTCGAACGGCGCCGATAACTGGGAGCCGGCCGACGGACTGCCAGACATCTACATCGCCATGGGCCAGACCGCAGAGAACGTCCGGCTGCAAGAGGGGGTGAGCCGGCGGGAGATGGACGAGTTCGCCGCGCTGTCCCAGAACCGGGCGGTGGCCTCGCAGGAGAGCGGCTTCTTCGAGCGCGAGATCGTGCCCGTCGAGCTGCCCGACGGGCGGACGCTCGACAAGGACGACGGCCCGCGGCCCGGCACCACCGCCGAGAAGCTGGCCGAGCTCAAGCCGGTGTTCCGCCCCGACGGCGAGGTCACCGCAGGCAACGCGTGCCCGCTCAACGACGGGGCCGCCGCCGTCCTGGTGATGAGCGAGGCCAGGGCCGGCGAGCTCGGCGTCACGCCGCTGGCCCGGGTCGTCGCGAGCGGCGTCAGCGCCCTCAACCCCGAGATAATGGGCCTGGGCCCGGTCGAGGCCAGTCGTCAGGCGCTGGGTCGGGCCGGGCTCACCATCGACGACATCGACCTCGTCGAGATCAACGAGGCGTTCGCGGCCCAGGTCATCCCGTCGGCCCGCCATCTCGGCATCGAATGGGACAAGCTCAACGCCAACGGGGGGTCGATCGCGCTGGGCCATCCGTTCGGCATGACCGGGGCCAGGATCATGACCACGCTCCTCAACGGCCTCCAGGACGCCGACGCCACCATGGGTCTGGAGACGATGTGCGTCGGCGGCGGGCAGGGCATGTCCATGATCGTCGAGCGGTTGAGCTGAGCCGCCTCGATCGGCCGACCGCCCCGGTCGAGATCACCGACCCGTCCGATCCGCGCGTCGCCGACTATGTCGGGCTACGCGATCCAGAGCTTCGGCGCCGGTTCGAGGCCGGCCACGGCATCCTGATCGCCGAGGGCGCCATTGCCATCCGCGCCCTCCTCGGTTCGCCCTACCCGGTGCGGTCTCTGCTCGTCACCGGGCGGCAATGGGACGCGTTGGCGGCCGACGTCGCCGCGGTCGGATGCCAGGCGCCGGTCTATCTCGCCGATCGGTCGGTGCTCGCCGCGGTGGCCGGGTTCGACCTGCACCGGGGCGCGGTGGCGGCCGCCGACCGGCCGCCGCTCGCCGACCCGGCGGCCCTGCTGTCGGATCGAGGCGCGGGGCCGTCCATGGTGGCCGTCGTCGAGGCCGTCAACGACCACGAGAACCTGGGCGCCCTGTTCAGGAACGCCGCCGCGTTCGGCGTCGCCGCCGTGCTCCTCGACCCGACCTGTGCCGACCCTCTGTACCGACGATCCGTGCGCGTGTCGCTGGGCCATGCCCTCCGCGTTCCGTTCGCCCGGCTGAAGCCGTGGCCCGACCGGCTCGACCTCGTGCGCACGGCCGGCTTCGATCTGGTCGCCCTCACCCCGACGGCCGACGCCGAGCCGATCGACGAGCTGGCCGCCGACCTCGGCGACCGGGTGGCGTTCCTGCTCGGTGCCGAGGGGCCCGGGCTGTCGGGTGCGAGCCTGGCTGCGGCCGGCCGCCGGGTCAGGATCCCCATGGCGCATGGGGTCGACTCGCTCAACGTCGCCACCGCGGCCGCCGTGGCCTTCCACCTCGTGCGCGCGAACCGCGGTCAGGTCAGCAGCTGATCTCGCAGGGCGCCGATGGCCGCTCGGTCGACGCCGACGTCGGCCGCGTAGCCGACGACCGATCCGTACCGTGCCCGTAGGTCGCCGAGGAACAGGCGCATGGCCTCGACCGGCGAACGGGTGAAGGCCTCGGGAATCTTGGCCAGCTCCTCGAGCACCTCGGGTGCGTTCACGGCCATCCATGCGGTGAACCGCTCGACGGCCAGCGTCGACAGGGCATAGTCGGCGGCGACGTCGTCGTCCGACACGCCGAGCAGGCTCAGCGTGAGCGCGGCCAGCACACCCGTGCGGTCCTTGCCGGCGGCGCAGTGGAACACGAGCGGCGTGCTCTCGCGGTCGGCGATGATCCGCAGCCCGCCCGCGATCCCGGCCCGGCCCGTCTCCAGCATGTCGAGGTAGCGGTCGGCCAGATAGCGGTCCGCGCCGAGCGCCTCATCGTAGGCGTCGGGGTCCCAGTGCACGTCCATGAGCGGAAGGTGGTGCCAGTGGACCTCGACCTCGCCGCCGGCGCCGATGCGGCCCCGCTCCTCGAGCTCGGCGTGGGTCCGCAGGTCGAGAACGGTGCGCACCCCGAGGTCGGCGAACAGGGCGACGTCGGCACCGGACAGCCGGTGGAGCCCATCGGCGCGGAACACCGTGCGCCACTTCACCGTCCGCCCGTCGGCGGCCGGGTAGCCGCCGAGGTCTCGGAAGTTGAACACGGTCTCGAACGGCAGGTGCCGGTCGTAGGTCTCGACGTCGGAGCTCATGGCGCCCGCCACCGTATCGACCGCCGACCCGACCCCCACAACCAATGTTCGGTGGATTCTTCCCAAGAATGGGAACAATCCACGGCAGGTTCGCTCAGCCGTCACCCGGTCGCCAGAAGACCGCCACCTGCAGTCCGCCGGCGACCAAACCGAGGCCGGCGGCGATGGCCAGGCCGACGAGGCCGACGAGGTTGTCGTCGATGCCGAGCACCCCGTCGATCGACCAGTCACCCGGGCCGATGGTGGCCACCGAGACGCCGATGAGGCCCAGGATCCAGGTGTACTCCCAGCCGTCGTCGGCGCTGAAGAAGCCCTTCGGACGGTGGACCGTCCAGGCCGCGACGAACATCACGCCGACCATGCCCGCCCCGGCGAACGGCGTCAGCAGGCCGAGGGCGAGCAGCAGGCCGGCGCCCAGCTCGGTGCACGCGGCCAGGTAGGCGTGGAGCCGGCCGGGTCGCATCCCGATCGAGTCGAACCAGCCGGCGGTGCCCTTGATGCGTCCGCCACGGAAGAACTTGCTGTAACCGTGGGCCGCCAGGGTGAGCCCGGCTCCCACCCGCAGGAGGAGCAGGCCGAGGTCGGGCTCGTTCACCCCTTCCGGCGCCGCCGCTTGAAGAAGAGACGCACCAGCCAGAAGAGGGCGACGGCGCCCAGCACCACGGGCACCGCCCGTTTGGCCACCGGGGCGCCGGCCGTGTCGAGCAGGTCGACCGGCTCGGCGTCCGGCGAGTCGATCGTGCGCACGGTCGGGGGCGACGGCTCCACGGTTGGAGCG
>JBOGGX010000033.1:0-7291 GCA_050744245.1 Acidimicrobiales bacterium
GTGGTGGCCGGCCTGCCGCTGGCCGCCGGCCCGGGCGGTCACACCCAGCGGCTGCTCACCGTGATCAAGGCCGGGTCGATCCAGGACGTCAAGGCGGCCCCGGTCGATAAGGTCCACGTGTGGCCCCACCTGCTCTCGGTCGAGTTCGTCGCGTCCCTGGTGGTCCAGACGTTCCTGTTCATCTTCTCGATCTTCGTCAACGCGCCGCTGCTCGCCTTGGCCAACGTCAACCAGACGCCGAACCCGTCGAAGGCGCCGTGGTACTTCCTTGGGCTCCAGGAGCTGCTGACAATGTTCCACCCGATGGTCGCCGGCGTGACCATCCCGGGGATCGCGCTGTTCGCGCTGATCCTGGCGCCCTACACCGATCGCAACCCGTCCAACGCCCCGGAGGACCGCAAGTTCGCCATCTCCCTGATGACCGTCCACCTGATGTTCTGGGCCGTGCTCGTCATCATCGGGGTGTTCTTCCGTGGCCCCGGTTTCAACTTCACCTTCCCGTGGCGGGAAGGCCTGTTCTTCGACCTGTGAGCTGATCCATGAGCGGAACAACCGTCCTCCTCATCGCCATCCCCGTGCTGCTGCTGCTGGCCGCCGTCCTGGTGTTCGGCGCCATGCGGCGACGGGAGACCGACGACATGATCGGCCGCCTCAGCCGGGAGACGGTGAGCCGCGACCGGTCCAGGGACGAACGCGCGGCCGAGGTGCTGGCGCCGCCGCCGTCGGGACGCGAGGTCGAGCAGGCGGTGGTCGAGGCCAGGAGCCCGTCCGCCTCGACCGCGGTGGTGAAGGCGGAGGCCGCGCCGCCGGCCGTGTGGGTGCCGCCCGACCGAGAGACCATCGGGATCACCCGCCGCCAATTCCTCAACCGGGGGATCGTCGGGGCCATGACGTTCTCGCTGGCCGCGTTCGGCGCCGGCGTGCTCGGCTTCCTGTGGCCGTCGTCGTCCGGCGGGTTCGGCTCCCGGATCAGCGTCGGCCAGATCGACGACATCATCGCCGACATCCGGGCCAACGACCGCTTTCTCTACGTGCCCGAGGGCCGGATGTGGGTCACCGAGTACCCGAGCTCTGCGCTCGACAAGGCCCGTCAGGTCTACTCGCCGTCCGAGCTGGCCGGGATGGAGGCCGGGATCATCGCGCTCTACCAGAAGTGCGTGCACCTGGGCTGCCGGGTGCCGTCGTGCGTGACGTCGCAGTGGTTCGAGTGCCCGTGCCACGGTTCGCAGTACAACCAGGTCGGTGAGAAGAAGGGCGGCCCTGCACCCCGCGGCCTCGACCGGTTCGTCATGACCGTCGAGGGCGGCTCGCTCACCGTCGACACGGGCACGATCATCCAGGGCCCGCCGATCGGCACCAACACCACCGGTCAGGAGGCCGAGGGCCCGCACTGCATCACCACGGGCGGGGAGCATTGAGCTTCGCGGCCAACGCGTACACGGCCGTCGGATGGGTGCTGTTCGCCATCGTCGGCGTCGGCGTCGTCATCTACGCGCTCGTCAACGTGCTGTCGTGGGGCAAGGCCGAGGTCGGCTCCGAGATCGAGCTCGCCCCCAACCGCAAGCCCTACCTGTCCGACGAGGAACTCGAGGGCCCGAAGCTCGACACGACGCTCGCATGGGGCCTCGCCATGCTGTCGATCATCGCCATCGCCTTCCCGCTGTACTGGATCCTCGAGCCGGGCCGGCAGTTCAACGCCACTCAGACCGGCTATGTCGGGAACGAGACCTTCGTCGAGCGGGGGGCCGACATGTTCGCGCCGACCGGCGACAACCTGCAGGCCCTGAACTGCGCCTTCTGCCACGGCGGCATGGAGGCGGTGGGCAACGTGGTCCCGTTCAACCGCACCCTGCCCGACGGCACCATCGAGGTCGTCGACTGGAAGGCGCCCGCCCTCAACACCGTGCTCCTGCGCTATAGCCGCGAGGAGGTCACCTACATCCTCACGTACGGCCGGCCCTTCTCGCCCATGCCGGCCTGGGGCCTCGACGGCGGCGGGCCGCTCAACGAGCAGCAGATCCAGAACCTGGTCGACTATCTCGAGACGATCCAGCTCACCCCGGAGGAGGCCCAGGCCCAGGCCGAGGAGGGCATCCGCCTCGAGCTCGGCCTGCCCGAGGGAGCCGCGATCGACTACCGCGACCCGCGGGTGGGCGAGGCCATCTTCAACCTGGGGCTCGAGACGAACTTCGCCGGCGGGGCCTACGCGTGCGCCCGCTGTCACACCAACGGGTGGTCCTTCGCCACCTCGAGGGACCAGCTCGAGCTGCCCGGTGGCGGGGGCGCCCTCGGACCGGGGCTGGCGGCCGAGGAGCTCCAGTTCCCCGCCAACCCGGAGCCCGTCCCCGGTGAGTCGCCCTACCAGGACCACCTCGACTTCGTCACGACCGGTTCGGAGCGGGGCGTCATCTACGGCGTCCAGGGTCAGGGCGGGTCGGGGATGATGCCCGGCTTCGGCCTGCGTCCGCCGGAGCCGGCGCTGTACTGGATCAACAAGGGTCAGCCGCGCGAGTTCCCGATCCAGGACAGCGACGGCGACGGCCAGCCCAACAACAGCGGCATGATGACCCCGGAGATGATCGAGGCCGTCGTCCGCTACGAGCGGGGCCTGTAGCGGCCGATGGAGCTCGTCGCCGACTTCGCCGCCATCGCGTGGAACCCGGAGATCCGCAACATCCTCTCGCTGCTCGTCGGGATCGGGATCCTGATGGGTTCGGTCTATCTCCTGCTCGCCACCAACACCGGCGCCCGGTTGGGGCTGCTCATCTCGCTGGCCAGCCTGCTCGGGTGGATCACGATCATGGGCGTCATCTGGATGGCGTACGGCATCGGCCTGAGGGGCAGCGACCCGACGTGGAGCGCGATCGAGATCAACCACGGCGACCTGGTTTCGGCCGACCTGGTCGAGGCCCGCGTGCTGCCGTTGCCGGCCGACCTTCCCGACCCCGACGAGGTGCTCCAGGACAACCCGGAGCTCGAGGAGATCGTCTTCCCCGAGGGTCGGGAGAACCTCCCGGACCCGACCCTGGGCCAGATCATGGAGGCCGATCCCGAACTGCGCGAGTCGCTCGGACTCGACGAGGACGGGCTCAACGGCTGGTTCCTCCTCATCCCATCCGATCCGATCCGAGGCGAGGCCCAGGCCGCGGCCGACGCCGCCCTCGGTCCGGACGGCAACGGGGTGTTCCAGTCGACGAGCGAGTACCGCGTGCTCGACGCCTTCAGCTTCGGCGGGGAGGAAAGGATCCCCGACGATTCCGGGGCGCTCGAGCGGGCCTGGCTCAAGATCAGGTCGACGCTGCGCAACCTCATCGGCCGGCCCGAGCATTTCGCCGTCGTCCAGGTGCAGCGGGTCATTCCCCAGGAGACCGAACCGGGCCAGGCCCCGCCCGCGCCCCAGGTCGACCCGGACGCCCCGGTCGAGTCGGTGATCCTGGTCCGTGACTACGGCGACCGGCGGTTCCCGCCGTTCATGGTCACGGTGGTGTCGGCCGTCCTGTTCGGCATTACCTGCAATGCTCTGCACCGGCGGGACAAGATCGCGGCACGCAACCGGGCTGCGACCGGCTAACCCCACAGGAGGTGACCTCAGGTGGACGACTACCTGCCGCTGGTGACGTTGCTCGTCGTCGGCGTGCTGTTCGCCACGATCAGCGTCACCGTGTCGAAGCTGCTCGCCCCCCGCAACGTCACCCAGGCCAAGACCGCCCCCTACGAGAGCGGCATCATCCCCAGCCGGGAGCCGCCCGAACGCTTTCCCGTCCGTTTCTACCTGGTGGCGATGATCTTCATCATCTTCGACATCGAGATCGTCTTCCTCTACCCCTACGCGGTCGTGCACCAGCGGCTGGGCGCCTACGGCGTGTGGGAGATGGTGATCTTCGCCGCGGCCGTCTTCGCCGCCTTCGTGTACCTCATCGCCAACGGCGCCCTCGACTGGGGGCCGGTGAAGCGCGGCCGTCGCGTCGAGGATCCCGGCATGATCACCGCCACCCGCACCGCGACCACCACCGTGAGGCGGGTCGGCCTGGAGGGCCGCCTCGACGGGGGATCCTCAGGAGAGGCCGCATGAGGGCCCCAACGGTCTTGGCAACCCCCACCCCATGTTTCGACAGGGGGATGCGGCGTCGGCCTGCGGCCGACTCGTCGATCCTGGAGGCCGCCTGATGACGCGCGTGCTCGGCATCGACCCCGACGAGGGCCTCCACGGGGCCGACCACAACTTCTTCACCGGCATCCTCGAGGAGGCGGTCAGCTGGGCCCGGGAGAAGTCGATCTTCCCGGCGACGTTCGGCCTCGCCTGCTGCGCGCTGGAGATGATGGCGACCGGCGGCCCGCACTACGACCTGGCTCGCTTCGGGATGGAGGTGTTCCGGGCGTCGCCCCGCCAGGCCGACCTGATGATCGTCGCCGGTCGGGTCAGCCAGAAGATGGCGCCGGTGCTGCGCCAGATCTACGACCAGATGGCCGATCCCAAGTGGGTCATCTCCATGGGCGTCTGCGCGTCGACGGGCGGGATGTTCAACAACTACGCACTCGTCCAGGGCGTCGACCAGGTCGTGCCTGTCGACGTCTACGCCCCCGGCTGCCCGCCCGGCCCCGAGACCCTGATGCACTCGATCCTCACGCTGCGGGCGAACATCCGGAACGGCGAGATCACCCGTCGCCGCCAGGCAACCGGCGCCGGTGCCGGGATCCACGTCGAGCAGCTGGACGGGCAAACGCTGTGACGGATGAAGCCGCCACCGCGGAGGTGGCACCCGAACCGGCCGCGCCCGAGTCGGAGCGGTGGCACGACGTCATCGTCGAACGCGACAGCCAGTTCTCGCGGGGCCAGCTCGTCGCCCATCCGGCGCGTGAGCAGTACGTCGACTTCATCCGGACGCTGCGCGACGACGACGGCTACTGGTTGTGCCTGGACGTGACGGCCGTCGACTACGCCGGCTTCGCCGGGCGCCGCCGGCTGCCCGATGGAATCGAGCCGGAGCGGTTCGAAGTCGTCGTGCACGTCATCAGCCACCACGACCGCAGCCGCGTGCGCATCCGCCTCCAGGTCCCCGACGAGGAGCCCGTCGTCCCGTCGCTGTTCGACGTCCACCCCGGCACCGAGGCCCTCGAGCGCGAGGTGTTCGACATGTTCGGCATCCGCTTCGAGGGCCACCCCGACCTCACCCGCATCCTCATGCCCGAGGACTGGGAGGGCTACCCGCTTCGCAAGGACTACTCGATCGGCGCCATCCCGGTGCAGTTCAAGGGGGTCCGCAATGACCGTTGAGACCCGGCACGAGCACGGCTTGGTCGAGACGGCGGAAGGCGCGCAGGAGATCCCCTACTCGCGCAAGGGGATGAAGGCCGTCGAGCTGCTCCGTGAGCTCGGCTCGGTGCTGCGGATGTCGGAGGCGGAGGCGGCGGAGCTGACCGTCCGCGACGTCGGCGAGGACGAGACGATGATCATCAACATGGGGCCGCAGCACCCCTCCACCCACGGCGTGCTGCGCCTCATGCTCGAGCTCGACGGCGAGACCGTGCTTCGGACCAAGCCGGTGATCGGCTACCTCCACACCGGCATGGAGAAGACGGGCGAGGACCTCACCTACTACCAGGGCCCCACCAACGTCACCCGCATGGACTACGCCGCGCCGCTCTTCAACGAGCTGGTGTACTGCATGGCCGTCGAGAAGCTCCTCGGCATCGACGGCGACATCCCCGAACGGGCGACGTGGATCCGCATGCTCCTGTGCGAGGTCAACCGGATCGCGTCGCACGTGCTGTTCCTCGCCACCAACGGTATGGACCTCGGCGCCATCTCGATGATCCTGTACGGCTGGCGGGAGCGCGAAGAGTGGCTGCGGTTCATGGAGAAGATCACCGGTCTGCGGATGAACCACAACTTCATCCGCGTCGGTGGCACGGCCGCCGACCTGCCCGACGGCTGGCGTGACGACCTGCTCCGCCTGCTCGACATGCTGCCGCCGCGCCTCGACGAATACGACACGCTGATGACCGAGCAGCCCATCTGGCAGCGGCGGCTCCAGGGGGTCGGCGTCATCACCGCGCAGGAGTGCTTCGCCCTCGGCACCACCGGCCCGATACTCCGGTCGACGGGCGTGCCCTGGGACCTGCGGCGCGACGAGCCCTACCTCGCCTACGACCAGGTCGACTTCGACGTGATCGTCGGCAGCTACGGCGACACGTTCGACCGCTACGCCATTCGGCTGAACGAGTGCCGGGAGTCGATGCGAATCCTGCACCAGATCCTCGAGAAGATGCCGCGGGGCGACTACCGCATCCAGGACAAGAAGGTGACGCCGCCGCCCCGCGCTCGCATCGACGAGTCGATGGAGGCGCTGATCCACCACTTCAAGATCTTCACCGAGGGGTTCAAGGTGCCCGAGGGCGAGGCGTACGCCGCGGTGGAGAGCCCTCGGGGCGAGCTGGGCTGCTACATCGTGTCGGACGGGTCGGCGAAGCCGTACCGCATGCGGATCCGCGGGCCGAGCTTCGTCAACTTGCAGACACTGCCGCACATGATGCACGGGGGCCTCATCGCCGACGCCGTCGCCATCATCTCCTCCGTCGACCCCATCATGGGCGAGGTCGACCGGTGACCACTCTTCGAACTGGCGGCAGTTGCGATGCCTATAGGCCTATAGCTGCCGCCAGTTCGCGGGAGGTCGCCCGCTGATGGCCCGGTTCACGCCGGAGAACGGGGCACTGGCGCGCGAGATCGTGGGGCGGTACCCGGTGGCGGCGTCGGCGATCATCCCGCTCTGCCACCTGGCGCAGGAACAGGACGGGCACCTGACCGAGGACGCCATGGAGCACGTGGCCGAGCTGACGGGCGCGACGCCGGCCGAGGTGCTGGGCACGGCCAGCTTCTACGAGATGTTCAAGCCGCACGAGGTCGGCCGCTACGTGGTCAACGTCTGCACGAGCATCGCCTGCCACCTCATGGGCGGCGACGAGCTGCTCGAGCACGCCGAGCAGTCGCTGGGCATCAAGATGGGTGCCACCACTCCCGACGGCCTGTTCACCCTCGAGGACTACGAGTGCATCGCCGCCTGCACCGAGGCGCCCTGCCTTCAGGTCAACTACCGCTACTTCCACCAGGTCTCGAACGCCGACTTCGACACGCTGATCGCCGACCTCCGCGCCGGACGCCTCGCCGACGAGGTCCCCGCCCACGGCACGCTGGCGCTCACCCGCCAGCACATCCCGGCCGACCGCGCCGCCGGTCCCGCCCATCCCGAGCGCGGCTCGCAGCCGGCCTGGCTGCGTGACGAGCCGGCGC
>JBOGGX010000034.1:0-1758 GCA_050744245.1 Acidimicrobiales bacterium
GGGCAGCGGTGCTACCATTTCGGCTTCGACAGAACAGACGCTGTATGGCATCAATCACTCGGGCAACACGGTAAATATAAACTTTTCAAGTCGACCCGAGGTGAACGACGGTCTGTTTTATTCCATGTCTTCCAACGGAGATAGATCACCGACCGACGCGAGCTTGCGCGACTTCGGAGTGTACCAAGGCAGTGGAGTAACTACTCCCCCCACGCCGTTGCCGTCTGTGCTGAAGACCAGCGGGTTCACGTCGCAGTTGGGGCCCAACTTCGACAATGCCGACCCCGGCTTCGCAGCGCTCTTTCCGACAAGGGCGGCGTTCCCAAACCTGCCTGTCGGCAGCCCGGCAAATCAGTGGAACCAAGGTGAAGTTAGGCAAGTGGGCGGCGTTATAAGTCAATATCTGAACGGCACGTTGATTTCCCAGTACATCAACAACACAGCGCCGGGATCCGCCTATACCAGCGGTGACATCATGTTCGGATATTGGGATACCCTCAGTACTATCGGACAGCCGACCCACTCCGCCATTTTCGACAACATCAGGGTTACTGTAATTCCTGAGCCCTCCGCGCTGGCGCTGGGAGGAATTGCCGCAGTTTTGGGCGCCTTCGTGCGCCGTCGTAAAGCTTGAATGGAGTGAAAGCGACATTTGTAATAAGGGCCTTCGGGGCATGGAAGCCCTGGACAGACATTTCGCTGGTGAATGTAGCGGTATTGTGGACCAATGTGAGCAATGTTCTGTTTAATCTTGACGAGATTTTAACGAAATAAGGTGTTCTGCTATGCGAGCGCATCGTGCGAAGCGGGGTTTTACGTTAGTTGAGTTGCTGGTCGTCATCGCGATTATCGGCATTCTCATTGCACTGTTATTGCCCGCGATCCAAGCGGCCCGCGAATCGGCACGGCGACAGCAGTGCGCGAATAACCTCAAGCAGCTCGCGTTGGCCGCCGTCAACCATCACGAGGTGGCAGGTCACTTCCCAACGGGCGGTTGGGGCTGGAATTGGGTCGGCGATCCCGACCGTGGCTTTTCCAACAAGCAACCCGGGGGATGGGTCTTTAACCTAATGCCATTCACGGAAGAGAATTCGCGCTACCAGTCGGCGTCCGACGGCGATCCCGAGAACATTACGACCCAACAACTGGACGCGGCTCGTACTATGGTTGTGAACCCGCTTGCACTAATCGATTGCCCCTCGCGCCGGCCCGGCCAAGTATTTGCTAAGCCGGAAAACGGCCTCCATGTCGCGCTCAACGCGGCGCAAAATCCGGCGGGCGGCAACGTCGCCGGCCGAAGTGATTACGCAATCAACGCGGGCGATCGCAACTACACGGATACAACCAAGATGCCCGGAGGGACTGCTGTCGGAGCGCAGCCGAACTATAACGTGGGGAAAGATTTCAATTGGGAATGGAGCCCTCTGGGCACTCCGGTGAAACCACTCCCTCCCTTTCAGCCCAAGCCCCAGTCGACCAACTACCTAACCGGCGTCAGTTTTCAACACAGCGAGGTGGGAATCAAGCACATTACGGACGGTACGTCTCGCACGTACCTCATCGGCGAAAGATACATCAATCCCATCAACTACGAAACCGGTCTGGATAATGCCGACAATGAAACCTGGTGCACAGGGTTCAATAACGACAACTTTCGTAGCGCCTATGATTCGCCGGAACAGGACACTCCGGGGTTGGCCTATGCGAGTCGCTTCGGCAGTGTCCATTCCGGGGGATGGTTTGTATCGTGGTGTGACG
>JBOGGX010000035.1:0-2272 GCA_050744245.1 Acidimicrobiales bacterium
GGGCACCAGCGGGCCCAGCATCCGCTCACACAGCGACGCCAACAGCGGCGCGCCCGCCGCCCGCAAGACCGTGGGCAACGCGAAGAGCACCACGGTCAGCTCCAGCAGCACCGCTCCCCCGGCGAGCGCCATGCCGCACAGGCGGGCCCATTCGCTCGGGGCCATGCGCCGACCCAGCGGGCGCGCCAAGCCCGGTAGCGCCAGCAGCGCCACGCCCACCGACAACAGGATGATCAGCACGAGCCGCGGTCAGCCCCGACCCCGGGCGCCGGCCAACAATCGGCGGAGCTGGGCACGGTCCGCCGCCGGCAGCGACTCCACGAACCGTGCCAGCGCCATGGGCCGATCCCCGCCGCGGGCCAGCAGCTCCTGCATCCGGGACGCAGCATGCTCCTCGCGGCTCTGCAGCGGCCGGTACGCGAACGCCCGCCCGTCCCGCTGGCGTTCTAGCCGACCCTTCTGGCACAACCGCACCAGGATCGTCATGATCGTCGTGTACGCCAGCTGACGGTCGGCCGCCATCACGTCGTGCACCTCGCCCGGCGTCAGCCAGCCGCCCCGGTCCCACAGGACATCCATCACCGCCGCCTCGAGCTCACCCATGTGCAGCCTTGCCACGTCGCACCTCCCTGGCTCGAGATCTCGGGCGGCCAGGCTAGCCGAGCATCTACCACAATGTGTCGTTGCGGCCGCTGGTCGGGATCGGTCGCCATGAGATCACGTCTCGGGGCTCTCCGCCCGCGGGCGTGGAGAGGTCGGAGAACAGCAGCTCCTGGTCGATGGCGACACCGGCAGTCGGCCCCCTCGGCGGCTGCGATGGCAACCTGCTGGCCCGGCGGCAGCATCGACGGGCGCCGGGCCATGTCCCCGGCCGCGTGGACGCCGGCGCCGCCGGTGTGGCCCAGGTCGTCGACCTCGACGCACGACCACGCATCGGGGCCGCGCTGACCACGTAACGCTTTCTCGCGCTCGGGGCTGTCGGCTGGTGGTGGTCGGTACGCATGGCCGGCGACATGGATGCTTCCGGCGGCGCTGTGCATGTTCGCGATCTCGACGTTACTGGCGCAGGCGCGCAGCGAAGCCCTCCGTTCCGCCGTCCGCGACCTTCATGACCTCCGGGCCATGCCGACGTGCGAGACGGACGACTGCACATCAGCGAACAGACCATCCTGCTGGCCCGACACGATCAACCCGCACCTGTTCATCAACCGGCGCAGCGCCACCCACGCCCACCCCGTCTACACCAACTGGTTCCGAGACAGCCTCGGCATGCCGCCCAAACCCGTGCGCCGTGACCGCATCCTCGACGAGGCCTTCGCCACCGGCGGCGACCTCCGCCAACTCAGCGACATGTTCGGCATCCACGTCGCCACCGCCAACCGCTACGTCGACCTCGTCCACCGCGCCCGCACCGCCGAACACGCCGGCGACTGACACCTGCCCACCACAGGTTCGCCAACCCAAGGACGCGACTACCATCCTCAGCACGGAGGCACCCCGGAGTTCGCCTCCAACGGCCCCTAAATCGGCCGCATCCTCTGATCTGTATCGCAGAGCCACTCCTCGCTCGGGGCCACGACGTGCCGGACGACGGTCGCGCGTGTTCCGACCTTCCACAGTGCACGGCCGCGGCTGAGCTGGCCGATGATGGCAGCTTCGGGTTCGGTGAGGCCGACGTGGCCTGGCGGAGGATCACCTTGGTGGCGGAGTCGGCATGCAGGCCGGCGGCGATCTTGGAGGTTGCGGACCCGTCGTCGGCCTGGGCGACCAGGTCGGAGACGCGGTGAGCGACGCAGAGGTTGGCCATCCCGTAGGTCCGGCCGAGCTTGAAGCAGGTTTGGAGCCAGGCCGCCGTACCACCCCCCCTGTGGAAAATCGATCCTGGGGCAACGAGGCGGTCATTCGTGGTCGGCGTCGCCTCTCTTCTATCGGTGGCGACACTCCACTAACTACTTGGCCCCGAAATAGTCGAGTCGAAAATTGGCTTTGACCTGGGGGTTCGCGAGTTGAGGGTGCTCGCGTTTCGGTTCGAGTGTTGAGACGATGGCCTCAACCCGTGCAGAACCCCTTCCGGCACAAGGAGTTGAGGCCATCGTGCTGCGTACCGTGAACCATAGACCACCGCTGCTGTGGGAGACGCTGCTTCCCGCCGAGTGCCGGGCCATGCCCGCCGCGCTGGAGGCGGTCGACCGGCTCCTGGACGACGAGCGGTTCTTTGCGCCCTACCGTCGCCACTTCGACCCCGCGCTGGGCCGGCCGTCGATCCCGATCG
>JBOGGX010000036.1:0-25679 GCA_050744245.1 Acidimicrobiales bacterium
CCTTGTTCTGTCGCCCCCAGGTCTCGAATTCCGAGACCAGGGGGCGACGTAACGCGAGGGCTGCGTCAGGCCGGTCCCGGCAGGACGTGCGGGTGTTGGCCCGACCGGCCGAGATCCTCACCGTGCGAGCCGGCCTGGCCGTCGATGACACCGGCGGACGCGGGCAGGCAACGGTGCCGGTGCGTCCGGTGCCGGCCGGCCTGGGATGGCTGGGCGGCGACGTCGGTGGCTGCTCCCGACGGATGGTCGGGTCGGTCACGCCGCCCGGGCAGGCCAGCTCCTCGCGGTCCCCCGGCCCGATCAGCCCCCGCGTGGTAGACGCGGTCGAAGAACTCGAGCACGGTGGCCCTCGAAGGGCACGTTCCACCAGTGGTTGCGCCGGACGCTGGCGGCCAGCCGGATCTTGCCGACGATCTGGGCGAACCGGTGCAGGGTCTCCTTCGACTCGCGCCAGGCGTCGAGCGGAATGGGCGGGAACGACTCCATGCCGCCCATCGAACCACACGCCATCCCCGGCAATGTGTGGTGGATCCTCGCGTTCTCCGCGAGCATCGGCGGGCGGTTCGGCCGTCTCCGGCCTCAGATGGTCGCCACCCACGCCGTGAAGAGCTCGAGCCCGGCGGTGCGCGCCGCGGGCGCACTGGCCTCGACGTCCTTCCTGAACTGATCGGGGTCGAGGCCGTCGGCGGCGAGGCCGTCGGGTCCGGCCCGGTCGGCCCAGTCGAGGATGATGTCGGCGCCGGCCTCCGGGTGGAACTGGAGGGCGAGCGCCGAGCCCATCCGATAGGCGTGGGGGTACCGGTCGGAGGCCGCCAGCAGCATCGCACCTCGTGGCAGATCGAATGTGTCGTGGTGCCACAGGAAATGCGGGCCCCGGGCCTCGGCCGCCCCGAGCACGGCATCCGCAGCGCCGGCGGACGTCAGCTCCAGGGTCCGGAACCCGACCTCGGGCTCGCGACCGCGATGCGCCCGACCACCCAAGGCGTCGGCCAGCAGCTGGCTCCCGAGGCAGATCCCGAGCACCGGCGTGCCGGCCTCGACGGCGCGACCCAGGAACCGCTTCTCGTCGACGAGGAATCCGAACCGGTCCTCGTCATAGGCGCCCATCTCGCCTCCCAGCGGGACGACCGCCCGCCACCGGACCGACGCCGGCAACGGCTCGCCGGCGTGCACGTCGACCTGCCGCCAAGGCACGCCGGCCGATTCCATGGCGTCGGCCAAGAGGCCGACGGGGACACCCGCCTGGTTCTCGATGACGAGAACGGTCGCGAGGGCGTCGGCGTCGATTCAGAACACCTCGAAGTACTCGCGCTGCTCCCAGTCGGTGACGTGGTCGAGGAAGCGGCGGATCTCAGAACCCTTCACCAGCAACATGTAGTCGATGAACGGGTCGCCGAACGCCTTCCTGAACAACCCGTCGTCCTTCAGCGCATCGATGGCCGCCATCAGGGACACCGGCAGCATCGGCCGATCGGCGCTGTAGGGCTCCTCGTCGAACGGGCCAGGATCGGTCCGGTTCCGGATGCCGTCGAGCCCGCACACGATCTGGGAGGCCATGTACAGATAGGGGTTGGCGGTGGGCTCACCGACCCGGTTCTCGAGGTGGGTGGTCTCGTCGCCCGGCCCGCCGATGATGCGGACGGCGGCCCCGCGGTTCTCGACCGCCCACGACGCCCGGTCGGGGGCGAACGAATACGGCTTGAGCCGCTTGTAGCCGTTGACCGTCGGGGTGGTGAACACGCACGCCCCGTCGATGTGGGCCAGCACGCCGCCGGCGAAGTGGCGGGCCAGCTCGGAGACGGGCTGGTCGTCGTCGTCGGCCCAGTTGGTGAACGCGTTGCGCCCGTCGTCGATCG
The DNA here is from genome assembly GCA_050744245.1 of Acidimicrobiales bacterium. GTDB lineage: Bacteria > Actinomycetota > Acidimicrobiia > Acidimicrobiales > JBOGGX01 > JBOGGX01. The sequence goes on from JBOGGX010000036.1 coordinate 1,857, forward strand.
AGCGCAGCGACTGGTGGAGGTGCCAGCCGCTGGAGAAGAAGTTGGCCAGTGCCGGCCGGCACATGAACGTGGCGTGATAGCCGAGCCGCCGGCAGACCTGCTTGGTCGCCGATCGGAACAGCAGCATGTTGTCGGCCGCGGTCAGCCCCACCGTCGGGTCGAAGGTGAACTCGCACTGCCCCGGCCCCCACTCGTCCTCCATCGTGCGCAGCGGCAGCCCGACCCCGTTGAGGTTCTCGGCCAGCGCCTGCAGGATGTCGTCGATCTCGTCGTTGCGATTCTCGGTGAGGTACTGGAAGCCGTGCGCCACCACGCTCACCTTCGGCGGCTCCGGTGGCCAGCCGGACTCCTCCGGGGTGAGCCGGGCGTCTTCGAGCTTGGTGATGTAGAACTCGACCTCGAGGCCGGCGACGTACTCGTACCCCTCGGCCGCCAACTCGGCGAGTGCGTCGCGCATGATCTGCCTCGTCGAGAAGGGCACCGGCTTGCCGTTCTGGAAGTACATGTCGGCCACCACCCAGCCGGTGTGCGGAGACCACGGCAGCACGCGGAACGTCGTCGGATCGGGGACCAGGATCGAGTCCGGGTAGCCGGTCATCTCCGGGATGCCGAACCCGCCCCCGGCGGCGAACAGCGGCACGATGATGTTGTTCGTCGTGTCCATGATGAGCGTGGCCGTCTGGAAGTCGATGCCGTTGCGCTGGGTGCGCTCGTAGTCGGCCGCGGTGACGGTCTTGCCGCGGAGGATGCCGTGCTGGTCGCCCCACGACACGCGGACGGTGCGGAGCCCGTGCTCCTCGATGGTCGCCAGCGCCCGTTCTCCGGCATCGCGCTGCTCGTCGGTCCAGAGCCCGTGGCGGTCGATGAACCCGACCTTGCCCACGCTGATGTCGTCGAGGCTGGCCATGGCATCACTCCCGTTCAGGTCGTTGTCGAAGGACTGGTCGCGGTCGACGCGCCGGCGACGGACAGGCCGTCCCGCGTCACCGGCAGGGGTGACGAGGCGTCGCCGAAGACCAGGCGGAACACCGAGTCGTCCTCCGAGTGGCACGCCGTGCTGGCCACCACGCCGTCGTCGAGCTCGAACCGCCAGAACGGGTTGAGGTGGTGGTCGCCGAGCGCGACCAGTTCCCCGTCGGCGCCCAGGTACACGAGGTTGCCGTAACCGCCGAGGTCGTGCAGCGTCCTGCGCAGCGCGCTCCGGGCCGGCGCACCATCGCCGACGAGGCGCTCGAAGACGCGGAAGCCGACCTCGCTGTCGGCCCGACCAGACAACCGGTCGGCATGGCGGGCCCTGAAGCTCTCGTGGCGGTCGAAGCGTCCGTTGTGGGCCAGGGCGAACCGGCCGGCGTCGGCCACGAACGGCTGGGTGTCGGCCAGGTCGATCGTCGACAACAGGCTCGGCCGGCGCAGATGGATCACGAATCTCTGCGACGTGACCGGGCCCAGCCGGCGTCGACCGTCGGCGTCGTCGGCCAGGCTCCGCACGCTCCGGTAGCCGCGCACCCGCGACCCGGCCCCGCGGTCGACATCGTCGAGCCAGGCCACCCCCCAACCGAACCCGTCGATGCCGAACCGCTCGACCTGCATGGCCCGTTCGAGCAGACCCATGAGCGGTCGCGGCTCGGGCCAGGCGGCGGCGACGATCTCACACATCAGGCGACGCTCCGGCGCACCGACTCGATGAGCTCGGCGTCGAACGGCTTGGCCTCCATCCCGCCCATGACGACGAACGTCTCGGTGCGCTGGACGCCGTCCAGGGGCCAGATGCCGTTGAAGAGGCACTCCTTCAGGTGATCGTGGTCGCGGAGCCGCAGCCGGACGAGCAGGTCCCTCGGCCCGGTTATGAGGTGGACGTCCTCGACCTCCGGCATGGTGCGCAGCGACTTCAGCAGGCCCTGCTGCTCGACGCCCTGCACGGCCTCGATGCCGATGATGGCGACGAGTGGGAAGCCGATCCTCTCCCGGTCGATCTCGGCCCGGTAGCCGCGGATGACGCCTGCCCGTTCGAGGCGAGCCACCCGCTCGGCCACGGCCGGGGGTGACATCGAGACCCTTCTGGCCAGCTCCCGTTGGGACAACCGGGCGTCGACGGCCAGGAGGCGGAGCAGGTCGAGGTCGACGGCGTCGAGCTCGGCGGCATCCATGGTCATCGCGCCATACGTCAGGCGTCCGGCCCTACTGGCCTTGCCTCGTTGCTACCATCGTCGACGAAGTCTAGCGTTCGACAGGATTTCAATGGCGAACACCTTACGCAGCCCAGCGTCGGGGTCGACGATCGACTGGCGTGACATGTTCGCCGCTCGGTGGACGACCGCCACCAGCGACGCCGTCAACCAGATCCTCGCGGTGGCCGGCGTCCCCGGGATCATCTCCTTCGCCGGCGGGCTTCCCGATCCGGCGACCTTCCCGACGGCCGCCCTCCCGGCCCTGGTCGCCTTGGTCCTCGCCGACGGGGCATCCGATGCCCTGCAGTACGCGCCGACCCCCGGCCTGGTCTCGACCCGCCGGTTCGTCGCCGACCGGCTCGAGCGGCTCGAGGAGGCCAGACCGGACGACGGCGAGCTGATGATCACCAGCGGTGCGATGGAGGGCATCGAGCTGATCGGGCTCAGCCTCGTCGATCCGGGTGATCCGGTCGTCGTCGAGGGACCGAGCTATGTCGGCGCCCTGCTCGCCCTGCAGTCCGTCGAGGCTCGCCTGGTCCCTGTGCCCCTCGATGACGACGGCCTCGACACCGAGCGGCTGGCCGCGCGGCTGCACTCGGGAGCGCGGCCCAAGGTCGTCTACACGATTCCCGACTTCCACAACCCGGCCGGGGTCAGCCTGTCGGCCGAGCGTCGTCGACACCTCCTCGAGCTGGCCGACCGCTACGGGTTCCTCATCGTCGAAGACGTCGCCTACCGCGAGCTGTGGTTCGAACGGCCTCCTGACCGCAGCCTGTGGGCCACCCGGCCCGATCTGGTGCTGCAGCTGGGCACGTTCTCCAAGGTGTTCTTCCCCGGGGTGCGGCTGGGTTGGGCGGCGGGCCCGGCGCCGCTGATCGAGCGCATGGTCGGCGCCAAACAGACCACCGACCAGTGCGCCGGCGCCTTCGGACAGCGGCTGCTCGAGGCGTACGGCCGGGGCGGTGGGCTCGACGAGCAGCTCGGACGGTCGAGGACGTTCTACCGGCAGCGACGCGACGGACTGCTCGCGCTCCTGGCCGAGGAGTCGAGCGATGTGGCGTCATGGACCCGGCCCGGAGGCGGGTTCTACACGTGGCTCACGGTCGCCGGCGATGTCGACACGACGGCGTTGGCTCGATCGGCTCTCGACCGGCACGTTGCCTTCGTTCCGGGCGCGGTGTTCTATCCGGACGGCCGCGGCGGGCGCAGCCTCCGGCTGTCGTACAGCCGGATCACCGACGACGAGCTCGAGACCGGCGTCGAGCGGCTCGACCAGGTCATCCGATCCGCGCTGGGACGTGAGGACCGATGAGTTGGCGCGGGGGCAAGATCGGCGGGATGACGCCGCAGGAGATGAACGAGTTCCTGCAGGGGCCGTGGATCGCCCACCTGGCCTGCCTCAAGCCCGACGGGTGGCCCTACGTCGTCCCGGTCTGGTACCACTGGGACGGCGTGTGCTTCTGGGTCGTGCCCCGCATCCGGTCGGCCTGGGCCCACTACATGGCCGCCGATCCCCGCGTGTCGATCGTGGTCGACGAACCCGAACCTCCAATTCGGAAGGTCGTCTGCGAGGGCACGGCGGTCGTGGTCGAGGCCGGCGTCGGGCCCTACCTCGACAACGGCGAGATGTCGGTGTGGAACAAGATCGGCACTCGCTACACCGGGCCCCGCTACCTCGGCGACAAGGTGGCCGAGTACCGCGGCTCGGTCAACGTCGAGCCGTGCTGGACCTACAAGATCGTGCCCAGGTCGCTGGTGACCTGGCAGGGGTTCGACTGGGCCAAGCGCTACAAGCATCCGGAGCTGGTGCCCGACGAGACCGGCAAGGCCGTGGTCGAGCCGCAGTACCCAGCCTGAGTCCGACGAGAAGGAGCGCCCGCGATGGCCGACGTTTCCGACAGCTACTTCGCTAGCGTCGAGGGCACGCCCACGGCCGACGGGCGGTTTGTCACCGTCGACACCGATACCGAGCGGGTCGAGTTCATCAAGGGCCTCACCTTCAACCCGGTCGTCGGGGAGGCGGTGATGGCGAGCTTCGTCCGCTACGAGCCGCGCACCGAGGCGCCGGTCCACGCCCACGCCGAGGAGCAGTTCACGATCGTGGTCGAGGGCGAGCTCGAGTTCGACCTCGACGGCGAGACCCGGGTGTTGGGGCCGGGCCAGGTGGCGGTGATCCCGCCGTACGTGCCGCACGGGGCCCGCACCCGCGACCAGCCCTGCCTCGAGATCGACGTGTTCTCCCCGCCCCGCCAGGCGCTCCTCGCGCTGCTCGACGCCGAACGCGCCGACGAGCCGCCGGCCTGAGCGTTCTCCGCCGCGCGCCGACCGTGATCGACGATCACGCCCATCCGTTCTCGCTGGAGCCAGGACCGCTCGACCTCGCCGACCTGACCCTCGACTTCGTCGACGCCGTCGACGCAGATCGCCGGCGCCGGCTGCGCCCGACCTACCTCTGGCACGAGCTGCTCACCGGGCGGCTGGCCCGCTATCTCGACTGCCGGCCCGACGAGGTGGTCGAGGCCAGGGCCGAGCGCTCGGCCGACTACCGGGCCTACACGACCGCGCTGTTCGCCGACGCGGGCATCACCGAGATCCTGATGGACCCGGCCTGGCCCACGGGTTCCCCCGAGCGGGCGGCGGCCTGGGCCGAGCTGTCGGGGTGCCGCATCCACCTGCTCCACCGCGTCGACCCGTTGATCGACCGCCACCTCGAGGAGGGGTCGTCGTTCGCCGAGATCGTCGCCGCCTTCGACGACGCCCTCGACCGGGCCCGATCCGACGGCTTCGTCGGGCTCAAGACCATCGTCGCCTACCGGACCGGGCTGAGCATCTCGGGCACCGTGACCGAGGCCGAGGCCCGGGCGTCGGTGGGTCGCGACCCGGACGGTACGCCGGTCAAGCGCCGAGCCAAGTCGCTCAGGGACTTCCTGGTGCGGCGGGCGCTGCGGTTCTCGGCCGACACCGGCCTGCCGATGCAGGTCCACACCGGGTTCGGCGACTCCGACATCCGACTCGGCGACGCCGATCCGCTGCACCTCGAGGAGGTCCTGCGCACGCCGGAGGGGACGGCGGCGCCGATCGTGCTCATCCACGGAGGCTTCCCGTACCACGAGGAGGTCGGCTTCCTGGCTACGGCGAGGCCCAACGTCCACGTCGACTTCTCGCTGTTCAACATCTTCGCCCCGGCGCGGCTGCGTGACCGGCTGCTGACGCTGATCGAGCTGGCGCCGACCGGGAAGGTGCTGGCCGGCACCGACGGGTTCTCGGTCCCCGAGGCGTTCTGGTTCGCGGCGAGCGTGACCCGCGACGCGTGGGATGACGTCGGTGCGACGCTGCTGGCGTCGGGCGTGAGCGAGAAGTGGCTGCGGACGGCGACATCCGACGTGTTCGAGGACAACGCCCGCCGCCTCTACCGCCTCGACGGCTGACGCCCGCCCGCCCCGCCCCCCTGCGAATGTTCGGTGGATCTTTCCCATTTCTGGGAATCATCCACGGCCGGTTCGGTCAGCCGGGGCCGGAGTAGAGCTTGACCGCCTCCTGAATGGTCATCGCCTCGACTCCAGACTCGTCGAGGATGGCGGTCAGCCAGTCCGGTCGGGTGACGGCGACCACCGCGATCGGGGTCTGGAGCGGCGACCCCTCCCTGGCCATGGCCGTGAACGCGGTCGCGTAGTCGGTCGGCCGGGGATCACGGCTCAACTCGACCAGGGCGTACGGATCGGGCGAAGGCGGTCTGGCCGCGGCGGCCGAACCGTCGCCGCGGTTGACCGCCGTCGACGTGGGCCCGGTCCCGCCGCCGAGCATGCCGGGGCCGTCGGCCAGGATCGCTCCCATCACCAGGTCGGGCCGGGCGCCGGAGATCAGCAGGGCGATGTAGGCGCCGAGCCCCCGCCCGTGGACGGTGGCCGGACCGAGATGCCGGAGGGCGGTGTCGACGTCGGCCAGCAACAGCTCCGCGGTGTAGCCGCCGCCGTTCGACCGGCTCGAGTCACCGTGTCCGGAGAAGTCGAGCGCCACCACCGGCCCCGGCCACTGATCGAGACCGTCGGGCACGGTGGCCGGCGACCGCTCGCCCAGCCCGTGGAGGAGCAGGAGCGGGCGGCCGGGACCATCGGCCAGCCGGTGGAGCGTGAGCCGGGCGTGGGTGTGGACGAGCTCGACCGGGTCCCCGCTCGGCGGATCGTGATCGTCCCGGCCACCGGGCCGACCGAGGAAGTCGAGCACCAGCTCGGCGACCCGCTCGGGCTGCTCGATGTGGACGAAGTGCCCGCCGTCGTCGAACACCTCGAGCCGCCCCGCGGCGGGCAGGTACTGGACCACGTCCTCGGGCCGGGTGCCCCAGCTCATGGGCTCCTCCTCGAGCCCGAGGACACCGAGCACGGGCATGCCGAGGCAGCTGAGCCGTTGCATGGCCCACTCCGGCCGCCAGGGCCCGAAGCCGCCGAAGCGCAACGAGGCGTCGACCTTCCATCGCCACCCGTCATCGTCGAGCCGGGCGCCGATGGGCACCAGGTAGCGCAGCCAGTCCGGGTCGAGCCGAGGGTTCATCTGGCGCCGCCGCTCGGCGAGCCCGTCGAGCGTGTCGGCCCGCCGCACCTTGTTCGCCGCCCGGCCTCGGTGGTCGAGCCAGGCCCGCATCTCGGCCGCGAGGAAGCTCGGGCGCTCGTGCTCGGCCAGGTCCGGCCATGACCGGCGGGAAGGCAGGCCCTCGATGTTGACCAGGTGCGAGCATCGGAACGGCATCGCCTCGGCCAGTTGGACGGTGATCTCCGCGCCCTTGGAATGCCCGATGAACGCGACCGGCGCGCCGGCCACGGTGTCGAGCACCCGCAGCGCGTCGCGCACGTCGGCGTCGAAGCTGTAGAGCATGGCGTGGTCGGAGTCGCCGTGGCCCCGCTGGTCCCAGCTCACCACCCGCCACCCGCCGGTGGCCAGCAGCGGGGCCAACACGTCGAACGTGCCGGCGAAGTCGAACCCGCCGTGGGCCAGGAGAATCGGCGGCGCGTCCTCGTCGCCCCACTCGCTGACCGCGAGCCGGAGGCCGTCCGACTCCACGGTCCGCCGCCGATCGGGCCGTCTCGCTCCCGGGTAGGTCGGGCGATCGGTCGTCACCGCGGCACTTTAGGAGGCCTGCTCAGACGCGGCGCAGTCCGCATCCGGCCGCGCCCTCGGCGAGGACGTCGAGCCCCATGCCGTCGACCGGTCCGAGCGCTCCGGTCGCGAGCAGCTGGTGCTCGGCGGCCCGGCTCGCGCCCCACGCCAACAACGCCGCGGTGAGCTCGTACGGGTCCGGACCCTCGAGCCTGACCTCGGCCAGCACCGACCCGTCCGCGCCGGTGGCCCGGGCCACCACCCGGCTGGAGCTGGCGGCGCGGGCCGCCGCGTCCGGCCCGCCAGTCGATCCGGGCGCCATCCTGGTCGAGAGCTGCTCGATGCCCCGGCGGACGGGCCCGATGCGGCCGACGATCCCGAGGGCGGCCGAACCGACCTGCAGGGGGCGGGCCACGGCGCCAAACCATCCGAGGTAGACGCCCACCTCCCGCAGCGCCGGCGCCAACCGGGGCAACGTGATGTGCTCGGAGCCGGCGATCGAGGCGGCGGCCGTCGACCGACCGCCCCACTCGAACCGGCGGACGTGGGCGGCCATGCGCTCGGGGACCAGCCGACCACCCCGGAACGCGAACGAGGGCTCGAGCATCATCCGCGCTCCCGATGCCCTGGTCCCACCGCTGATCTGGAGGCCGGACGCGAGGTAGCCGATCTCGACCGCGACCGCGTCGTCACCGGCGTCGCGCAGCGCCAGCGCCCCGGCCAGGTTGCCGGGAACGAAGTCGTAGCCCAACGCCGGCAGCAGCCCGACCCCGGTGTCGACGGCCCGCGGGGCCCACCGCTCGAACACCCGCCGGATAAACGGCCCCTCACCGGTGGAGTCGAGATAGTGGGCGCCGGCGTCGACCGCGGCGGCCACGGCCGGCTCGCCGAACCGCAGAAAAGGCCCGACGGTCGTCACCAGCACATCGCCCCGCTCGACCAGCGCCCCCACGGTGTCGGGCCGGGCGACGTCGGCGACGGCCGTCGCCAATCCGCCGAGCTCGTCGGCCAGTGCCTCCACCCGGGTCCGGTTGCGCCCGGCCAGCACCGGCCGCAGCCCCCGCTCGACCATGGCCCGCGCCGTGAGGTCGCCGGTGAAGCCGGTGGCCCCGAACACCACGATGCGTCCGGCCATCGACCCATCCTGACACCGGGCGCCCGCAGCCACCCCAATCCTGACCTGAACGATCGGGTTTCGAGTACGGTCGGCCGCCATGAGCACGACCGACAAACTGGTGCAGAACGCCGAGCGCTACACCGAGACCTTCGACAAGGGCTCCCTGCCGATGCCCCCGGGCAAGCGGGTGGCCGTCGTCGCCTGCATGGACGCCCGGCTCAACCCCTACGGGTTGCTCGGCCTGTCGGAGGGCGACGCCCACGTCATCCGCAACGCGGGCGGGGTCGTCACCGACGACGTGGTCCGCTCGCTCGCCATCTCCCAACGGCTCCTGGGCACGACCGAGATCATCCTCATCCACCACACCGACTGCGGGATGCTCACCTTCAGGGACGACGAGGTGAAGGCCCAGATCGAGCGAGAGACCGGCATCCGGCCGGCGTTCGCCCTCGAGGCGTTCCCCGAGGTCGACGCCGACGTCCGCCAGTCCCTCGCCCGGGTCCAGGCCAGCCCGTTCATCCCCCACAAGAACGTCCGCGGGTTCGTCTACGAGGTGGAGAAGGGCTCGCTGCGCGAGGTGAGCTGACCGTCAGCTCCCCTCGGTCGCCGAGGCGTCACCGCTCTCGTCGGTGTCGGAGCCGCGGCCGCCATGGTTTGAGCTTCATGGGGTTGAGACCTCCTGGGCTCGGGTGTGTCCGGGCCACTCAAACGGCCCAACCCGGCGGCCGGCGCCGGTTTGGCTGGGCGGTCGGTGGGAATCGGCTCGCGTAGCTTGGCGGGGTGGACGACTACGCCGAGCGGTACCAGAGTCTGCGCTTCGCCGATCTCGACGAAGGGGTCCTCGAGATCACGATGTCGACGCCGGGCCGGCTCAACGCGGTGAGCGCCGACATGCACCGCGACCTGGCGGCGGTGTGGACCACCATCGACACCGATCCCGGGGTGCGGGTGGCGATCATCCGGGGGGACGGCGCCGCGTTCTCGGCCGGCGGGGACCTGGCGATGGTCGAGAGGATGGCCGACGACTTTGCCGTCCGCAGCCAGGTCATGCGCGAGGCCCGCGACCTCGTCTACAACGTCGTGAACTGCTCGAAGCCGATCGTGTCGGCCATGGCCGGCCCGGCCGTTGGCGCCGGGCTGGCCGTCGGGCTGCTCGCCGACGTGTCGATCGCCGCGTCCGACGCCAGGATCATCGACGGCCACACCAGGCTCGGAGTGGCCGCCGGCGACCACGCGGCCATCATCTGGCCGCTGCTGTGCGGCATGGCCAAGGCCAAGTACCACCTGCTGACGTGCACGCCGTTGTCGGGGAGGGAGGCGGAGAGGATCGGCCTCGTCTCGCTGTGCGTCGAGGCGGATGCGCTCGACGAGACGGCCAGGCAGGTGGCCCGTCAGCTGGCGGCCGGTTCCCAGAGCGCCATCCGCTGGACCAAGTACGCCCTCAACTCGTGGCTGCGGCAGGCGGGCCCCATCTTCGACACGTCGCTCGGCCTCGAGTTCATCGGCTTCGGCGGCCCCGACGTGCGGGAGGGCCTGGCCTCGCTGCGGGAGAAGCGGGCACCGAGGTTCGCCGGCCCGGCCGGCGAGTGATCGAAGCCTTCGGAGCCTCAGGGTCAGGGTGCGAGCTCGGCCAGGTGGGGTGGGTCGGCGCCGGCCCGGCCACAGGTGACGGCGGCCACCCGGCCGGCGAAGGCCAGCGCCTCGGGGATGATCGCCGGCCGGACGTTCGGATCGAGCGACACCAGCCGCCGCCCCCGCTCGCGCTCGACCAACGCCTCGAGGCCGGACGCTCCCGGCTCGAGCACGATGCCGAGCGATCCGAGGTGGATCGCTTCGACGTCGTCCGGCAGCCGGTCGGGAAGCTGCTCGCGGCCCAGTCCGCATCCTGCGGTGCCCTCCGTGTAGAAGCTGTACGACGCCTCACCCGCGTCGGACAGCGTCACCAGCGCGAGCGTCGTCGGGGCCGCGGTGTCGACGGCGAGCCGCAGATCGACGTGGTTGTCCACCAGCCCTTGGCGCAGCAGCCGCCCGAACCCGTCGGTCGACAACCGACCCAGGTAGCCGACCGGGGTCTCGAGCCGGCCCAGGGCGATGGCCGTGTTGAACGGTCCACCGCCGGCATGAGGGACGAACGCCGGACCGTCGGGGGGTGGGCGCAAGGTCGATGAGCGCCTCGCCCGCGACCACGATCACCTGCCGATTCTGGCCGATCGTCGAACGCCCGCCGGGTGGGTGGGTGAGGACAGACGGCCCACAGGCGCTAACGTGTCATCACGACCGGGCGTTCGGTGCCCGGTCGGCTGTTGAGAAAAGGGAATGCGTTGGCAACTGGCACTGTGAAGTTCTTCAACAACGAAAAGGGCTACGGCTTCATCTCGCGTGAGGACGGCGACGACGTCTTCGTGCACTATTCCAACATCCAGGGCAGCGGCTACCGCTCGCTCGAGGAAGGGCAGCGGGTCGAGTTCGACGTCGCTCCCGGCCGCAAGGGTGAGGAAGCTCAGAACGTCCGGCTCGTCTGACCACACGATCGTGAAGCCGCCGGCTCGGTAGGGCCGGCGGCTTTTCGTGTTTCAGCCCCGGAAGAGGTGACATGGCAGCACGACGAACAACCTTCGGAAAAATGGAGCGCGACCGGGCCAAGAAGGCCAAGGCGAGCGCCAAGCGCGAACGCCGTCAGGAGCGGGTCGCCGACACCGACGAGACCGAGCCCGAGCAGCCGGTGCCGGTCGCCCATGAGGCCGGCCGCCTGAGCGAGGCCGAGGTGATCGACCGCCTCAAGGTGCTCCACGACCGCTTCGAGGACGGGGCCGTCGGCTTCGACGACTTCGAGGAGCAGAAGGCGGCCCTCCTGGCCCGCCTCGCCGTCGACTGATCGGCGCGGCGCCGGCCGACCGGCCGGCCGTCAGCCCGATTGGCGCTTGGGTCCCTTCGAGACCCGGACCGTGGACCCTCCGTCGCCCATGGTCGCGTCCCCGCCGAGGTCGGCCATGGCCGAGGCCAGGTAGCCGTCGACCCACGGCAGTGGTCGCATCCCAGACGGTCTCGTGGGCCTCGGGGAACGAAGCCAGGAACTCGGACAGCTCCGGCGGCGCCGGCCGGTTCACGGCCCGAGCTCCGTCAGTAGGTGAGCCAGGGCCCGATCGGTGGCCGCTGGCGGACGCCACGCCTGCCGTAGTCGCACACGCCGTCGGGGAAGGCGACGGTCAGCCGGGCCTGCTGCTCGGCCGTGAAGGTCACCGGATAGGCGCCGAAGTCGATCGGGGCCAGCGCACATTTCAGGACGTCGCGGGTCAACGGTTCTCCCGCCACCAGCCGGGTGTTGGAGAACACCGGGTACAGCGATGCGCACCGGCCGGGAGCGCCGTAGCTGAGCGGTTCGAGGATCCTGGTCCCGTCGGCGAGGTAGCAGCCGTCGCCCAGGTCGGCCGGGCGGTTGCGGGCCACCCGGGCGCGGAACGGCCCGCCCGAGGTGTCGGCGGCGATGTTGGTCAGCCACCGGTCCATGGCATCGAGCACGTACGCGTTCACCGCCGCCGTCTGCAGCGGCGACGACTCGATGATGACCTGGTTGGCCACGGTGCCCTGCTCGATCATCCGCTCGCGCATGACGTAGCTCCACTCGGCGGTGTGGATGTCGGCGAATCCGGTCGGGATGTTGTCGAGGTAGGTCCGATGGTCGATGACCGGGGTTCGGGCCAGGCCCAGGCCGCCGCTGTTGAGCAGATCGGTGCGGTACACCGCAGCCAGGGCCTTGGGGTCGGCGACCGACCGGGCCGCGACCACGTCGCCGACGACGTCGAGTCCGCCGATGCGCTCGTTGATCTCGACGAACTGCTCGGCGTCGATCACCCCTTCCTCCAACGCGGCCAGGCCGTACTGCACGCCGACGTTGTCGAGCGGGCTGCGCACGAACCCGGTGGCCGGGTCGCGGCCGAGCTGGTTCGCCACCTGCTCGATGGCCGCGCACTTGACACCGTCTGGGTTGGTGACCGGGTCCCACCGGGCGGCGACGGGGACGGCCGGGTCGCAGCTGTCGGTGGCGGTGGCCCGGTTGGCGAACGTGATGTCCCACGAGGTGCACACGTGGTACGACCCGAACCCGGAGACGGCCGCCTTCTGGGCCTCGCTGTAGGCCGGATCGGTCGACGCGAAGTACCGGTTGAGCAGTCGGCAGTCGACGACCGGGCCCAGCGTGCTGTTCGGGTCGGGGAACGAGATCCCCGGGATGATCCCGTCGAGGATGCCAGGGTAGGCGTCGGCGATGTCGTACTGCTGGATGGCGCCGCCCGAGCCGCCCCAGCCGATCGTGAACCGGGTCGGGCCGTAGCTCTCGATGAAGTGCTCCTTCACCATCATGGCCGCCTCGGCCGAGATGATCGTGCTGCAGTTGTTGTTGAGGACGTTGAGCGACGACGACGCCACCCCGTAGCCCTGGGCCAGGAAGAGGTCGTTGAGCACACCGCCGGTGGACGCGCCCTGGTGGTAGCCGCCGTTGCAGCCGCCGCCGAAGGTGTAGACGAGCCTGCCGTTCCAGCTCGTGTCCGGACCGACCGGATCGGGATCACTGCCGTCGTGGAGCGCCGCGATCTCGTAGACGGCCCGGTCGATCGTGCCCCGCTCGAGCCGGACGATGTAGGGCACGCTCACCCCGCCGACGGTGGTGAAGGCCAGGTCGGGCGGGCGGGCCGAAGGATCGGTGAGCACCGCGAACGTGCCCGCGGTCGTCCGGTAGCGGTACGACACCTGGGTCGGCGCCGAGCACAACGGCTGGGTCGCCGGCGGGAGTCCGAAGGCCTGGGTCTCGCAGAAGAACGGCACCTGCTGGGGACCGGAGAGCACCGGGCCGCTGATCGGGTGGTTCCTGACCCGAAGGGTTGCCGCGGTCCCGTCGCCCAGGGTGGCGACGATCCGATTGGGCCCGACGTCGAGCCCGGTCACCAGCCCGAGCCGCGACCCGTCGGCCTGGCCGACGAACACCGAGGTGACGTCGACGCCGTTCCGGGTGACCGTGATCGCGTCCGGGTCGGCGGCTTCGGGCACCTCGACGCCGACGAGCACCTGGCCGCCGCTGACCAGCTCGGCACGCGGGTTGGACAGCGACGTGACGGCGAACGGCTGGACCGCGGCCGCTCCCGATGTGGTCACCACCGCGAGCCCCCCGGCGGCCAACGCGACCGTCAGCAGGAGCGAGGCGGTGCGGCGACGAACGCTACGGACCTGACGACGACCCATCGTGTTCTCCCCCCGAGTTCACGCCCGCCGTCGCATGGTAGGCGGGGATTCAGCCCTCCGCGCGAGCTCCTTGGAGAAGATCTCGAGGGCCGACCTGGTCTTGGTCGGCTGCTCGCCGCCCGTGTCGATGCCCCGCCCGAAGAGGAACACCTTGGCCTCGGCCGCGACCGTGAAGGCATCGGGCGGCGGGCACTGGTCGACAGCTCGAGAATGCGGGAACCGTCGGGGTAGTTCCACAGCTCGGCCACCATCGGACGGTCGTAGCCGGGCGGCGAGAACTTGAGCTTGACCACGTTGATCGGCCCGAGGACGGTCAGGTCGCCGAGGGCGACGCGTGCTCGGCGACGAACTCGCGCTGCTCGCGCGTGTACAGCTTGCGGATCGGCTTCACGCCCCTGACCACCCCGGGGACCTCGTCCCCGGTGAGCCTGGCCTTGAACGATCCCGAGCACACGAACCCTCCGGGCATGGCGTCGACCTCGACCACGAAGGTGGGCGACTTCCTCAGGTGCGACGGCACCTGGGCCGGGTCGACCGGGCGCAGCTTCATCACCGAGTCGTTGGCCCGGCCCTGGACCCGGCGGGCGCGGACGACCACACCGGCGCGGTACAGCCTGAGATCGGGCGTGTCGAAGAAGAACACCTGGCGCACCTGGGCCTCGAGCGGGTCCATCTCCAGCGCGGTGATCGCCGACTGCCGGTTCGACTCTGGGATCGTCAGCTTCAGCTCGACGCTGTCGGCATCCTTGAGCAGCGGGAGCAGCCCGGCCAGCTGCTCACCGGTGAAGAGCCGGCCCGTGGGTGCGGTGTCGGTCATCGTGGTCTGCTGGTCTGCCAAGGGAGGCGCAGCACCGGTCCTGTCCGATCACGAACACCTCGCCCGCTCGGTCGAGGCCCGAGGCTCGGACGAGCCGGACCACGTCGCCTCGCTGTTCGCGGACGACGCCGAGTATCGCACGGCGCCGAGCACCGGCGGCAGATCACCCGGCGGGTCGAAGCCGGCTCGGCTGAGCGGGGGCTGAGTGTCGCCATACTGGGGTCGGTGGATCGTGCTCACATCACCGTGGACGTGCACGAGTCGGAGCCCTACTCGTGGACGATGGCCCACGGGGCGCCGAACGGCGGCCTGGTCGATCATGTCACCTGCTACACCGGCTATGTCGAACGCTCCGTCGTGCCGATGCGCCGCCGGGAGGTGGCCAACGGCAGTGTCGTGTTGATCATCAGCTTTGGTGACCCGATCGACGTACAGCTGTCCTCCGACCCCGAACCTGGTCGGTACACGTCATTCGTCGCTGGGCTCCACGACGGGTTCGTCCTCACCGAGCATGGTGGGCGACAGCACGGCATCGAGGTCGACCTCACTCCGCTTGGTGCCTACCGGCTGCTGGGCGTGCCGCCGAGCGAGTTCGCCAACACTGTCGTCGCGATGGATGACATCGGCAGCCGGCCGCTGACCGAGCTGGCGGACCGGTTGGCGTCGGCCGCGGACTGGTCGACCCGATTCGAGCTGCTCGAGGCGGACCTCCTACAACGGGCGGCCGAGGGCCCCGAGGCCGACCCGGCGGTCACCTGGGCCTGGCGTCAACTCACCGACGCCCACGGCCAGGTCCCGGTGGGCGTGCTGGCCGACGAGATCGGCTGGAGCCGCCGCCACTTCGTCGCCCGGTTTCGCCATCACGTGGGGCTGGCGCCCAAGCCGGCCGGTCGCGTCCTGCGGTTCCACCATGCCGTGCAGCTGCTGACCGCGGGCAACGCGGCCAGCATCAGCGCCGTCGCCGCCGCCTGCGGGTACGCCGACCACAGCCATCTTGTGCGGGACTTCCATGACCTGGCCGGGTGCACCCCGACCGCGTTGATCGGGGCCCAACTTCCTGGCGGAGGCGGCATCGCCGGCTGACGCCGGCCGGTAGCCGACCCGGAAGGTCACGTTCGTACAAGCCGCCACGGTCAGCCGTTTCGTAGGGTTGACCCATGACGACCGAACATTTGGCTCCCAGCATCTACCCCGTGCTCCGCTACGCCGATCCGGCGACCGCGATCCAGTTCCTCGCCGACGCCTTCGGCTTCAGGGAGCACGAGGTGCACAAGGGTCCTGACGGTGAGATTGCCCACGCCGAGCTCAGCTTCGGAAACGGCCTGGTGATGCTGGGCCACTACCCACAGTCGGTCGAGCTCGACAGAGGCGCGCAGTCGGTGTACGTCGTCGCGGCCGACGTCGACGCCGTCCATGACCGTGCCGTCGCCGCCGGAGCCGAAATCGTGTACCCGCTCAGCGACCAGGACCATGGCTCCCGAGACTTCTCCGCCAAGGACCCGGCCGGCAACGTGTGGTCGTTCGGCACCTACCGCCCCACCATCACCTGAGCCTGATGCCGGGAGGACCGATGGTTGACGATCCAGCTGCAAAGAGAAGTCCCGTCGTCCTCGCGCCGGATGGCGGGCGCAGCTACGACATGGGCCGCATTCGAGCGGTCTTCAAGGCGGACGGCACCGAGACCGCGGGTGGGTACTCCATCTCGGAGTGGTGGTTGGAGCCGAACACGACCGGTCCCGGGCCGCACGCCCATCCGGAGGATGATGTCTTCTACGTCATCGAAGGAACCATGGCCATGCTCGTCGGCGACCACTGGATCGACGCGCCGAAGGGATCGTTCGTCCTGGTCCCCGCCGGAATCACGCACGACTTCGAGAACCGCAGTGCCGGCCCCGCCGGCGTGTTGAACTTCTCGCATCCGGGAGACTTCGAGCACGCCATGCCGGACATCGTCGAGTGGTTCATCCAGAATCCCCCCGGTGACGCGGTCACCTGATCCGCCGGGCGATCCATCAATCACCGTGGACATGGTCGGCACCAAACACGGGCCCGGGCCGCGTTGTCCCGCGCCGGCGGACCACGCCGGCAGGGCACGACCGCCTCCAGCGACGACGCGTGATGGTGGCCGTCGGCAGTCGTCGTCGACGTCGATGTCGACCGTGATGCGCCGGACCCGCACCCCCTTGACCATCGGACGGAAGGTCGAGGCAGTCGAGCAGCCGCTCGGCCGAGGCCCGGCAGCCCGCGCCCTTGCCCTTCGCTTCCTGCGGGTCGCCGGCCTGCTGCCTCGGGGGCCGGCGCAGCCCGGCGTCGACCCGCCAGGTCATGCCGCCGACGGCCATGCCGTCGATCGCGGTCGACACCGAGATGTCGGGGTCCTTGGCCGACACCTCGGCCGCGGCGAAGTCGCGGCCCGGTCGGAGGTCGAGCACGACGGTCCGTTCGGCTCGGGGACCGAGGGTGAAGCGCCCACCGCCCGGGTTGGCGAACCTGAGCTCCCAACCGCGCTCGACGAGGAAGCGGGGCAGCCGGGCCCGCAGCTCGAGCGTGGCCGTCCCCGAGCCGTAGCCCCGGGCGTTGACCACGCCGAGCGAGCTGTCGCGGTGGTCGACGGTGAGGGGGAACGCCGAGTCGACGAAGAAGGTGCCCACATCGATGCCGAGCTCGTCCAGCATGAAGCGGAACACCCGATCGGTCGAGTAGTAGGTGTTGACCGCGCCGAAGTCGTCGGTCGGCGCCGAGAACGAGGAGTTGCCCGATGGCAGCGCTGCGGTCGGCCCGCCGACCGTCGGCGACGACAGCTCGCCCAGGGCCACGAACTCGCCGGTGAGCGACTGGGGCGCGCCGGGCGTGGCCGGCGGGGTGAGGCCGGGCAGCGTCACACCGTCGTCAGCGGGTCGAGGACCGTCGCCGGCGAGCATGGCGTGATGCTGGTGTCGCCGGTGAGCGTGATCGGATCGGCGACGAACACGTTCCCGAAGGCCGAGGTGACAAAGGCGCGCAGGTAGAGCACGGCGCCGCCCCGCACCTCCACCAGCGCCCGCCAGTGCAGCGCCGGCCCGGGTCCGATGGCCAACGTGAACGGCACCTCGT
The DNA here is from genome assembly GCA_050744245.1 of Acidimicrobiales bacterium. Taxonomy (GTDB): domain Bacteria; phylum Actinomycetota; class Acidimicrobiia; order Acidimicrobiales; family JBOGGX01; genus JBOGGX01. The sequence continues at coordinate 19,378 of JBOGGX010000036.1, forward strand.
TGCACACGTAGTGGTCACCCGGCTCGATGGTCTCGGGCACGGGTGGGAGCGGCAGTGTCGGGGTGGCGCCCTCGAGGAACGACGGCCGGTCGCCGGTGGGCGGCTCGCCCGTGGGTACGCCGAGGCCGAGCTCGCTCAGGGAGGGGGCCAGGCCCGAGCGGACGGGGCCGGCCCGGGGTCGCCGGCCGGGCCTCTGGGTCGATGCGCTGGGCCGGGTCGTAGCGGTAGATCACGAGCCGTTGGTCGGTGATCGCGCGGAGATCGCCGGCGCCGGCCAGGGCCCGCAGGCCGGTCTCCACCGCCCGGCGTCCGGGCAGGAACCGGGCCGTCTTGGGTGGAGGGGCCACGTCGACGTCGTCGTGGAGCGAGCTCTCGGACGCAGTTTCAGAGTGACGGTCTGATCCACCCCGGCGCCATGGGCGCGCCCTGGTCGCCTGTTGTCAACCGGGATGGGGGCCGCGTCACGGGGTGGTGCACACCCCCCGTGCGATGCGCTACACAGTGACCAAGAGCGGGAGAACAAGGGGGAAGGTCAATGCGGTCTGTGCTCGGGCGACGACGCGTAGTCACCACGGCGGTGCTGGGAGCGCTGGCGGTGCTGGCCGCGCTGCTGACGCCGGCGGCGGCGCAAGGGGCGCCGAGCGCCCAGTCCGACGCCAGTCGGGTCCTGCTGTACGCGTCCGACGGCCTGCGCCAGGACATCGTGCAGCGCTACGCCGACGACGGCGGGGTGCCGGGATTCGCGTCCCTGCTGGAGCGTGGGGCTTCGGGTGCCGGCGGGGGGATGCTGGCCGCGGCCCCGCCCAACACCGGTGCCGGCTGGTACACGATGGCCAGCGGCGCCTGGCCGGGTGTGCACGGGTCGACGAACAACACCTTCCATCGCAACAGCCAGGGATTCGGCCTGCGGACGTCGGCCTTCGACCCGGGCGTGCTCGCGGCCGAGACCATCGTCCAGTCGGCCGAGCGGGCCAACCGCCGGGTGCTGCAGATGGAGTGGGCCGGCGGCCGCAACGCCGTCACCAACGGCCCGTCCGTCGACTTCCGCGCCTTCCTGTCGGGTCGGGGCGTGACCACCAACTTCGTGTCCCCGTCCGACCGGCCGGCGCTGATCGCCGCGTTCGGCTTGCAGTACGACCAGGTCGTGCTGGCCCCGGCCGCCGGTTGGGTCAACGCCCCGGCCTCGTTCAGCCCGGCGCTGGAGACCCGCATGCGGGTGCTCGACTTCGGCATCGACAAGTACGGCCTCGACGCCTACATCTACGACAGCACCGACGACGGCGCCACCAACTACGACCGGGTGCTGTTCGCCCGGGGCAAGGACGGGTCGGCCGGCGTCGGCGATCTGGGCCGGGACGAGTGGGCCGACGTCAAGGTCACGGTGCCCGACGGCCCGCTGGCCGGGATGACCGCGGCGATGCTGGTGAAGGTCGAGGAGCTCTCGCCCGACGCGACGCAGGTTCGCCTGTTCCACACGTCGGTCACCCGGGCCAATGCCAGCTGGCCCAACTGGCCGGGCGAGCCCGGCTTCAGCGGCGACTTCGCCGAGTTCGTGGCCCAGCGCTTCCCGAGCTCGCAGGCCGGCGACTTCGCCGTCCTCGAAGCCGGGGTGGTGCGGGAGGAGACCTACGTCGAACAGGGCCTCTACTGGGAGCAGCTGCACCATCCGCTCCTGCAGTACATGATCCGGCTCCACCGGCCCGAGCTGGCCCTGGTGGGCTATCCGGTCACCGACGAGTTCCAGCACCAGTTCCTCGGGCTGGTCACGCCGACCGTGCCCGACGGCTCGCCCAACCCGGCCTTCGACGACGTCGAGCTCGACGGCGTTCCCGACGGACGGGTGGCCGCCCGCGAGGCGTTCATCCGGCGCAGCTACGAGGGGTCGGACGCGACGATGCGCCTGGCCCAACAGCGCATGGGCGGCACCGGGCGGGTGACGACGTTCGTCGGATCCGACCACGGGTTCGCGCCACAGTTCCTCGCGATCGACGCCAGCCGGGTCCTGGTCGACCTGGGACTGCTGTCCACGCCGCAGACGTCGAACTGCCGGCCCGCGACGGGCGAGACCATCGGCAAGGCCAAGGCCTGCTGGGCCGGCGGCGCGGTCCAGATCTACCTCAACCTCGCCGGGCGCAACCCGGCCGGGGGCGGGCTCACCCAGGTGACGGCGGCGGAGGCGCCGGCCGTCCTGGCCGCCATCGAGACCGCCTTCACCGGGCTCTCCGACCCGACCGACTGGGACGGCGACGGCTCGCCCGAGGGCTGGACCGTCATCGACCGGGTCTTCACCCAGGCCGAGGCCCGCTACATCCCGAACGGGCCGGGCACGACCACCAACATGGCCCATCCGACCCGCACCGGCGACCTGGTGGCGTTCTCCTACCCGCCCTACCAGTTCGACGCAGCCACCCCGGGCACGCTGATCGCCAAGTCGGAGTTCTACGGCCAGCACGGGTACGTGCCCGACGTCCAGGACCTCGACGACAACGTGAACCTGCGGGCCACCTTCCTGGCCGGCGGACCCGGCATCCAGGCGGGCGAGTTCACGGTGCGCAGCATCGACATCGCCCCGACGATCGCCTACATGATGCGCATCCCCCAGCCGCAGCACTCGCAGGGCCGCGTGCTGCTCCAACTCATCAGGGGCAGCAACGGCGTCCGGCCCCTCAGCATCATCGGGCTCAACGACTTCCACGGCCAGCTCGACCCGTCGACGCTGCTCGTCGACGGGCTGAACGTGAACGTCGGGGGCGCATCGCTCCTGGCCACGATGTTCGACGAGGAGGCCGCCGCACTGCCAGGCCCGGCGCTGCTCCTGGCGGGCGGCGACAACGTCGGCGCCTCGCCGCCGAACTCCGGTCTGCTCGAGGACATGCCGGCCATCGATGTCGAGAACGCATGGGGGCTCGACGCCACGTCGTACGGCAACCACGAGTTCGACTTCGGGCTCGAACGGCTGCTGGCCCATCAGGCCCGGGCCAACTTCCCGTTCCTCGCCACCAACATCGTCGACGAGGACACACGGCAGACGCCGGACTGGGTCACCCCGTCGGTCGTGTTCACCGTCAACGGCGTCCAGGTGGGCGTGATCGGCGCCGCGCTCGAAACCACGCCGGAGCTGGTGCGCGCGGGCGCCACGGAGGGCCTCACCTTCCTGCCCGCGGCCGGGCGCATCCGGTCCGAGTCCGAGCGGCTCAAGCGCCAGGGGGTGCGGGTGCAGATCGTGGTGATCCACGAGGGCACGGCGCTGGGGTCCAACGCGGTCGACGGCACGCCGCCGGTCCCGTGGGAGGGACCGATCATGACCATCGCCAACGACCTCAGGCGCACGACGGTCGACGCCATCGTCGCCGGCCACACCCACCGGGTGTCCAACCTCATGGTCGGCGACATCCTGGTCACCGAGGGCATCAACGCCGGCACCAGCTACTCGGTGCTCCAGCTCATGGTGAAGGGCGGCGACGTCGAATGGGCGGGTGGCGCAACCCGGGTCGCCTACAGCCTCGGGGTCGCGCCGCGGCCCGACGTGCAGGCGATCGTCGACGCGGCCAACGACGCCACGGCCGAGCTGCGCAACCAGGTGGTCGGCACCCAGACGGCCGACATCCTGCGCGATCTGACGCGCTTGAACGAGTCGGCCATGGGCAACTTCGTGGCCGACCCGATGCGGGCGTTCTATCCGGGGGTCGAGGCCGCCCTCACCAACTCCGGCGGCCTCCGGGCCGACCTGGTGGTCTCCCCGCCCTCGGCCAACGAGCAGCCGGGCGAGATCACCTGGGGCGAGGTCTTCACCGTGCTGCCGTTCGGAAATCGGACGGTGATCGAGACGATCACCGGCGCGCAGTTGCAGGAGGCGCTGCTCAACGGGTTCAGCCCGGTGTGCAACCCGGCCATCGCCACCGGCCGGTTCCCCCAGGTGTCCGGTCTCCGGCTGTCGTTCAGCTGCAACGGGTTGACGCCCGAGGTCACCGGCATGTGGAAGGCGCCGCAGGGGCCGGCCGGACCGCTCACGCCCATCGGCCCGGCCGACACCATCCGCCTCGTGACCAACGACTTCATGTTCACCGGCGGTGACGGCTACACCGCCTTGGCCGGCGGCACCGACGTGCTCCAGCCGGGCGACGCCCTCCTCGACATCGTGGTCGAGCACATCCGGGCCAACTCGCCGGTGAGCGCCGCGGTCGAGGGCCGCATCATCAGGACCTGAGCACCCGAATGTTCGGTGGATTGTTCCCACTTCTGGGAATGATCCACCGGACGTTCGAGCCGGGTGTCAGCCACGGTCTTACGGGCCAGGAGGTCGTCGAGGATGGCCGCGGTGATCGCGATCCCGTCGGGCGTGGCCAGGCCCGGCCGGCCCAGGGCATCGGTGAGGTCGATGCCGTGCACGACGGCCTCGACCACCCGGCTGGGCACGAACTCACCGAGGGTCATGAGCGCGTAGCAGCCGGGGCCGATGGCGCCGGCCGGGTGGGCCCGCGCCTCCTCGATGGTCTTGGAGAACGTCTCGTGCAGAACGTCCGGCATGTCGCCCGGCTTCTTGTCGATGACCATGGTGTAGGCGTAGGCATAGACGACCTGCGCCGCCTCCGACCTGGGGAAGATGAAGAAGCTGGTCCGATCCGCCCCGGCTGCCCCTCCTGAGACCGGCGACGAGCATGCGGGTCAGACCGATCGAGATGTCGAAGTGCCCGGCCAACTCGAACACCGTCCAATGTGGAAGACTGGCGTCGATCGGCTCGAGCTTCACCTCGGCCGCCCACTCGTCGTCCGACAGGCCACGGAAGGTGTCCTCGACCTGCTGCAGTTCCCGCGCCAGGGTCGCGACCGCGTGATCGTAGGTGTCCAACTGAGCTGCCCTCCTCGTCCACCCCGACTCCGATGTAGCACGCCCGCGCCGTCGATGCTCTGACACACTCGCGCCGGTCGACAACGGAGGTGGACCTTGGCCTTGGTCTTGGCGGGCACGGTGGCGCCCATGGCACGGGCGCCGAGGACGAGACGTTCCGTGGTCGGGTGTGGCTGGGCGACGACGGCCTGGTCGACGCGGTCACCCGGGCGGGCGAGCCAGCGCCGGCCGGTTTCGAGTCGGCCCCGACGGTCGACGTCGGCGCCGCCGTCATCCACCCCGGCTTCGTCGACCTCCGCTCCCATGTCGGCTACAACACCCTGCCGTTGTGGGTGGAGCCGACCCAGACGACACCCTTCCTCCACCACGACATCTGGCCCGGCGAGCGGAGCTATCGGGGGGCGGTCGGCTGGCCGGCGTGGACGCTGCTCGACCGGGCGCCCGAGACGCTGCTGACCTACATCCAGGTGCGGGCCCTGGCCGGCGGGACGACCACGATCCAGGGGTGGCCGAGCGCCAGTCGACCGGCGACCAACCGGCTGGTGCGCAGCGTCGACGACGACCCCGTCGGTCCGCTGGCCGACCCGGTCAGGGTGTCGGCCCTCACCCTCGACCAGAGCGCGCTCGCAACGCGGGCCTCGGCCATGCAGGCCGGTCGGTCGTTCATCTACCACTGCGGCGAGGGCCAGCCCGGGTCGAGGGTGGTGGCCGAGTTCGACGACGTCGACCGCTCGGGCTGCCTCCAGCCCGGTCTCATCGCGGTCCACGGGTGTGCCCTCGACGCGACGCACTTCGCCAGGTGGCGGCAGGCGGCGACGCCGCCGGCCGGGCGCCCGGCCGGGACGGTGGCGTGGTCGCCGTTCTCCAACCTGTGGCTCTATGGCATCACCACCGACGTGCCTTCGGCCCTGGCCGCCCGACTCTCGGTGGCCATCGGGAACAACTGGGGCCCGTCCGGCACCAAGAACCTGCTCGGTGAGCTCAAGGTCGCCCGGCTGTGGAGCGACCGGGCGGGGTGGGCGTTGACCGACCACGTCCTCGTGGGCATGGTCACCAGCGCCCCGGGCGACGCCCTGGGCCGGGCCTGGCAGGCACCGGTGGGCCGGCTCGAGCCGGGCGGGCTGGCCGACGTGACCGTGCTCGCCCGCCGGGACCCGGACGTGTGGACCAACGCGGTGACGGCCCGCGAGCGCGACGTGGTGCTCGTGGTCGTCGGCGGCCGCGGCCGCTACGGCACCAAGCCCTTCATGGACGCGGCCGGCGAGCGGGCGACGACGGCCGTCCGCATCGGTCGCTACTCGCGGCGGGTCCCGACCGTCCGCCCCGACGATCCGTCGGCCGTGTGGCCGTGGACCGACGTGCTGGGCCGGCTCGACGCGATCCGGGCCGACGCCGCGGTCAATCCTCCGACCGGACCGGCCGGCGCCCGCGGCGGGCCGGCGCGGCGCGGGCC
>JBOGGX010000037.1:0-22189 GCA_050744245.1 Acidimicrobiales bacterium
ACCGTGACCAGTGGCTCGTTGCCGCCCTCGCAGTTGGCGTCGTTGCAGCGCGCCAGCTTCAGGTTGGCGTCGGTGTCGTCGACGTAGCTGATCGCCGGGTTCCCGAAGGCGTCGAGCTTCAACGACGAATACCGGCCGACGTCATGGTCGTCCTGGCCGCCGTCGTCGACGACGTTGATGCTCTCGTCTCCATCTTCACACAAGGGATCGTTGCAGTGGACCAGCTTGAGGTCGCCGTTGGTGCCGTCGTAGTAGCTGATGACCGGGTTCCCCGCCGCATCCAGCTGCAACGACGAGTACCGGCCGACATCGCCCCCGCGGTCCACGGCACGACGCTGGCCGCTGCTGCCGCGGGCTGCGGCACCCGCGGCACCCACACCCCGAACGCACCCGCCATCAGCAGGACCAGCACCAGATTGCTCGCGACCCTGTTCACGTCGGCTCCCCTGTTCGGTTCGGGCGGGCGCGAACAAGAACATCAAGCCTGCGTTGAGCCCGGTCCCGATTTCGTGCTGGGACGATCATGAGCGATCTCTGGGCTGCGGATCCCGTAGCGCGGGTTTCGACTATAGCCGTGGTCCAACGCTGGGCGCGTGAAGAGGGGCCGTCCGTTGGTCGCAGCTGAGCGTTCTGTGATCCTCGTTCGGCACGATTCACGGGTGGTTCGCCCGGGCCGTTCGAGGCCACGCCCGCGACGAGGCGCGATGCAAGGCAGGTGGTCGGCTACGTCCCGGCATGGCCCTGGCCCCGAGCGCGGAAGACCCGCGGGCTCGGGGTCTCTGGGGCGACGCCTAGCCGGTCGAGTAGCGCCTGGGTGGCAGCGGCAGGCACCCGCACGTCGAACGGCAGCGTCTGCATCCCGATCGCCCGGGCGCCGGCGAGGTTGACCTCGAGGTCGTCGACGAAGAGGCACCGCTCGGGTGGCTCGCCGATCACTCGAGCCGCGAGGAGGAACGCCTTCGGCTCGGGCTTGAGCACGCCGAGGACCTGGGCCTCGACGATGCGATGAAAGGCGCGCAGGTCGGGGAAGTCGTTTGGCCATGACTCGCCAAACCAGTGGGCCATGTCGTTGGTGAACGCCACCACCTTGTACCGACCGGAGAGCAGCCGGACCGCGGCGCGGATCTCGTGTCGCATGTACGAGCAGGTGCGCCAGAGCTCACCGATGTCGAGCTCGGGTCGGGCCCGGGCGACTGCGTGCCAGTAGTCCCGCTCGGGGAGGTCGCCCCGCTCGACGGCCCGGTAGGTCGGCTCGTCGGCCAGCGGTCCTGCGGGGAAGCCCGGTATGGCAACCGACTCGAACAGCGTCGGGATGACGACGCCGCCCATGTCGAGGAGGATGGCCGTGATGCGCTGATCCGGCGCCGCGGCCCGTGACCGGCTGATCGCGAGGCGCCTCGCCGCTCGGCGTCGGGAGGCCTGCCAGGACGCCGATCTCGGAAGCGGATCGGTGCGGTCAGGACCGCCGGCCGGCACCCGGCAGACGCCGGTCTCCGGTTCCGTCACGTCTGTACGGTCGCGGCCGCGCCCCGGCGAGATCCGCCCGCCATGACCTCCTCGTCGGTCCCGGACACGAGGGCCACCACGACGGCGTCGACGGGGGCGTTGTCGACGGCGGCCATGGCCGACTCGTCGGTCGTGAGCACCACGCTGTTTCCCGACGCGACGCCGATGAGGTCGACCGCGACGTGGAGGTGCGACGTCGAGATGTCACGGACGACCACCATCCGCCGGCCCTGGAGCTGCGGAAGCTGACGGGCGAACCAGATCCGGCCCACGACCTCGCCGAGCAGCACGTCAGTCTCCGGATGAGACCGCAGGGGTGCCCGAGGCCGAGAGCAGCTCTCTTGTGCCGTTGTCAAGCAGGTGGGCCGATGCTTCGTGCGGCTTCGGGTAGATCTGTGCCGCGGTGAGCTCGCCATACTCGCGTACGGCGTTGCTCCCCGCCTCGACCGCCTGGCGGACGGCGGCGATCGAACCCTCGACGGCGGCCACGAGGTAGCCGCTTCCGACTCGCTCGACCGCTACGCACTCGACGGCTGCCGTCTTCGTCATTGCCTCGATGCCGGCCATGAGCGGCACCAGGCCTCGGGTCTCGATGAGACCGATGGCCGCTTCAGCCATGAGCCCCTTCCTTTCTTGTGTGGACCGGTCGCTCGCTCGTTGACGTCGCCGTCGGGCTCATTGCCCGTCGATCAGCGATGGGCGTTCGGCGATGGCGACAACGGGGCGGCTCGGGCTGGCGAAGATGATCGACTTGACCTCGCCCTCGGCGATGGCCCGCGCCGTCTCCTCGCCGACCTCGATCGCCTCCTCGACGGCGGCGAGCTCGCCGGTGACGAGCACCGCCACCAGCCCACCGCCGAGCCGGGTCGCGCCGCGCACGTGTACCTGGCTGGACTTCACCATGGCGTCGACCGCATCGAAGATGGGTACGAACCCCTTGGCCTCGAGCACTCCAACCGCATCGGAGCCCATGGATCTCCCCTCCTCACACTCGCCATGTCACGACGGCTGCACCTGCGCCCCACACCGGGCCGTAGGCGGTGACCTCGGCCGGGCCGTCGACGGATGCCGCCCCGACCAGGAACGGCAGGGCCCGGAACTGGCTGTCGACCTGGCACGCCGCGGCGTACTCGTCGCGCAGCCCGAGGACCTCGTCGACCTGGCCCTCGGCCAGCAGGTCCAGCAAGCGACGGTTCCACTCGTCGTGGTCGGCCCGTTCGAACCGATCCTCGTCCGGTGTGATCCACCGGTTGGTCCAGCCGCTCGACAGACCGGAGACGGCGACCACGGCGACCCGGCGACCCAGCGCCGTCGCCGCCCTCCGGGCCGCGGCGCCCAGCCCACGGACGTCGGTTTCGCCGGCGTACAGGTTCACCGACATGAGCGACACCGGCAGGCGCTCGTCCGGGTCGAGCAGCGCTTTCGCGGTCAGCGTTCCGGTGTCGATCGGAAAGTGCGCATAGTTCGTCAGCCGCGTTTGGAAGCCGTCACGCTCCGCCTCGCCCGCCCAGGCGGTGGTCAGCTCGACGTCGGTGTGGATGTCGAAGTCGAAGCGGCCGAAGTCGAAGTCGTACCAGTTCTCGTCGACATGGCGGCCCCGAGGGTTCGGGTCGACCTGGAACTGGTGGCCGAGCACGGTGAACCATTGCGTCGAGATCATGAGCAGCGCGTCGGCGCCCGCCCGGCGGATCTCGTCGCCGACCCCTGCCGCCGCCTCGCCCAGCGCCTTCCAGCTGGGCGCCGGGTTGTGGGCGAGTAGGTGCGGGAAGCCGGGGACCAGGGCGGCGGCGACGACGACGCCGTCGGCTCGATCAGCCACCGGAGCCGTCCCCGTCGAGGTCCCACTCGACGACCGCGTTGCCGGTCCCGATGATCGAGCCATAGGCCAAGACCTCACCCCGAACCTCTGGCCAGTCCATCGCCCCGAGCAACCAGGAGAGCGCGCCGCCCTTGATCTCGGAGGCGGTGGCCTCGATGTGCCGGGGAATGAAGCTCCGGAGCTGCCCGGTGCGCCCGGTGCGGATCAGATCGAGCAGGTCCATGTCCCAGCGGTAGAGGTCGTTGCGGTAGGGGTGTTCGGCCGCCATGTCCTCGGGCAGATCCGGTTCCCGGTCCCAGTGGAAGTGGGACAGCGAGTTTGACGCGCCGAGGACGGCGCGTCGCCCGGTGCGCTCGATCGCCCGTCGGGTGGCGGCGCCCAGCGCCTCCATCTGGTCGAGCGCGGCCGATTCGCTCGGGGTGAAGTAGTAGGGGTTCAGATTGCAGGACAGCGACACGACGGGGATGTCCCACGCCGGGTTCATCATGTGCAGCGCGCCGATCGTGGCGTAGTCGACCCGCACCTCGGGGTTCATCATCTTCCTCGTGACGAGGCCGGCGCCGGATGCCTCGTCGGCGATCGCCTCGGCCAGCTCGACGTCGGTCTCGAAGTCGTAGCGGTAGCGCAGCAGGTGAGGAAAGATGGGTTCGACCGAGAACCCGGCCGGACGGGGCACGCAGTTGACGTGGTGGCCGATCATCGTGATCCAGTGCGGGGCATGGACGACGATGACGTCGGGTCGGTGGATCTCCTTGATGCGCCGGCGGACCTCGTCGTAGCCCCAGCGCAGCCCTTCCCATCCGCCGGTCGAACGGGGCTCGTTCTGTGGTGGGTTCTCTGCATAGACCAGATGCGGCGGGTGGGGGGCGATGTAGCCGGCGACGATGCGACCCCGGCCGGCGCCGCCGGGCGTCGATGCCTGCGGTGACCGAGCTCGCCCGGTGACGGGCAACTGGAACACGCGCCGCGGCATGGCCGCGAGCGTAGACGTGGTCGACCCGCCCCTGAGAGCCCGGTGTCCGGTCCTGCCGGACGCTCGGTCGAGTGTGGCGTGCTACGGTCCGGATGTGCCGGACGCGGTCCAGGGTCGTGTGGCCTCGGTCGAGAAGGCGATGCACATCCTTCACGCCTTTTCTCCTCACGCCTCCCAGCTGAGCGTCAGGCGGCTCTCGGAACGAACGGGCATCCCTCGCAGTACGGCCCACGCCATCTGTGTGACGCTGTGCGACGCCGGCCTGCTGGAGGCCATCCGCGGGGGCCGGTACCGGCTGGGCCCGGCGTTGGTCGAGCTCGGCGGACAGGTCATCGCCCAGACCGGGCTGGCCGAGGCCGGGGCTGGAGTGCTCGAATCGCTCGCTCGTGAGCTGGGCGCCGAGGCCCACCTGGGCCAGCTCGTCGGGGGCTGGATCGTGTACGTGGCCCGGGTCCCGATGGGGCGCGCCATCCCGATGCGCAACCGCGTCGGCCTCCGGGCCCCGGCTCATCTCACCGGCTGCGGAAAGGCGGCGTTGGCCCACCTGCCGCCAGAGCAGGTGCGCGACCTCGTCGTCGCGACCTGCGCCGCCGAGGACAGGCCAACGCCCGATCTGGCCCGGCTGGCCGACGAGCTGGCCGAGGCCCGCGGTCGAGGTCATGTCGTCAACGCGTCCTTCCAGGCCGGACGTGCGTCGGTGGCCGCACCGGTGTTCGACGCCACCCCCGCGGCGATCGGGGGGCTCTCGGCTGCTGGTCCGACCGCCATCTTCCTGCCCGAGTTCATGGCCCGCGCCGTCGACCGTGTGCGCGACGCCGCCGAGGTGGTCACCGCCCGGCTCGGGTCCGGTCGGGGTATCCGTGCCGCTCGATGACCGGTCGATGGTTCCCGAGGCGCGCCTGACGTCGCTCGGGTTGACGCTGCCCGACACCCGGATGCCCGTCGGGTCCTATGTGTCCGCGGCCACGGTGGGTGACCTGGTGTTCGTCTCGGGCCACGCCTCGTTCGCCGGGGGCGGCTACATCACGGGCACGCTCGGCCGTGATCTCGACGTCGACGGGGGCCGTGAGGCCGCGGCACGGGCGGCATTGGGTGTCCTGGCCAGCCTGAAGGCCGAGATCGGCGAGCTGACCCGCGTCCGCCGAATCGTCAAGGTGCTTGGCCTGGTCCGGTCGACGCCCGAGTTCACCCAGCATCCGGCCGTGGTCGACGGGTGCTCCGACCTCCTCGTCGCCGTGTTCGGAGATCGCGGCAGGCATGCCCGGTCGGCCGTCGGGGTCGCCTCGCTGCCGTTCGGTGCCGCGGTCGAGATCGAGCTTGTCGTCGCGATCGAGCCGCGGTCACAGCGTCGCGGCGAGCCACTCGCCGACGATGGCCCACGCGGCTGATTTGGGGTCGATGACATCCATGTGGTCGGCGCCCGTCGCCACGACGAGCTCGACGTGGTCGCCGTCGGAGGCCGCGGCAGCGGCGTAGTCGCGGCTCATGGCGATGGGCACCTTCCCGTCGCGGTCGCCATGGACCAGGAGCTGGGGCACGCCGAGTGGCAGCCGGGCCGCGGGCGAGGCCTGGCGATATCGGTCCGACCGTTGCTGGGGTGGGCCGCCCATGAAATCCTCGGTGGCGCCGTGGCCGAGCCCGGCACCGGCGGCCGCGGCGAGATCACAGATGGGGGCCAAGCCCACCACCGCGCGCACATCGACCGGCTGCCAACGAGGTCGGCCGGCCAGCCACAGGGCGAGTTGGCCGCCGGCCGAATGTCCGACCGTGGCGACGCGCGACAGGTCAAACCGCCGGGATGGAGCGAGCGGAGCCAGCGCGTCGACCGCCGACGCCACGTCGGTGAGAGTGGCCGGCCACCCTCCGTCGACCGACCCGACCCGCCGGTAGTCCACATTCCAGGTGGCCCACCCCCGGTTGGCCAAGTCGAGCGCGACGGCATCCATGAGGTCGCGCCCCCACTTGACCCGCCAGAACCCACCGTGGAGGAGGACGACGACGGGCACCCGGTCGGTGCCGGCTGGGCGGCGCAGATCGGCCACCTGGTCCGGCCTCGGGCCGTACGCCAGTGTCTCGGGGGCCCAGGCCTTCATGGCCAACAGGTGGCGCAGCGCCCACCGGTAGCCGTCGAGCCCTCGGCCACGGATGTGGACCACGGGACCGGTGGCCGCGTCGGGCGGGAGGCCGAGCGACACCAGCACCGCGGGTACTGCCGTGGAAGCCAGGGCGTCCCGCAATAGCGGGCCGACAGCGGCGTTTAGGACCAACCCGACGATGTCCGGACCTGCCTCCCTCACCGAGGCCCGGAGACCGGCGGCGGTCGACAGCTCCCGGAACTTGACGTCGAGGTCCAGCTCGTCCCCCCACGACCGCAGCGACAGGCGCAGCGCGGCGGGGTCGGCCACGTCGCCGCCGGGGCCAGACAGGACATCGACCCGGCCGGCCACGTTCATGTCACGAGAGGATCGTCACCTCGCCCTTGTCGCCGTCGACCCGAACCCGCTGGCCGGTCGACACCGAGCTCACGGCGTTGCCCGTGCCGACGACGGCCGGCAGGCCATACTCCCGGCACACGATCGCGGCGTGGCTCATGATCCCCCCGACGTCGGACACGGTGGCGGCGATTCGGGCGAACACGGGCGACCAGGTGGGGGACGTCGCCGGACAGATCAAGACTTCACCCTCGAGGACCTGGTCGAGCTCCGACACGTCTCGGACGATGCGGGCTACCCCCTCGACCACCCCGGGCGACCCCGGGACGCCGCGCAGGACGTTGTCGCCGTCCTCGCTCCCCGTCAGCCACTGGCTCACGGTCTGTGACGTGATGCCCCACAGCAGGACGGTGAAGGGTTCCTCCACCTTCTCGGGAGGTGGGCCGAGCGCCGGTGGTGCCTCCCAAACCTCGAGCACCTCGTAGATCCGGCGCCGCTCGGCCACGATCGGCCGCCAGTACGCCGCCCCGCGGGCCTGGCTGCCCACCGCCCACTGCGTCACGGTGTCGTAGATCGCCTCCATCACCTCGTAGCGCCGGAGATAGAACATGTCGTCCGGATCGTCGAAGCAGCCCATGGCGGCAAGGGCCCGGCCCAACTCGCGGGACTTGGCCCAGAACGTCGACCAGATCCAATGCTCGATGTAGAGCACGTGTTCCTCGATGAAGACGAAGACCAGCCGGGCCAGGTCGACCATCTCGTCGAAGGCCTTCTGGTCCTCGGGCGCCAATAGGTCGCGATACTCCCCGGTGATGCGGTCGCGTTCCTCGAGCACACGGTCGGTCGGGCGGTCGATGGACTCCCCGGCGCGGGCGCGACGGATGTACTCCTTCACGAAACCGAGCGGGATGCGCTGATCCTCCAGCCAGGTCGGGTAGACGTGGTAGCCGCCCGGGTGGCCTGGATCGGTGGCCATGCGGAACCACGGATCAGACGTCGCCTCCCAGTCGGCGTGCCACTCGCGGCCGGCGTCGGTCCGATCGAGCGCGGCGAACAGCGCATCGGGATCGGTGGCGGCCAGGACGGCCTCGCCCAGCCCGAGCCGCTCGGCCTCCTTGGCGAGCCGCTTGAGCTCGTCGTCCGACCGGTACAGGTCGACGTGGAGGCCGCCGACCATGCGCGAGATCGACTGGTCGGTGATGTCGGGGAACGCTTGTTTGCAGAAGCCGAAGAAGGTGAGGTAGGCGGCGTAGCCGATGTTCAGCATCTCGAAGTGGAACTGGTAGGTCTCGTACATGGTGACGACCATGTCGTTGAAGTCGCGGATCAGCTCGAACCCGGTGGAGTAGCCCCGATGGTCGAAGACGACCGACTCGTCCTCCAGGTCGGGCAGGGGCTCGAAGCGCAGCGCCTTGAGCTTCTCGAAGCGGTCGGTGACCTTGACCTTCCACTCGTCGTAGATCGCATCCCAGTTCTCGTAGTAGTGGCCGGCGCGGCGCTTGTAGATCTCGGCCCGCTTCGGGACGTCGTCCGGATCGGGAACCGGGACGGGGGTGACGTACAGATACCCGTTGAGCACCCGCTGATCGACGCCGAACGCGGGGGGCATGGCGAAGATCCGCGTGTTGAACGCCCCCAGGGCGTGCCACCAGCACTCGCACTGGATCTCGTCGTAGGGATACAGCGCCCGAGGATGGTGCAGCCGGTCCTGGAACCAGAAGCGCTGCTCGTCCTGGTTCCTCCGCTCCTCGCCGAACAGGTGGTACCAGTCGTACATCCGCTCCCAGCCTTCGGCGCCGGGGGGCGTCTTCACATCGAATGGACTCGGGAACCTGTCGTTGGCCACCGTCTCCTCCAGTTCGGGCTCTTCGGGCTGCTCTGGCAGTTCGGGTCTCACGCCGAGACCGATGGGTCTCCTCCGTCCTTCCGACCGGTCCACCGGGTCCGGTCGGCGATGCCGACCAGCGTCGACACGACGGCCTCCACCGCGCCGCCGCCTCCCGGAGCGGTCACCGCCGGGCGCGGCCGCCGGCTCCACACCGTCTCGGGCCGGGTCTGGACGATGAAGACCTCGTCCGGCGCCGGACCGCTCGTGGCGAACTCGACGTCCTGGGGCGAGCGGGCGAAGCCCTCGATCGATCGGCCGATCCGTCGCAACTCGGCGAGCTGGCCGTCCGACAGCGAAGCGACGTCCCGCCGCTCCGGCTCAATTTCGTTGGTCGTGACACCGCATCCGCCTGTGTCGGCCACAAGCTCGGTCGGCTTGCTGGCCAACTCCCGTTTGACGATGTCGCCGGTGACCTTGTCGACGAGGAACCGGTCTGGGTTCACGCGGCCCGACACGAGCGGCTCGCCCAGCCCCCACACCGACTCGATGGCGATCTTGGACCGGTCGCCGTTGGCCGGGTTCAGGGTCATGAGAACGCCGGCGGCACGTGCCGGCACCATCTGTTGCACGAGCACGGCCATGGCCTCGTCGGCGACCGCTCCCCGGCGCCGGTAGTCGATCGCTCGGGCCGTGAAGAGGCTGGCCCAGCACTGCCTGATCCGTTCCTGCACGTCGTCCTCGCCCGCAACCCAGAGATACGAGTCGTACTCGCCGGCAAAGCTGGCGCCGGCGGCGTCCTCGGCGGCCGAGCTCGACCGGACGGCGACGGCCGCGGGATGCTCACCGACGACACGGCACAGGCGCTCGTAGGCCGCGCCGATCGCGGCCCGACCGGGATGGCGTGCCGCGGCCTCGAACACCAGCGCCCGCAGCTCCGCGCCCAGGCGGTCGAGTCGTTTCATGCTCGGCTCGGGGGGCAACGCCTCGATCCGAACGGCGAGCTCGGCGCGTACTCGCTCCGGTAGCGCGCGCCGAAACGCGGCGGTGGTAACGACGAAGCCAGGAGGAACGCGGGCCCCGGCGCGGAGGAGCATGGTCAGGCCGGACGCCTTACCCCCGATCAGCGACCGGTCCGGCTCGACCGTCTCAGTCAGCCACCAGATGTCGTCGACGGCGCCAGGCACGGCGCAGGATTCTACGAACCACCCTCGATCCTGTCGCCGGCCACGTCCCGCCCTTCCGGACACCCCTCGTTCTGTCGCCCCAGGAGGGCGAGCACCGCACCACCACGGCGACGAAACCCCGACTGTGCCGTCGTGGTCAGCCGAACGCCGCGGTCCGGGCCGCGGCCGCGCGCCGGCGCGCCCGGGCCAGGACCTCGGGCTCGTCAAGAGTCAGGACCGACCCATCCCGCACGACGACATCGCCGTCGACGATCACGGTGCGCACGTCTGATCCGCGGGCCGAGTACACGAGTGCGGCCAGTGGGTCGTGGATGGGTGTCAGGTGGGCGGCATTGGTGTCGACGAGAACCACGTCGGCGAGGTAGCCCGGCTCGAGCCGTCCAAGTCGATCGCCGAGCCCGATGGCCGCCGCTCCACCCGTGGTAGCCATCTCGAACACCTGCTGGGCCACCATCGCGGACGCGTCCCGGGTCACGACCTTGTGCAGCAGCGCAGCGTCCTTCATCGCCTCGATCATGTCCTGGCCGTTGTTGCACGCGGGCCCGTCGCACGCCAGCCCGACGTTCACGCCTGCATCCAGAAGCGCGGGGATGGGCGCGACACCGGAGGCCAGGATCATGTTGCTTGTGGGGTCGTGCACGACATGGCTGCCACTACTGGCGATGAGCCCAATGTCGTCGTCGGACAGGAACACGCAGTGGTTGAGCATGACTCGTGGGCCGAGGGCGCCGACATCGGCCAGCATGCCGACATTGGTCTTTCCGGTCTGCTCACGCACGAGATCGTTGTACTCGGGCGTCTCGGCCGTGTGTAGGTGGATCCCCACCCCGTGTTCGTCGCTCAGGGCCACCGCGTCGCGGAACGACTCCGCGGATGATCCCCAGGGCACGAGAGGACCGACGCCGATACGTGTCCGGGGATTTGAGTCGAATGCCCGGATGAGTGCCTGCGAGCGGTCGACGATCTCCTTGGGAGTCTCGACGAAACCCTCGAAGAACCCGACGTCGTTGCTGCATCGAAAGAGCACCGAGCGGATGCCCGATCGGTCGAGGCTGTCGGCTGCGAGCTGGTCCACGTGATCGCCGTAGTGGGGGCTGAAGAACACCTCGCATACGGTGGTGTTGCCCGCCTTGAGGTTCTCGATGGCGCCGAGTTCCATGCTCAGCGAGTAGTCGTCGGGCTCGAAGACCTGCATCAGCGGCACCTGGGCCTCGGCCAGCCAGCCCAACAACGTCCGATCGCTGCCGAGCGACCGGCCCAGAATCATGCAGAGGTGGGTGTGGGCGTTCACGAATCCCGGCACCACGAGCATGCCGCCGGCGTGGATCACCTCGTCGACGCCGGAGACGTCGACGTCACCGACCTCCGTGATCGTGTTGTTCTCGATGCGGAGACCGCCGGGCTCGATGACCCGGTCACCGGTCAGGACAATGCCGCCGGTGACGGCGAGCGAACCCATCAGCTGCCCTTGCGGGTGTTGTCCCAGGCGGCGACGTGGACCTCGGCGACCTCGTTGGGGCCGACCTTCCAGCTTGGATGGCGTTCGAAGACCAGAGTGTCATGGCCGGGCACGATGCGGTCGATCCGGCCATCGAGGTGGCCGTGGATCTCGCCGTAGGTCATCAGCATGCAGTACGTGTTGCCGTTGGTGTACCCGCTGGGCCACATCTCCTCGATGTTCGAGTACCACATCACGGTGTCGCCGGCCACGACGTAGGGACCGCCGGACGTGGCCACGCTGAGCCATTGGCTTCCGAAGGTGTGACCGTCCTTGCTCAGGTGGGCATGGATGCCGGGCGCAAGCTCGTCGCCGTCTCCGACGAAGTGGAGCCGATGATCGCGGGCGAGGGCGCCCCACATCTCCATGTCGTCACGGTCGAACGACGACGTGATCCAGCTCTCGTCGCCCAGCGGCGTGTAGAGCGGCGCCAGGGCGAGCGCCCGGATCCATCCCTCGTACTCGGCCCACTGCACATAGACGTCGGCGTTCGGGAACGATGGCAAGTTGTTGGCATGGTCGAAGTGCATGTGGGTGATGAAGACCTTCTCGATCTCCTCCGGCTGCACGCCGACCTTGCCGAGCACGACCGACGGGTCCTCGTAGTCGTAGAACCCGAAGCGATGGATCCACTTCTCGGCCCGGAACCCGGCGTCGACCAGATAGTGATGGACGGTGCCGTCGGCGTCCCGCCCGCTCACCAGGACGTAGATCATCGGCGACGCCGACACACCCTCCCCACTGTGGATCGGGACGCCGCCGAAGAACTCCCGCGGCAGATCGACGTGCGAGTAGCACAGCGGACGAATTGAGTAGTCGACCTCGACCATGACGCCCTCCCATCCCCTCGACCGCCCCATCATCGCTCCCAAGCCCTGCCGCTGTCAGCACCAGCGTCCGGTCGATCAGGACACCCCGGGAGTCCGTCGCACCATGGGTGCACGCTTCGCACTCTCAAGGCGACGAATCACGGTGAGAGCTGTGTCAGGTCTCGAGACGCTGGAGGAGGCTTGGGAAGCTGTCGCCCGGTTGGGGTCGCGTCGGAGCGAGCTCTCCATGCCAACTGCGTCGCCGCCCGGTGCGTTGGCCGGCGTCAGGTCAAGTGCCTTAGTCGCAGACGTGGGGCCCGGGTTCGGGCTTGCGGACGTCGCCGAGTGGCCACGTCGATCACGGCGTTGAACCAGCCCCGACGGTCCACGTGTCGAGCCACCGGTCGCCGACCCACTCCGGCGCTTCGTTGGTGGGCGCTCGCATGGTCGAGCCCGGCAGCCGGTGTCCTGCTCAGCCGGACGTGAACCTTGCTCGGCCACGATCTCCACGAGGAACATCGACTCGTTGACATGGGGCTCGTGAGGAGTGTCGGTAGCTGTGGCCTTCGATGACCTCCCCGCGCAACCACCGCTTTACCCCCCAGAGGCCGAGGACTACGCGCGTCGCGCCCTCGACTGTCGCGCCGGGCCGCGGCTCGCTGCGACGCTGCGTTCGACGTCGCCTACGGCGAGGACTACTGGCAGCGAATCGACATCTACCGTCCCGCCACGGCAGTCGACGCCGAGCTGCCGGTCCTTTGTTTGCTCACGGCGGGGCGTGGAAGGTCCGCGATCCACTGGCACCGACGGGGAAGGACTGTGTCACGCCAGCCGCCGCGTTCGCGGCTCCCAGCGCGAGGAGCTCTTGGTTTGCGTCCACATGCTGGTCGTGTCGGCCGGCGAACGAGCGGGCGGTCAGGATCCCGTCGGCGTAGCCGACCGCGAAGATGCCCAGTGCCGCCGGGGGAGCAGTTGGGCGGTGTCGGCGAGCGAGAGGTCGGGCCAGTTGAACGCGGGGAGTCCCGAAGGGATGTTGCCGACGATGGCGACGCCCTTGTCGGCGAGACCGAAGGCATCCCGATTCATCTGGCGGACGTCACCTTCCCGACAACGCACCCATTGGCCGGCCAGCGTGGGGTGGGTCTCGCGTTCGCGGTCAGGCATCCCACCGGTCTTCTGCTCTTCGATCGGTCGTGAAGCCCGGCGGGTGGGCGGTGGCGGGGCGACACCGTGGTGGCGCTCGCGTAGAGCCAAAGCGAACGGTCGGACCGGTCGGGCCTCAGGGCCCGGCCGGTCCACCCGCGGCCGCCGGACCGTCGGGGCCGGTCGGTCGCTGGACGTGTCGGTCAGGAGGGCCGCAGGTGCGCTTGTTCGCCGTGGCGGTCGAAGATGGTGAGGATCTCGGCCGGGCCGCCGTAGCCGAGGATCCGGTGCGGCGTCATGGTGTCGAACTCGGCGGCCTGGCCGACCTCGACGAGGTGCTCGCGTCCGCCGAGCAGGAGGCGGACGGTCCCGTGCAAGACGTAGAACCAGTCCCGTCCGGGGTGGACCCGCGGCTGGGGCGGCCGTTTCGGGGCGGGGACGCGCAGCTTGGCCACGATCCGCCCGGAGGGGTGGTCGTGGCGGGTGAGCATCCAGTACGTGGCCCCGTTCGCGGTGTCGCGGGTCGGGCGGATGACGACGTCGTCGCCGGGCTCGTCGTCGGCGAGGAGCTCGTCGATGGTCGTGTCGAGGGCTCGGGCCAGGGTGACGAGGTGGTCGAGGGCGAGCCGTCGGTGACCGGTCTCGAGTCGACTGATCGTCGACGGTCCGATGTGGGAGCGGCGAGCCAGCTCGTCGATGGACCACCCGCGAGCCATTCGGAGGCTACGGAGTCGGCGCCGGGCGGTGCTCTCGATCAGATCGTCTTGCGTCATTGGCAAGAGCCTATGCGTTCACCGCACCGCAGCCATACGTTGTCGGCATGAACGGGCACGATCACCATGGGCCGGCCGCCACCCACCGCCTCGTCTTCGACTCGCCGGCGATGGCGGCGTTCTCCGAGCTCGAAGGCGAGGTGCTGATCGGCTTGTTGACGGAGGCCGCCTCGGTACTGGCGGAGCTGTACGAGCGGCTCGGCGTTGAGGTGCGTCGCGTGCTCGACGTCGGGTGCGGTCCTGGCGTCGGCACCTGCTGCCTGGCCCTACGGTTTGCTTCGGCGAGCGTCGTCGCCGTCGATGGTGCGGCCACGATGCTGGAGCACGCGTCGGCTCGGGCCGAGCGGCTCGGGCTCGCCGAACGGGTGGACACCCGGCTGGTGGAGCTCCCGGCCGGCTTCGGGACACTTGGCCGAACCGACGTCGCCTGGGCGTCGATGGCGCTCCACCACATCGGTGACGAGGCGGCCGCACTTCGTCGGATCCGGGGGCTGCTCGACCCGGGCGGGCTGCTCGCCGTCGTGGAGCGGGCCGACCCGTTGCGAGTCCTGCCCGGGGACGCCGACCTGGGGCGGCCTGGCATCTGGGACCGCCTCGACGCCGCGTGGGCGGCCTGGTTCACCGACATGCGCGCCGACCTACCGGGTGCGACCACGTCGGCCGACTACCCGGCGATGCTCGCGGCGGCCGGCTTCGACCTTATGGCGGACGAGGTGCTCAGGCTCGTCCTCGACGCACCGTTGGACGCTCGGGCCCGTCGCTTCGCCCACGGACACCTCCTGCGGGCGCGAGCGCAACTCGGGCCCTACGCCGTCGCCGCTGACCTGGAGGCGCTCGACGTGCTGATCGACGAGACCGCCGAGGAGGGCATCCTGCGCCGCGACGACGCCCTGCTCTGCGCCTCGCGTCACCTGTACTTGGCCAGAGCGGTGCCGGGGGCATCCCCTCGCGATCCCGACGGCAACGAGGTCGGGTTCGGAGGTGCCCCACCCTCGTAGGCAACGCGTGGGCGACGACCTCGCACCGGCGGCCTGGTCTTGTCCTTGTCAGTTTAGGTTGACACTCGGTGTGGCCCTCATCGGTCGGAGCGATCGACCCAACCGGCAACCGGAGGCGCTGCTGGCCGAGTTGGGAATCGACCTCGTCGAGGTCCGCCGGCGGGTGGAGGCCACGTTCGGTTCCGAGGCGATGGCTCGGGCCTCGCTGCGGGTCCGGTTGCCTCGTCGGCGGTGGCGACACCGGCTGCCCTGGCCCGCCCGCAGTTTGCAACCCGCACCCAGCACGCTGCTGGGCATACGCGGTTTTGGGCTGGCCCCCAGGGTGAAGCGGGTCATGGAGCTGGCGAGGCAGCGGGCGGCGCCGGCGTTGGCGAATCCCGCGCATCTCCTGTCGGGCATCGCCGAGGAGGGCGAGGGCGGCGCCTGCCAGATCCTGGCGGCGCGAGGCATCGATGTGGCCGCGCTCGCGACGGAGTCCCGCACCCACTTCGCCTCGGCCTCGGCATGGGTAACGCACGACGGCCGGACGGGACGTCTGAATCGCTGCAGTGTCACCCGCCCTCCACACCGCGAAACGGCGGCTACCGGGTGACCGGTACCACCGTCGAGCGCCGGGCTCCGCTCGCCTTCCGCTCGCACGGCGGCGTCCCATCGGTGATGCTGGGCGCGGGAACCGGCGGCGGCCGGGCGCTCCTCCTGTCGTCAGCCACCTTCGGCGTCGCCCCCTACTACGGCAGCGGCCCCTGCGACGCCAGCTCCTGGCCCTGCGTTTGACGGGACGTAGGACGAAGGTGGCGAGCCCGTCCGCCACGGCGTCCACAACCGGCTCGAGGATGCGCTCCCGGTACCGCTGGAGGTCGCGACGATGATGTCACCGGACGCGCCACCGACGCCGATGACGAAGGTCGTCCGCAGCGCCTGGCCCTGCCAGCGCCTGTTGGGTTGCGTCGGTCTCGGCGAGCAGCGGCAGGAGGGTCCGCTAGGGGCGGGCAGCGGGGGCAGGATGGTGGGGACCATCCAGAGGGCCGCCGGCGCCCCTGAGCGGTGTACGAGCAGCCTGCCTAGGAACGCCGATCACCAGCGCCCCAAGGAGGGTCCGGCGAGTCGGCTCTCCTTGACGAGGGCTGCGGCGGCGGCGAGCTGGTTGACGTCGGGCCGCCAGTGACGGACGACGCGGATGGCGGTCGTCGGCTCGGCGTCTCCTGGCGCGATGTAGGAGACCGACACCGTCCCGTAGGTGATCACGGCTTCGGCCCCGGGCAGTCCGAGTGCCCGCATCACGGCACGCAGACTCGTCTCGACCTCCTGGGCCTGGGCTCCGCTGGCGAGCATGTCGACGCCGAGACGAAGGGCGACGGCGACCCTGCGTCGGCGGTCAGGGGCGGCCGACATGGGCTGCATCCCTCATGACGTCACCGTCGCCCACCAGTTGGGGTCGGGACGGAACGGGGCAACCGGCCGACCGGTCGCATCCGTGTCGCAGGTAGACGAGCGGGCCGCCCGACGGTCGTCTCGGCGTAGGCCCTCGATAGTCGAGGAGTTCGCCGGCACTGTGGGAACCACGGAGCCGTGCCGGCGAGGGTGGCGGCGGTCAGCCCGACGAGGCCGCCGCCGACGAGGTATCGGGGCTCACTCATGCCATCGTGGCGATCCGAGGGGCGGTTCCGCGACGATGAGTTGCGCGCGCCCGCGCCGTCGTGAGGGCAAGATCCGAGACCACGACCTCACATGACAGGAGAATCCGATGGCCACGATCACCGCCAGCCTGTTCACGGCGCTTGACGGCGTTGTCGACCCCGGCGTCGGCAACTGGCACTTCCCGTACTTCAACGAGGAGATGGGCGAGGCCGTGGACGGGACTCACCACGCCGACGTCATGCTCTTCGGCCGCGTCACGTACGACAGCTTCGCGGGAGCCTGGCCCGAACGGGAGGCTGCCGGCGAGGAGGACGCCGTGTTCGCCAAGCGGCTGGGCGACGTGCGCAAGATCGTCGCGTCGCGTAGCCCGCTGGAGTTCGCCTGGCGCAACTCGGAGCAGCTGCAGGGGGACCTCGTCGAGGCCGTCACGGTGCTGAAGAACGACCCGGCGATCCGGCGGATCGCACTGAGCGGGTCGGTGTCGGTGGTGCGGCAGCTGCTCGACGCCGGTCTGCTCGACGAGCTGCATCTGTTCGTCCACCCGGCTGCCGCCGGGTCGGGGCTCAAGCTGTTCGAGGAGGGCGGGCCCGCTCGACACCTCAAGCTGATCTCGTCGCAGCCGTTCAACACGGGCGTGGTGTACCTCGTGTATGGGCCGGACCCGAACCCGCCGACGGGCTCGTACGACGAGGCGAAGGAGAGCCTGCCCCAGGAGTGAGCTCAGCCCGGGTCGCCGAACCGCGGCGGGCGCTGGGCGCTGCTCGACGTGCGCCATCACCGCTTCGACCTGGTTCGGGGTGCCGACGACGGGGCCGATCTCGGCCCGCTCGACGGCGAACTGGGCGCCGGCGCCGGCGTTGGGCGAGGCGGTTGATCAGCCGCTTGGCGCCGCAGACCGCGTCCGGGCTGCGGCCGGCGATCTCCGTGGCGAGGGCGATGTCGTCGGCGACACTGAGGCGGGTGAAGATGCCGAGAACTGAGGCTTCGCGGTCGTCGAAGACGCGGGCCGTGAACGCGAACGCCTTGAAATTCTAAATCATTAGGGTGTGGCTACTTTCCGACGAGTTGCCGGACCGTGTGAGGGTAGAGGCGTTGCTGGTCCAGTTAGATGTGGAGAGCCCAGTACTCGTTGAGGTCGCCTGAGAGGTAGACGGCTCGCATCTTGAGCATGGCTTCAGCACCGCCTGGGCACCACCGCATGCCGGAGCGCTCGAAGCGGTCCCGGACCAGTGTCTTGCAGGTGCCCTCGACTGCTCCGCTGGCGATCGGCCATCCGTTGGCGAGGTATGCGTCGTAGGCCATGCGAGTGCGGTTGGCGTAGAAGTAGTCGGCGACACTGCGCAGGGTCTTGGCCTTGGTGCCGGTGAGGTGCCTCTTGGTGACGATCTGGCGGAGGCCTTTGACAACTTGGCTGACCTGTCCGTTGAGGATGCGCCGTGCTCGTTCGCGGACGAACGCGGTGGCTTCGGGGCTGCCCTCGGGGTGGACGGCGTGGGCGGCTTTCCAGCACTTCTCCATGACGTGAAGAAGGTCAAGCACGAGCGTGACGCCCTCGAAGTTGGCGGCTACGCGCCGCTGCAGGGCCCGTTCGCCGTCGGTGACCATCACCCAGGTGTGGCCCCGGTCCGGGTCCCTTCGGTCCATCTCGGCTCTCACGTCTGCGATGAAGTCGTCCTTGCCTGAGACCAGGCTGGCCCAGACCCGCTTGTCGGTGGGTCTGGAGTGACGCGGTGTTGGCGAAGCGGCTTCGGTGGTAGCGAAGAGGCTGTCGAGGACCTGTTCGGGGGTGCGTAGCCGGGGCGGCTGGGAGAAGACAGCGGCGACGGTTGCCATCTTCTTCTTGTTGGCCTTGTCCCCCTTCTTGCGCCTCACGACCCGGATGGCGCCATCGGGCTTGACCATCGAGATGCCCTTGCAGTCGATCGCGCCGACCAGGATCTCTCCGTCCCCGATGGCGGCCGCGGCGTCGGCGCGTCCTTGGTAGAAGGCCTCGAAGTCGGCCGCGGCGTCGATGAGGATCTGCTCGGCCGAGCGTTTTGGGACCTCCACGGCGGTGAGGTCGGCGAGGGTGGCCACTGCCTCGTCGAAGGGAGCGCAGACAGCCAGGCGCACCAGGCGGCGCTGGAGCTCGTAGCTGTAGCAGCGACCCGGGAGCCGAAGGGCGGCGTCCAGGGGATGGACGCTCTGGCACCCGGGGGCGCCGTATCCGAGCCGGTTGAGCTGCACCTCGCCCACCCGGGTCACAAGCCAGCGGGCATGCAGCCTCTTGTAGGCGAGCCGGACCGGGCCTGCGTCCCCTTCGAGGACGATCGCCTCCCCAACGTCGCCGTCGCCGGCTGCGTCCAGATGCGCCTGAAGGGCCAAGCGCGCCACCTCCCGGCCCCGCTGCTCCGATTCGCGCTCGAGCTCGTCGAGGCTGAGGCGATCCTCCGCCGAGCGGGCCAAGAAGGTCTCCAGCTCGCACAGAGCCTCCAGCGCCGGACGGGGTCCCCGGCCGGCCATGGACGTCGAGCCCACGACGTCCAGTATAATACTGGACGATGACCAGGACGCGTCTTTCCGAGCAGGAGCGCCGCCTCAACGCACTCCGCGCCGACTACGAGGCGGTCAAGGCGCGCCTTGCCGATGTGGGCTTCACCTGCGAGGGCAGCCTGGTCTGCCGCTACACCTCCTGCCACAACCCCCGCTGCCGCTGCGCGGATCCGGTGCAACGCCACGGGCCCTACTGGCAGCTGTCGTGGAAGCAAGACGGCCGCACCGTGTCGCGGATCATCTCTGCCGAGGAGGCCGAGCATTACCGAGAGTGGATCGCCAACCGGCACGGCCTCGAAGAGATCCTCACCGAGATGCAAGACATCTCCCGAAAAGCCGCCGAGCAGATCACCGCCGATGCCGGGCACCCCTTCCACGGTCCCACCCGGCCCCGCCGCCGGCGTAGCTCAGACGGCTAGGCGCTCAAGACGCCCCAAACCCCGGGATATCAACCCGACACCGCGATAACCCCGGGTTGAGCGACACTCCGCGACCCCAACGAAGCCGAAAAACCCCTTGTCCCACCTGCACCTCTCACTCGTCGCGAAGTAGCCACACCCAATTCATTAGTTAGTGAACCACGTCGGGTCCAACGAATCGGGACAGGAACAACGTGCAGGTCATGTCCGGCACCAGCCGCCAGTAGACCTCGCGGACCGACAGCTTGGTGGGGTGTGCCCGGCGAAGCAAGGTCTCGATCGCGCCGGATCGAGACGGGTCCGTTGGCGACTCGGCTCGCACCAGAACGCGCGTCGTAAGGCGAACCGGGCCGCTGTCCTGGCGGGGATTCCCACGTCGCTCGACGCTGTCATGCTTCGCTCGGCGGAGCGCGGGCGACCGGCCATAGAGTTTCGCGATGATCACCTCAATCCACACGCTGATCTACGCCGACGACGCGCCGGCGACGCGCGCCTTCTTGCGCGACGTCCTCGGCTGGCCCCACGTCGAGGACCGTGAGTCCGAGCCTGGGTGGCTGATCTTTCGCACCGGTCCCAGCGTGATGGGAGTGCACCCCACCCACAGCGTGTGGGAGGGCAGGAGTACAACTCACCTCGCCATCATGAGATCAGCCTGATGTGCGACGACATAGAAGCGACCCGTTCAGAGCTTGAAGCAAAGGATTCCCTTCTCAGCGCCGATCACCGACGAGGATTGGGGCCACGTCACCAGGATGGACGTCCCTGGCGCCGACCCCATCATGCTGTACCAGCCGAAGCACCCGACGGCCTACAACCTCTGAAGAACGGGGTTTCTCCCCGTCGACGCTCGTCCTGATCGCCGGTTCGTCGGCACTCCACCCGTTTTCCTGAAGTCATCGTTGTCGGCCGAGAGCGAAGGACGTGTTGAGTGCGAGAGCAATGATCCGTGAGCGCGCCAGATCGACGGCTCCAGGCGTGGTCCAGAGTCGCTGAAGCAAGAACAGAACACGCGGAGGCCAGCGATGGGCTGAGCCCCGTGTCGGCTTGACACCACGCCAGCAACCACGGTCGACTACGCTGTAGTCGATGACTCGGAGATCGCCGACCCCAGTGCGGTTCGAGGCCGATGTGGCCGGCCGCTTGGCGTCATTTGCGGCCTCCCACCCGGGCCTGTCGATGTCGGCGGCCGCCAACCTGCTGGTGGACGAAGGCCTGCGGATGGCCGAGCATCCAGGAGTCGTGTTCCGCGATGGTTCAACCGGACGCCGGGCCGCGCTTGCCAGTGGGCCGGACGTGTGGGAAGTCGTGCGAGCCGTCAAGTCAGCCCGCGGCGCGGAACCCGAGTTGGCTGAGGACGAGATCCTCGTTGTCGTGGTGGCCAACACGGGCGTGCCCCTGCGGATGGTGCGCACAGCGATCAGTTACTGGGCGAGCTATCCGGCCGAGATTGACGCCGAGATCGCCGCCGCAGACCACGCCGAGATGGCCGCCGAGGAGGCCTGGCGACGCGAGCGCGACCTCCTGGCCCGATAACTCGTGGCGCTTGCCCTTCTCCTTGACGAGATGTTCAGCGGCACTGTCGCCGAACAGCTCCGGGCCCGCGGCCACGACGTCACGGCTGTCGTCGAAGATCCGGCGCTGACAGCCCGGCCCGACGAGGAGATCCTTGCTGTGGCAGCCACTGCCGGTCGGGCGCTCGTGACGGCCAACATCAAGGACTTTGTCCCCCTCGATCAGCGCTACAAGGCATCGGGCCGAACTCACGCCGGGCTCGTGTTGATCTCGACCAAGGCCTTTCCTCAGGATCGAACCTTTATCGGGGCTCTGGTCGGCGCACTCGACAAACTCGTCAACGAGGCTGCCCTCCCGTCCGATGCTGTTGTCTTTCTGCAGCGCTGAGCCAACCTCCTCGAGCAGTTGGCAGACCGGGTCCCCGGGCGCGAAGCCGACCAATCAGACGGTTGGGACGCGGCTCACCGGTGCTCGGTGGCCCCAGAACGTCGGGAGGGGCGAGGACATTGGCGACCATCCTGCGACGCGGCCGCCTATGGGCGGCGTCCGGCGCCGACGAGGCTGACGCCGGGAATGTTGTAGCCGTTCGGCGTCGCGTACGGCTCGAGCGTCTTCGCCGCGGTGGCGTGGGTCGCCTGGCTGACGTCCTCGGGCAGCGACGAGAGGACTTGGGCGATCGGCCCGGCGAGGGAGGGAACCACGGTCCACCATTCCTCGAACGACGAAACCCTCAGTGGGGTTGCCACCTCGGTGACGGCGATGTCGGTGAGCTGGGCATCGGACAGCAGGACGGCGAGCGCGTCGGCGTCTTCGAGAGAGAAGGGGCCGGGGATGCCCGGCGGCGGTACGGGCATGCCGGTGTGGGTGGAGACTGCGTCGAAGAGGGCCCCGAGCCACGGGTTGTGCTGTCGTGGTCCCCACACCGCCACCGCGGCGCGTCCGCCCGACCGCAGGATGCGCCGGATCTCGCGCATCGCCCGAGCTGGGTTGGGGACCAGCATCAGGCCCTCGCGGCAGACGACGACGTCATAGGAGGCGTCCGGCTCGTCGATGCGCTCGAGGTCGAGCTGGCGGGTGGTGACGTTGGCCAGCCCGAGCGCCTCGGCTCGGGCCGCGGCGACCGCC
>JBOGGX010000038.1:0-2458 GCA_050744245.1 Acidimicrobiales bacterium
AACATGTAGTCGGGCAGCAGATCGTTCATGGCGGTGACGAAATCCTGAGCGCCCGGCGCCGTGGGGTCGGCGAGGGCGCTCTCGTACCGGTAGTACACGACCAGGTCGCCGATGTTTGACCGAGCACCGGTGCCCGCCGCCAGGTGGTCGAAGAACTCCCCCGCCTGGTCCGGCGAGAGGGCGACGTCCGGGGCCAAGGCGGATCCGATCGCTCCCGCGCCCAGCTCGAGCAGCCCCGCAGGCAGCGCGCCGGCTGGACCGGCGATGGTCGCGAGCAGCGTGCCTCCGACGGTGACTGCGTCGCTCAATTGCTGCTGGCGCTCGACCGCGGCAGCGATCTCGGCGAAGACACGGGAGTCGTGGGCGGTGTCGTACGCGGCCACGAAGGTGCCACTGAGAGCAACGGCGTCGTCCAACACCGAGACTCCCTCGCTCTGGGGGATGTTCCATCCCGTGGCCTCGAGGATGGTCGCATGCACCTCGACCCTGGTCGCCTCGAGAACTCGAGCCAGCAGGCGGTCATCGTCGAGCTCGAGGACCGATTCGAGGATGGTTGAGACGTGCGCCCGGTTCAGCCGGGATCGGCCACCCCCGTCCTGGCCGGTGACCGGGTCGGTATCGGCGAGCGAACCGGGTACGACATCGGCCGCCTCGGCGAACCGGGAGGTGTTGTCGCAATACACCTCGGCGACGACCTCGGCCATGTAGGGATCGAGCCGGTGCTCGGCGCGTTGGTCGAAGATCGGCGCTCCCCCCATTCCCTGAGGCTTGTACACGGGCAACCGAACCAGGTTGTCATCGAGGGCCTCGGCGACCTCGACCAACGCGTTGTTGTGGAGGGGTGAGCTCGCATCCGCGAGCTCCGGCGAGGTGCCCGCCCGGATGACCGCCGCGATCCCCTCGGGTTCGAGCGGCGGAACCTGGTCCTGGTTCCCGGTCCGAAGCAGGATCACCACGTTCGACACGGTCCGCTCTTGGTGGATGGCCGGCGGGACCCCCATCATGCCTGCCGGAAAGTCGGCCGTGAACGTCGTCGTCCCGAGCAGCACGTGAGCCGACGCCGTCGGATTGCGCGCGACCGCACCCATCACCCGATCGAGCTCGGGTGCGACCTCGAAGACGTAGACCGGATCGCCGTTGTTAGGGTGCACACCCGCCACTCGCCAGCCGACATCCTGTTCGAGGGCGCGGTTTCCGGCGGCGACCAGGAAGTCCTCGCCGAAGGTGAGCGTCGGGTCGGTGTTGAGGATCGTGTCGAGCTGGTCGATGTCGGCTCCGCTGGCGAAGCTCGGTGCCGACCTGCCGTCCGTGGTGAACCGCGCGAAGCCTCGCAGCAGCACCGGTAGCTCGGAGGTCCCGCCCAGCCCGTCGACGAGGTTCAGAAATCGACCGGGACCGAGCCCACCGAAGAACCCGATGACGAAGTCCGGGTCGTCGACGCGAGGGCCGAAGCGTCCGCGTAGCTCCTCGCGGACGACGTCGATGTCGCCGGCGTCGACGAGCGGCGCGATGTCGGCGGCGGCGCCGAACCCTTCGGAGGTGACCTCGCCACCCAGTCGGGATTCAACGTCCCGGATGAGGTCGTATAGCGCGGCGATGTCGTCGGCGGTGACCGGCGTGTCGATGAGGGCACCGTTGAGGAAGACGTCGAGCGGTTGGAACCTGAACGCCCGTGACGCGGCAGCCACGTCGGCCAGCGGACCGGCCGCCGCCCGGGCATGGGCCCGGAGCTCCTCGCGGAGCCCGGCGATGGTCGTAACGACCCTGCGCGTCGCGGAAGCCGTCCAACAGAGCCTGCCGGTAGGGATCGGTCGATTCCAGCGCCGACGCTCCCGCAGGTCGGCGTGGCGCGTCGGGCTGACGGGCGAGGACATCGGCGAAGTTGCGGCCGAACTGCCGGAGCGCTCCCGCCGCCGTGCGGTGATGAGACGCGGCCTGGCCGAACTGCACCTTGAGCCGCCCAACGCACGCGAGGAAGGCGTTGGCGGCGATGCCGTCCCAGGAGCCGGCCCGGGCCATGGCTTGATCGAGGCGACCGGTCACGGCCTCCAGGTCGCCGGCGGCGATGTCGAAGCGGTCGGCCAGGCCCAGTGCGGCGCCCGGGTTGCCCTCGATCGCGGCCATGGTTACGCCCTCCCCCCGCGTGCCTGGCGGACACGGTCGCCGGTGGCCGTGAAGGCCTCCCGAGCGCTGGTCTCCGTCGCGTCGTACGCATCTGCGGCCGCGCGAGCCAGCACCCCGACCTGTTCGACCAGCTCGGCCAGGGCGGCCAGAGCGGTTCGCCACATGAACTGGGCGTCATCGACGGCGGCCACCAACTGCGGTTCACCCCCCGCATCGGTGAGACCGAGATCCTCCTGGTAGAGGTCGGCCGGGCTCGTGACCGCCGGGGCGGTCTGGCGGACGAGGTCGCCCGCCTGGCGGAGCAGACCGGTTTCGACGGCGATGGTCACGGGTT
>JBOGGX010000039.1:0-19604 GCA_050744245.1 Acidimicrobiales bacterium
GGCCGGGACCGGGCGCACCGGGGGCACCGGGGTCGCCCGGCCCGCCGACCGCGGCGACATCGGCCTCGGCCGCGTCGACCGCGCTGCCGTCCCCGCCCACGGCGGCCAGGGGCCTCATCGGCATGACAGCGGCATGCATGACCGATCTCCAGCCCAGTTGTGGTCGGGTGCGCCCGCGCCCGTCGAAGCCATCGCTCTCTCCTCAGTGAAGGGGACACGATGCGTGAGGGCTCTCGACGACGACTAGACGCCGACTAAACCCGACCCGACCGGTCGTCGTTTAGCGTGTCGCGGTGGAATATCGGCTGTTGGGGCCGCTCGAGGTCGTCCGCGGCGACGAGCCGCTGGACCTGGGTCCCCCGCGCCAACGCGCCCTGCTCGCGCTCCTCCTCGTCCACGCCAACCAGGTCGTGGCCTTCGATCGCATAGTCGACGCGCTCTGGGGCGAACGCCCGCCGTCCAGCGCGCCGACCCTGGTCCACGGGTACATATCGGGGCTGCGCAAGGTCATCGAACCCGACCGGAGCCGCACCAGCCGGTGGGACGTCATCGTGACCCGCGCCCCCGGCTACGTGATGGTCATCGACACCGAGGAGCTCGACGTCACCCGGTTCGAGCGGCTGTTCGCCCTGGGCTCCGGCCTGGTCGACGAGGAGCCCTCACGGGCGTCGACCGTGCTGGGTGAGGCCATCGACCTGTGGCGGGGCCCGGCCCTCGGCGACCTGGCCTACGAGGCCTTCGCCCAGGGCGAGATCGTCCGGCTCGAGGAGCTGCGGCTGGCCGCCGTCGAGTGGCGCATCGACGCCGACCTGGCCCTCGGGCGCCACCACGACCTGCTCGGCGAGCTGACCCGGCTGGTCGCCGAGCACCCGCTCCGGGAACGGCTGCGGGGCCAGCAGATGCTCGCCCTCTACCGGTCCGACCGCCAGGCCGAGGCGCTGGCCGCATTCGAAGAACTGCGCCAGGCATTGCTCGACGAGATGGGACTCGACCCAGGACCGGAGTTGCGGGCCATCGAGTACGCCATCCTCCGCCAGGACGAAACCTCTCGCCGGCCGCCCCGGCCCAGGGCCACGAACCTCCCGGCCCAGCTCACCAGCTTCGTCGGCCGGGAGCAGGAGCGGGCCGACATCGCCGCCCTCGTCGGCGGGCACCGGCTGGTGACCCTCACCGGTCCGGGCGGCGGGGGCAAGACCCGGCTGGCCGTCGAGGTCGCCGGCAGCCTGGTCGACGGGTTCGGCGACGGCGTCTGGCTGGTCGAGCTGGCCGCGCTGAGCGACCCGGCGCTCGTACCCGACGCGGTGGCCACCGCCATCGGGGTGCGGGCCGAGCCCGGTCGCCCCCTGGTCGACTCGCTCGCCGGCTACCTGGCCCACCGGCGCATGCTGCTCGTGCTCGACAACGCCGAGCACGTCATCGATGCGGCCGCCACGCTCGCCGCCGCCCTGCTCCGGTCGGGAGCCGGGAGCTCGGTGCTGGCCACCAGCCGGGAGGCGCTCGGCGTACCGGGCGAGCGGGTCTACGTCGTGCCGTCGCTGCCGACCGCCGATGCCGTCCAGCTCTTCGTCGACCGGGCCGCGGGCGCGGGGGCCGGTCCCTTCACCGGCGAGGCCGAGGCCGGCGCC
This sequence comes from Acidimicrobiales bacterium, assembly GCA_050744245.1. Classification (GTDB taxonomy): domain Bacteria; phylum Actinomycetota; class Acidimicrobiia; order Acidimicrobiales; family JBOGGX01; genus JBOGGX01. The sequence continues at coordinate 1,626 of JBOGGX010000039.1, forward strand.
GTCGTCCGCATCTGCGAGCAGCTCGACGGTATCCCGCTGGCGGTCGAGCTGGCCGCGGCCCTGACCGGCTCGCTCGCCGTCACGCAGATCGCCGACCGCCTCGACGAGCGGTTCCTGCTGTTGACCAGGGGCAACCGCGCCGCACTGCCGCGCCACCAGACCCTCGCGGCGTGCGTGCAATGGAGCTACGAGCTGCTGACCGCCGACGAGCAGCACGTGTTCGATCGGCTCTCGGTGATGACCGGTCCGTTCGGCGCCGACGCCGCGGCCGTCATCTGCGGGGACGAGCCGTTGGCCCCCAGCGCGGTGGTCCCGTGGCTGGCCCGGCTGGTCGACGTGTCGCTGGTGACCAGGGACGGCGACCGGTATGTGCTGCTCGAAACGCTGCGGCAGTATGGCGCCGACCGGTTGATCGAACGAGGCGAGGCGGACGCCGTCCGCGACCGGCACGCCGGCTACTACCGGTCGCTGGTCGAGCGGCACGAGCCGGCGCTGTACACGGCCGAGTCGAGCTCGGCCCTGGCGATCCTCGAGGCCGAGCAGGACCAGCTGCGGGCCGCGCTCCAGTGGTGCTTCGCCGACGACGCCAACCGCGAACGGGCCCGAGTCGGTGTCGCCATCGCCGGCCATCTGGGCTGGCCGTGGCATATGTGGGGTGCCCTGGAGGAGGGCCGCATCTGGCTCCGGGCCGCGCTCAGGGTGACCGAGCACGACCGCGACCGGGACCGGGTGCTCGTCCTGTACGGCGCGGCGATGGTGAGCTCGGCCGCCGGCGACATCGACCGGGCCCTCGACTTCTACGGCCGCACCGCCGAACTGGCCACCGAGCGGCTCGAGTGGGCCCTGCGCGCCGACGCGACCAGTGGGATGGCCTCGGCCCGGTGGGCCAAAGGCGAGCTCGACCGGGCGTTCGAGGTGCAGCGGCAGGCGGTCACGCGGGCCGACGAGGCCGGCTCGCTCATCTTCGGGGCCCAGCACCGGGCCCTGCTGGCCCGCATCCACCGCGACCGCGGCGAGCTGGACGAGGCTGGACGCCTGCTTGACACCGCCCTGTCGATGAGCCGCCGCCTGGGCGAGCGCATGACCATCGGCCTGGTGCTTGACAACCAGGCGTCGCTGGCGGCCGCGCTGGGTGACCACGAGCGGGCGGCCCGGCTCGGGCGCGAGAGCCTCGACCACTACCGGGCCGTGCCGTACCGGGAGGGGATCACCTCGGCGCTGCGGATCATCGGTGGCGCCATGGCCGCTATGGGCCGGTACGACGAGGCCGAGGCGGCCCTGTCGGAGGCGCTCGCCCTGGGCCGGCGGCTGGGCCACCGGGGCAGCATCGCCTCGCAGCTCGACGCCCTGGCTCGCATCGCCAACGCCCGCGGCGCGGCCGAACGCGCCGCCCTCCTCAAGGGGGCGTCCGAGGGCGTGCGGGCGGCGATCCAGCTTCCCGCGCCGGGGGCCGAGGCCGAGGCCCAGGCCCAGCTGGTCAAGGAGCTCGACGCCACCCTCGGCCGCGAGCAGGCGGCGACGATTCGGGCTCGAGGAGCGGCGCTCGCGCTCGACGAGGCCGTCGCCGTGGCCCTCGACGTGGCTGTCCAGCCCGCGTGATCAAGTACCTCGGCTCCAAGCGGAGGCTGGTACCAGTCGTCGGGGCCATCGCCGACGCCATCGGAGCGCGGTCGGCCATCGACCTGTTCGCCGGCACGACGCGGGTGGCCCAGGAGCTCAAGCGCCGAGGCGTGGTCGTCACCGCGGTCGACTCGGCCCGCTACGCCGACATCTTCGCCCGGTGCTACATCGCCACCGACGGCCGGGCCGTCGACCGCACCGAGCTGGGCGCGGCGATCGACCACCTGAACCAGCTTCCGGGCCGGGCCGGCTACGTGACCGAGACCTTCTGCCTGCGGTCGAGGTTCTTCCAGCCCTTCAACGGTGAGCGCATCGACGCCGTGCGCGACGCCATCGACCGCGAGTGGGTGGATCATGAGCTGTTCCCTGTGCTGCTCACCAGCCTCATCGAGGCGGCCGACCGGGTCGACTCCACCACCGGCGTGCAGATGGCCTACGTGAAACGCTGGTCGGCGCGCTCGCACCAGCCGCTGGCCCTGCGGACGCCGTCGTTGCTGGCCGGCCCGGGCCGGGCCATCCGGGGCGACGCCTGCGCGGTGGTGACCGCGACCGACGTCGGCGCGTTCGACCTCGCGTACCTCGACCCGCCGTACAACCAGCACCGCTACCTGGCGAACTACCACATCTGGGAGACGATGGTGGCATGGGACGCGCCCGAGCACTACGGCGTGGCCTGCAAGCGGATCGACCTCCGTGGCCCGGAGGGACGAAGCCCGTTCAATCGGCGGCGCGAGATGCCGGCGGCCCTGGCCGAGGTGATCGAGCGGGTGCCGGCGCCGGTCGTCGTGCTCTCGTACAACGACGAGTCGTGGCTCGACCTCGACGATCTGCTGGCCATGTGCTCGGGGCGGCGCGCGGTCGAGGTGCTGGCCTTCGAGCTGCCCCGTTACGTCGGCGCCCGCATCGGCATCTACAACCCGAGCGGCGAGCGGGTGGGCCGGCCGGCCCGGCTGCACAACGTCGAATACCTCTTGATCGCCGGTCCGGCGGAGCTGGTGGCGCGGGCGACCGAGGCCGCCCGGTCGGCTCAGCCCGCGGCCAGCGAGGCGATGGCCCAGACGGTGGCCACCAGCCCGACGCCGGCCATCACCAGCGAGCGCCCCAGCGGGGCCCGGGCCAGCTCGCCGTCGTGAGGTCGCTCGGGCGGCCGCACCACGGCCAGCAGGTTGCCGACGAGCAGCGCGCCGCCGAGGGCCAGCACCAGCCAGGCCAGGAGGTCCTCGCCGAGGAACAGCATCCGGGGGAGGCTAACGGGCCGAAACCGGCCAGACTCAGGCCGTGACAAAGCCGCCGGCGGAGAAGCTGCTCATCGGGTGGCGCGAATGGATCTCCCTCCCCGACCTCGGCGTGGCCGCCATCAAGTCGAAGGTCGACACCGGGGCCCGCTCATCGACGCTCCACGCGTTCGACCTCACCCACGAGCGGGTCTCGACCGACGCCACCGTGATCCGGTTCTTCATCCACCCCTTCCAGGACGACGACGCCAACGTGGTCGAGGCGTCCGCGCCGCTGGTGGAGTACCGGGAGGTCCGCAGCTCCAACGGCGACCGCGAGGTGCGACCGGTGATCGCCAGCCGCATCCGTCTCTTCGGTCGGAGCCGAAGGGTGGAGTTGACCCTGACCAACCGGGACGAGATGGGGTTTCGCATTCTGCTCGGCCGGTCGGCGGTGCGGCGCCGGTTCATCGTCGACCCGAGCCGATCATTCATCGGTGGTGGCGATAGCGTTGCGCCGCCTCGGCCCGACTGAGGGTCGAGACCCATCACCATGAAGATCGCCATCCTCTCCCGCGACGCGTCGCTCTACAGCACCTACCGGCTCAAGGAAGCCGGTGCGGCGCGGGGCCACGACGTCCGGATCATCGACTACCTCCGCTGCTACATGAACGTGGCGTCCCAACGCCCGCAGGTCTTCTTCCAGGGCCAGCCGCTCGAAGGCATCGACGCCGTCATCCCCCGCATCGGCGCCACCCACACCGTGTACGGCACCGCCGTGGTCCGCCAGTTCGAGCTGATCGGATCGCAGTCGGCCAACCCGTCGCAGTCGATCGCCCGGGCGCGGGACAAGCTGCGGGCCTTGCAGCTGCTGGCCGACAACAGGATCCCGCTGCCGGTCACCGGGTACGCCCACTCGACCAAGGACATCGACGGGCTGCTCGACACGGTGGGCGGGGCACCGGTGGTGGTCAAGCTGCTCGAGGGCACCCAGGGCGTCGGCGTGGTGCTGGCCGAGACCAAGCGGGCGGCGGAGGCGGTCATCGCCGCCTTCCGCCAGCTCGACGCCAACATCCTGGTGCAGGAGTACATCAAGGAGGCGGGCGGCAGCGACATCAGGGCCCTGGTGGTGGGCGGGCGGGTGGTCGCCGCGATCAAGCGGACCGGGGCGCCGGGCGACTTCCGTTCCAACCTGCATCGCGGGGGGACGGCCGAGGTGGTGAAGCTCGCCCCCGAGGAGCGGCGGCTGGCGGTCAAGGCCACCAGAACCCTCGGGTTGAACGTGGCCGGGGTCGACATCCTCCGCTCCAACCACGGCCCGGTCGTCATCGAGATCAACGCTTCGCCCGGCCTCGAGGGGGTCGAGACCGCGACACGCATCGACGTCGCGGGCAAGATCATCGAGTTCCTCGAGCGGAACCCGGCGCCGCAGACGCCGCAGTCCCGCCGTGCCCGGGGCTGAGCCGGCCGAGCCCCGCCGGCGGCTGCCTCGGAACGAGCCGATCACCGTCGGCGGGGTGACGGTCGCGGCCGGACGCCGCCGCAACATCGAGATCCCGGTGGCCAAGCTCCCGACCGACACGTCGCTGTCGCTGCCCGTGGCCGTGGTCAACGGGTTGCGCCCCGGCCCCAAGCTGTGGCTCAACGCCGCCATCCACGGCGACGAGCTCAACGGCGTCGAGGTCATCCGCCAGGTCCTGCGGCTGCTGAAGCCGCGGGAGTTGCACGGCACGGTGATCGCGGTCCCGATCGTCAACGTCTTCGGCTTCGTCAACGAGACGCGCTACCTCCCCGACCGGCGCGACCTCAACCGGTCGTTCCCCGGATCGGCACGCGGCTCGCTCACCTCGCAGTTGGCCCACCTGTTCATGACCGAGGTGGTCAGCCGGTGCGACTATGGCGTCGACTTCCACAGCGGAACGAACCACAGGACCAACCTCCCCCACCTCCGGGTCGACCTCGGCGTGCCCGACATGTGGCGGCTGGCGCGGGCCTTCGGTCCCCCGGTGGTGGTGCACGCCCCGCACCGCGACGGCTCGCTGCGGTCGGTGTGCACCCGCCGCGGAATCCCGCTGCTGGTGTACGAGGGGGGCGAGGCGCATCGGTTCAACGAGAACGCGATCAGGGTTGGGGTCGACGGCACGCTGCGGGTGATGGCCGAGCTCGGCATGCGCCCGGCCGACGACGTGGGCGAGGGCGAGCGCCCGGTCTTCGTGCGGCGCACGCGGTGGGAGCGGGCCCGCCGGGCCGGGATCCTGCGCATCGACGTCTACCCGGGTCAGCTGGTGCAGAGGAACGACTCGATCGGCGAGATCGCCGACGCCTTGGGCTCGTGGACCAGGCCGGTGAAGGCGCCAGCCACAGGGGTCGTGATCGGCTACACCCGCCACCCGATCGTCAGCCAGGGCGAGGCGCTCGTGCACCTGGCCGACATCGACGCCCTGGTCGACGAGGGCGCCGAGCTCGAACGCTGAACACCGCGCCCGGCCCGACCGTATCTCCCTCCATGGCCGTGGCCCGTCGCACCCGTGCCATCCTCCTCGTGACCGCCCTGCTCGTCGTGGCCGTGGCGGGCGCGGCCGTCTACTACTTCTTCTTCGCCGGGGACGCACCTCCCCCGGCGGCGCTGTCCGAGCCGGTCGGCGACGACACCGCCGCCGGCGATGGGGCCGAGGGCCCGACCTCGCTCGACGGGACCTGGGTGGTGCTGACCAGGGCCGAGACCGACGAAGCCGACAGCTTTGCCGGCTACCGGGTCACCGAGACGGTGCTCGGCGTCGGCCGGCCCCGCGAGGCCGTCGGCCGGACCCGACAGGTCGATGGCATGGTCGCGATCGACGGCACGACGATCACCGCGGCCGAGGTCACGGCCGACCTGTCGACCCTGCTCAGCGACGACGGTCGGCGCGACGACGTCCTTCGGGGCCGCGGGCTCGAGACCAGAGAGTTCCCGACGACGAGCTTCCGGCTGACCGAGCCGATCGAGCTCGGCACCATCCCGGCTCCCGGCGAACGCCGGTCGGTCACCGCCGTCGGCGAGCTCACGCTGCACGGGGCGACCCGGACGGTGTCGATCCCGCTGGAGGCGGCGATCATCGGCGGCTCGGAGCCGAGGATCGAGATCGCGGGTGGGGTCGAGATCGACATGGCCGACTTCGCCATCGAGCCGCCGAACGTGGCCGGCGTGGTCACGGTCGAGGACCGTGGCACGGTCGAGGTCCACCTCTACCTGGCCCCGGCCTGACCACACCACCGAACTTCGGGTGGTTATCGCGCCCATGGGCGCGATAACCACCCAACATTCGAAGGGGCCGGGGCCGGGTGGGGGCGGCCGAGTTTAGTCAAGTTAGCTGCGGGGCACCTCGCTCCAGGGGAGCTCCTTGTCGGCCCGGGGTTCGCCGGGGAGGCCCAGGACGCGCTCGCCCAGGATGTTGCGCATGATCTCGGACGTGCCGCCCTCGATCGAGTTGGCCCTGGTCCGCAGGAACGACTGCTGGGGGTTCACGAACGGGTTGGCATGGCGGGGCCGCTCGAAGACGTAGCCGCTCGGGTACAGCATCCCTTCCGCTCCCAACAGCCCGAGCGAGAAGGCCGCGATCTTCTTGTTGAGGTCGGCGCTGACCACCTTGCCGATCGATCCCTCCGGGCCTGGTGTTCCCTTGGCCCTGAGCTGCTGGGCCCGGATGTTGGTGAGCCTGAGCGCCTCGGCCTCGGTCCACAGCCGCATGAGCTCGTCGCGGCGGGCCGGGTCGTCGTGGCCGCCGGTCCGCCACAACCTGACCGCCTCGCCGATCAGCCCGGCGCCGCGGGGGGTGACGTTGCCGCCGATAGCGACCCGCTCGTTCATCAGCGTGGTCAGCGACACCCGCCAGCCCTCGCCGACGTCGCCCAGCCGATCGCCGTCCGGGATGCGGACGTCGGTGAAGAACACCTCGTTGAACTCGGCCTCGCCGGTGATCTGGTAGAGCGGTTTGACCTCTACGCCCGGCGTCTTCATGTCGACCACGAAGTAGGTCATGCCCTTGTGCTTGGGCTGGTCCGGGTCGGTGCGGGCGACGAGCATCCCCCACTTGGCCACATGGGCCAACGTGGTCCATACCTTCTGGCCGTTCACGATCCACTCGTCACCGTCGCGGACGGCCCGGGTGGCCAGGGCGGCCACGTCGGATCCGGCGCCCGGCTCGGAGAACAGCTGGCACCAGATGTCCTCGCCGGTGAAGAGCGGGCGCAGCAGCCGGCGCGACTGCTCCTCGGAGCCGTGGGTGAGCACCGTCGGTGCGCCCATGCCGTAGCCGATCGGATTGCGGGCGAACGGCACGGGTGCGCCGGCGGCGAACAGCCGCTGGTTCACCGGGGACTGGAGCCTGGGCGACAGCCCGAGCCCGCCGAACCCCTCAGGGAAGTGGACCCACGCCAGGCCGACGTCGTACTGGGCGCCGAGGAAGTCGGCCGCGGTCGGGTCGTGCGCCGCCAGCAGCTGGTCGACGAGCCGGTCGACCCGTTCCTCGCCGGTGGTGGCAGCAGCGTCAGCGGTGGCCGTCATGGGCCGAGCGTACGACCCCGCCCGGGCCTGGGCCGAACCCGAAGACTCAGGCGGCCTGGTGGGCCGGGTGGGCCGGAAGGGGGACGACGCCGGCGCTGCCGCCGATGACGCCTGTTGCGCCGCAGACGCGGCAGGTGAAGTGGAGCTCGACACCATGGGAGGTGTTCACCAGCGCGTCGATGCTCCTCGTACTGCGAAGCTCTCGACGGCCGCACGACAGGCAGGTGGCCAGGAACATGAGGACCAGCATGACGGACGTAGTCCATAAGCGCAATCGAAGCTATGATTGGTGACCATCATGGCTGCTACTATTCCCACCCACGGCGTGACGCCCGTCACCGCCGCCCCCGCGCCGCCCGGTCTGCCCTGGCCGGCGCTCGAGTTGCGCCACCTCATGGCCCTGGTCGCGGTGGCCGAATCGGGTTCCTTCAGCCGAGCGGCCGAGTGGCTGGGCTACACCCAGTCGGCCGTAAGCCAGCAGATCGGCATGCTCGAGCGCATCGTCGGCACCAGCTTGTTCGAACGGCCGGGCGGGCCCAGGCCGGTGCAGATCACCCCGGCCGGCGAGACCCTGCTCGGCCATGCCCGAGCCGTGCTGGCCCGGGTGAGCACGGCCGCGACCGACCTCCGCGCGCTCGAGTCGGGCGAGCGGGGCGAGCTCAGGGTGGGGACCATGCAGAGCGTCGGCACCAAGATCCTCCCCCGACTCCTGCGGGGTTTCAGGACCGACTGGCCCGGCATCGAGGTGACCTTGTACGAGGCCTACGACTGCGACGACCTGCTGCGCAAGGTCGAGGCGGGCGAGCTCGACCTCTCGTTCATCGAGCTCGAGGTGCTCGGCGACGCGCCGCTCGACACCCGGTGGCTGCTCGACGACCCACTCGTGTTCGTCGCCCCGGCCGACGCGCCGGAGGCCAATCGCTCCTCCGTGCGCGCCGACGAGATCGTGGGTCTCCCGATGATCGGCATCCGCAACGCCGGCTGCCAGTCGATCATCGACGAGTGCTTCCACGGCCTGGCCGACCGGCCCACCTACGTGTTCCGTTCCGACGACAACCCGACGGTGCAGGGCTGCATCTCCAGCGGGCTGGGCTACGCCGTCCTGCCGCTGCTCGCGGTGGACGAGAACGACCCGACGGTGGCCGTCATCCCCATCAAGCCACCCGCGCCGCCCCGCCGGCTGGGGGTGGCGTGGCATGCCAACCGGCGTCCGTCGCCGGCGTTGGCGCCGTTCATCGACGCCGCGGCCGAGATCTGCGACGACCTGGCCGAGAAGTGGGCGTCGCGCCGGACGATGTCCCGGGCCCGGGCCCGCCGCACGGCCTGAGGTCGTCGACGGTCCGATCTTCCACATCGCCCGGTCGAGCGAGTGGCGCCAGGCCCAGACGAGCGGCGAGTACCGCGTCTCGACCCGCGGCGCCACCCTCGACGACGTCGGGTTCATCCACTGCTCGGTCGCCCATCAGATCGACCCCGTCCTCCGGCTGGTCTACGCCGACGACGACGCCGACCTGGTCGTCCTCACGATCGATCCGGCCCGGGTGCCGGCCGAGATCCGATGAGAGAACCTCGACGGCGGCGCCGAGGTCTTCCCCCACGTCTACGGGCCGCTGCCGGTGGACGCGGTCGTCGCCGTCGCGCCCGTGCCCGTCGACCGTCATCGACGGGTCTGAGCGGCGGTTGCGGCCGAGGCGGGACCGGCGACCGCGCATTCTCGACGCACGTCGCGCCGCCAGGGGTGCCTACTGCGTCGAGTTTGGCCCGACTGGAGGCTGGAGCGGGCCGGCAGCTGATCAGAGCCGGGCGAGCAGCTCGGACGCCGAGCGGCTTCGCGGCGGTGACCGGTGGGCGGCCATCTCCTTGGCCACCCGCTGCAGCAGCTCGTTCACCGGCGTGGCGACGCCGTGGAGCCGGCCCAGCAGCACGATCTCGCCGTTGAGATAGTCGACCTCGACCGAGCCGGTGCCGCGGGCCAGGCTCTGCCACGACGACCCGCCCGGCCGCTCGGCAGGGTCGAGCGACTTGGTGTCGATCAGGCCGTCCCGCCGGGCCCGCTCCTCCGGCGCCGGCACCACGTCGATCCCGGCCGCGGCCAGGCAGGTCTCGCCCTCGGCCCGGGCCAGCTCGACCACGTGGCGGGCATCGTCGTCCCACGCCACGGCGGCGTCGACGGCGTTCGCCAGGTTGAGCAGGAGCTTGGCGTGCTTCCAGGCCATGATGTCGGGTCGGGGTTCCGACACGAACGTGGCGGCCGACAGCGCGGCGGCGACCGACTCGGCGGTGGCGTCGACACCGGTCGGGTAGCGACCGATGTCGAGCACGCCCTCGATCGGGCCGGAGAACGCCTCGACCAGCCCGGGCTCGAGGTGGGCGGTCGGGCACATCACCGAGACGCCATAGACGTTCGGGAAGCGGCGCAGCGCGGCCCGCTCGTTGGCCACGCCGTTCTGGAGGCACACCACCGCGAAGGCCTCGGGGTCGGCGGCGGCGACGGTGAGGGCGTCCAGCGCGGCGGCGGTGTCGTTGCCCTTCATCGCCAGGAGCACGACGTCGCCCGGCGCCACACCGACGTCGGCGGGATCGGCGGCGGCCGGCACGTCGACCGACACCTCGCGGCCCGGCGATCGAACCGTCAGCCCGCGCCGGCGGATGGCGTCGAGGTGGGGTCCTCTGGCGATCAGGACGACCTCGTGCCCGGCCTCGGCCAACCGGGCGCCGACCACGCCGCCGACCGCTCCGGCTCCGTAGACGATGAAGCGCACGGCCGGCAGCATCGCACGGCGCGGCGATCATTCTGTGGTGGATTCGGCTCGATATTCGAGCCCCAGACGACACAGAGGAGGAAGTTGATGGGACGAGTCGACGGCAAGGTGGCGTTCGTGACGGGAACCGCGCAGGGGCAGGGCCAGGCCCACTGCCTCCGGCTGGCCGGGGAGGGCGCCGACAGTCATCGCCATCGATCTGTGCGAACAGCTCGACCTCGTCGACTACCAGATGGGGACGGCGGAAGGACTGGAGGAGACGGCCGATGGCGTCAGGTCGCTGGGGCGCCGGGTGGTGACCGCCCGGGCCGACGTCCGCGACACCGAGGGCCTGCGGGCCGCGCTGCACCGGGCCGTCGTCGATCTCGGGCGGCTCGACATCGTGGTGGCCAACGCCGCCATCTGCACCATTCAGACCTGGGACGAGGTCACCGACCGCGTCTGGCAGGACACGATCGACATCAACCTCACCGGCGTCTGGCACACCCAGCAGGCGTCGATCCCCCACCTCATCGCCTCGGGCGTCGGCTCGATCGTGATCACCAGTTCGACCGCCGGGCTCAAGGGCCTCCCGTTCCGATGCCGTACGTCGTGGCCAAGCACGGGCTGCTCGGGCTGGCCCGCAGCCTCGCCAACGAGCTGGCCGACCGGAACATAAGGGTCAACACCGTCCATCCGACCGGGGTCGACACCGCCATGGGCAACATCAGCGGGGCTGAGGGCATCTACGTGTCGAAGCCCCTCCTCGGTCCGATCTTCATGAACACCCTCGAGGTCGAGCGGGTCGATCCCGTCGACATCGCCAACGCCGTGCTGTTCCTCGCCTCGGACGAGGCCCGCGACGTCACCGGGTTCGCCCTGCCGGTCGATGCGGGCAACACCAACCGCTGATCAGAGCCTGCGGATCACGTCGCCTCGGGCGATGGACCCGCCGCGCACGACCCGGGCGTTGATGCCGCGGAGGTTGAGGGCCACGCCGATCGGCGAGTTCACCAGGCGCAGGGCGCCGCCGCCGAACCGGGCCGAGAAATTGCGGCAGCCCCGGTGCGGTGGCGGCGTGACCTCGACCACGGCGTCGCCGATGGCGAGCCTCGAGCCGGCGGGCAGGTTGTCGCCGCGCAGGTCGAGGTCGACGAACAGCTGGTCGCCGGCCAGCGAGCGCCGCTCCTCGTCCGGGGAGAAGAGGGCGGCCGCCCGCCAGTTCATCAGCGTGAGCTGACGTTCAGGATCGGGTTGGCCCCGGGCCGCCCAGCCGTCACCCACGAGGCCGTCCTCGACGCCGAGCTCGGCCCGTTCGACGACCTCGCGCTGGTCGACGGCCGGCCGCCGCACGATGAGCTCGAGCGTGCCGGCGTCCCTCGGGGAGGCCTCCACGTGCGGTACCCCGGCCTCGAGGTCGTCGGTCGTGAGGAACATCAGCCGCTCACTCCGACCGCACCGCGGCGCGGGTCGGAACGTTGGGCCAGCGGACCGAGGTGTCGCCGTCGGCCGTCACGGTGAGGATCTCGACCCCGGTGTCGGTCACCACGACCGTGTGCTCGAACTGGGCGCTGGGCAGGAGATCGTCGGTGACCTCGGTCCAGCCGTCGGTCCACCGGGTGTGGCGATGCGTGCCCGCGGTGAGCATGGGCTCGACGGTGAACGTCATCCCCGGCACGAGCACCACGCCGTCGCCGCCCCGTTCGTCGACGTGGGCGATGTGGGGCGCGGCGTGGAAGACAGACCCGATGCCGTGACCGCCGTAGTCACGGATCACACCGAGGCCCCGCGCCGAGGCGAACGGCTCTATGGCGCGCCCGATGTCGCGATGGGTGCGGCCCGGGGCGACCGCGCCGATGCCGATCATGGTGGCCTCGAGGGTCGCGGCGACCAGCCCCTCGGTGGGCCGGTCAAGGGTTCCCACGGCGAACGTGGCCGACGTGTCGCCGTGCATCCCGTCGACGAAGGCGGTCACGTCGACGTTGACGATGTCGCCCTCGCGCAGCGGCCGGTCGTCGGGTATGCCGTGACAGACGACCTCGTTGACCGACGTGCAGATCGACTCGGGTAGCCGCGGTAGCCCAGCGTGCTCGGGTAGGCGCCCCGTGCCGTGTAGACCGCATGGGCGACGGCGTCGAGCTCGTCGGTGGTCACGCCGGGAGCGACCGCGGCGCCGGTCTCGATGAGCACCTCGGCCGCGACCTGGCAGGCCGTGCGCATCCGGTCGAGATCGTCGCCGGTCAGGATCTGCACACCGGCCGGGCCGGCGGCCGAGCCGGTGACGAGATACGGGGGACGGGCGATCTCCTGGGGCACCGGTCGCTCGGAGCCGACGACACCGGTCCGGAGCGGCGGCCGGCGGACCGAGGCGTGGTCGCCGTGGCAGCGCTTGAGCTTGCCGCCGCTCCCACACCAACATGCTTCGTTGCTCCGCATCCGGACCACAGGACGGAGAATGCTACGTGGCCTCCGCCGAAACCGTCCGTGCCGCCCGTCCGGCCGACATCGACGCGATGCGGGCGATCGAGCGCGACGCCGGGCGGCTGTTCGCCCAGATCGGGATGGACGACATCGCCGCCCACGAGCCGCCGTCCGCCAGGTGCTCGCCACCTACATCGGCGCCGGCCGAGCGTGGGTCGTGCTCGACGGGGACGACTCCGTGGGCTATGTCATCGTCGACGTGGTCGACGACGCCGCCCACATCGAGCAGGTGTCGGTGCGGCTCGACCACGCCCGCCGAGTACTGGGCCGGGTCCTCATCGACCACGTCGCCCTCTGGGCGAGGGCCCGGTCGCTCGGCGCCGTCACCCTCACCACGTTCGCCGACGTGGCGTGGAACGCGCCGTACTACGAGCGCATCGGCTTTCGTCGCCTGGCCGACCACGAGCTGAGCGCAGGGCTGGCCGCGATCGTCGGCCACGAGGCCAAGCTCGGCCTCGACCCGACCATGCGGGTCGCCATGGTCCGGCCGGCGACGGGCCCGGGCCCAGGGCCAGGGGCGGGGCCCCGACGGCGTAGCTCCAGCCATCTCTTAGCCGGCCGGTTCGATGCTCTCGACAGCAGGCCGAGGCGCCCGCGGAGTCAGGAGAGGAGCGACCATGCCCACGCTGGAGCTGACTCTGAGCGAGGCCGAGCACGACGCCGTCCTCACCACGGCGATCACGTCGACTGGGTCAACGCCCCGGGCTGGCGGAGGGCGTTCCGCAAATGGGCCGAGGCCACGGGTGAGCTCCAGGGTCTCTGGCTCGCAGACCTTTACTACGTGCGGAGCCTGATCGACCAGGAGAAGGACCCGTCGGCCGCCGACCTGTGCAGCGAGTACCTGCTCTACCTGCCCAGCGACGGCACCGTCCCGAGCTCGGCCATGGCCGACATCGGCCGGCTGGCCCGGGGCGAACGGATCGGCCGGTGCGTCGACGACCCGCTCAACGAGATGTCGGACTTCATGGTGAACACGGTGCACGTGCGGCTGGTCAACTACGTCTTCGGCGGGTTCAGCACGGCGATGGCGCAGTACCGGGCGAACCACGGCGTCACCCACGACCTGGACGAGGACCGCCTTCCGATCTGGAGGTGACCTGCGCTAGGTCCTCGCCATGCGCCGCGGCCCGCACCGCCCGGCACAACTCGTCGCGGGGTGTGATCTTCACCGGTAGCCGGCCGTGCGCGAGAGGTTTGCGCGCTGCACCACCGCCACGGTGGTCCAGCGCGACAACCTGCCGGCCGACGGGCCGAGACGACGCCGCCTAGAGGCCCCTCGCCATGTTGGCGAACTTGGTGTAGCGATCGAGCCAGGCCAGCCTGACCTTGCCCGTGGGACCGGAGCGGTGCTTGGCCACCAGGACCTCGGCGGTGCCCCGGTCGGGGGTCTCCGGGTTGTAGATCTCGTCGCGGTAGAGGAACACCACCACGTCGCTGTCCTGTTCGAGTGCGCCGGTCTCGCGCAGGTCGGACAGCATCGGGCGCTTGTCGGCCCGCTGCTCGAGTTGGCGGTTGAGCTGGGCCAGGGCCATGACCGGGCATTCGAGCTCGCGGGCCAGGATCTTGAGGCTGCGGCTGATCTCGGACACCTCGACCTGACGGTTCTCGGCCCGGGCCCGCCCGGTCATGAGCTGGACGTAGTCGATGATGACCACGCCGAGCCCCCCGGTGGCGCTCTTGAGCCGGCGGGCCTTGGCCCGGATCTCGAGGACCGACACGTTGGGGTTGTCGTCGACGAAGATCGGCGCCTCGGCCAGCCTGCCGACGGCGTGGCTGATCTGGGTCCAGTCGCCCTGGCTGAGCTTGCCCGTGCGGACCTTGGTCGAGTCGACCCTGGCCTCAGAACACATGATGCGCTGGCTCACCTCGATCTGGCTCATCTCCAGGCTGAAGATGAGCACAGGCTTGTTGGCCTGCAACGCGACATGAGTGGCCGCGCCGAGGGCGAACGACGTCTTCCCCATAGCTGGTCTGGCCCCTACTACGATGAGGTTGCTCGGCTGCATGCCGGACAGGACCTCGTCGAGGTCGGTGTAGCCGGTTGGGATGCCGGTGATGGATTCGCCCCGCTCGTAGAGCTGCTCGAGCCGGTCGAGGCTCTCCGACAGCAGGTCGCGGATGGGCGACAGGGTGTCGGCGATCCGCCGCTGGGCCACTTGGAAGACGAGGGCCTCGGCCTTGTCGACCGCCTTGGCCACGTCGTCGGGGAGGTCGTAGCCGAGCTCGGCGATCTCGCCGGCCACGCCGATCAGCCGACGCAGCAGGGCGTGCTCCTCGACGATGCGGGCGTACCTGGCCGCGCTGGTGGTGGCCGGGGTGGCGGCCTGGATCGACACCAGGGTGGCCGGCCCACCGATCGCGTCGAGCAGCCCGGCCCGGCTCAGCTCCTCGGCCACGGTGACCGGGTCGGCCGGTTCGCCTGCGGCGAACAGCGAGGTGACCGCGTCGAAGATGTGGCCGTGGGCCGGCTTGTAGAAGTCGTCGGCCGCGACCACCTCGACCGCGGCGGCGATGGCGTCGCGTGAGAGCAGCATCGCCCCCAGCAGCGACTCCTCGGCCTGGAGGTTGTGGGGCGGGACCCGGCCGACGCCCCCGCCGTCGGCGCCTCGACGACCGCCGGCGCGGTCGCCGCGCGCGAACACGGGCCGGGGAAGATCGGTGTCGCTCATGAGCCGCCCCACCGTTGTCGACGGACCTTGGGGAAGACCAGCCCCATAACCGTGTGATTTGCGCTGTGGGTGGGTTGTGGACGGCCGATCGGCGGATGCCAACACACGTTCGCATCATCGCCACCCTCTACGACATCGAAGCCGGGCGGCGGTTCAGCGATCGCGGAATGCGCAACCGGCGAGGTGGTCGTTGACCAGTCCGCACGCCTGCATCAGCGCGTACGCGGTGGTCGGCCCGATGA
Source organism: Acidimicrobiales bacterium (assembly GCA_050744245.1). GTDB lineage: Bacteria > Actinomycetota > Acidimicrobiia > Acidimicrobiales > JBOGGX01 > JBOGGX01. The sequence goes on from JBOGGX010000039.1 coordinate 17,136, forward strand.
ACCGGAAGCCGTGCCGCTTCAGGTCGCGGGCCATGGCCGTCGACTCGTCGGTGACCGACGGGACGTCGGCGACGGTGACCGGGGCCGGTCGGTCGTTCTGGTCGGGCGCGTGCGACCAGACGAGCGCGGCCACGCCGCCCGGCAGCTCGAGCGCGGCCCTGGCGTTGGCGATGGCAGCCTCGATCTTGGTCCGGTTGCGGATGATGCCGGCGTCGTCGAGCAGCCGAGCGCGGTCGGCGTCGTCGAACCCGGCGACCGTGGCGAGGTCGAAGCCGGCGAAGGCCCGCCGGAAGTGCTCGCGCTTACGCAGGATCGTGAGCCACGACAGCCCGGACTGGAACGACTCGAGCACGATGCGCTCGTAGATCCCGGCGTCGTCACGAACGAACCGACCCCACTCGTGGTCGTGGTAGTCGACGTACTCGGGCGCGGACACGCCCCACGGGCAGCGGGGCCGGCCGTCGGCGCCGGTGACGAGGTCGGGTCCCCAGGCGGGCGCCATCTGCGGATGGGTGACGAGGTCGATCGGGGCCGAGGATGGACCGGACCGGGCCGGCCCTACTGGGCTTCGACCTCGACGGTGATTGGGAACTCGACGTCGGCGTGCAGCTTGGCCGTCAGCTGGTGGGTGCCGATCGACTTGATCGGCTCGTCGAGATGCAGCCGCCGCCGCTCGAGCTCGATGCCGGTCTGGGCCGCCACCGCCTCGGCCACGTCCGCGGCGGTGACCGAACCGAAGAGCCTGCCCTCTGAGCCGGCCTTGGCATTGATCGTGATCACGGCCGGAACCAGCCGGGTGGCGACCTCCTCGGCCGCGCCGCGATCGCGTGCGTCCTTCACGTCGCGGGCCCGCCGCATCGAGGCCGCCTGCGTCTCGGCCCCGTCGGTGGCCTTCATGGCCAGGCCCTTGGGCAGCAGATAGTTGCGGGCGTAGCCGTCGGTGACGTCGAGGACGTCACCCTTCTTGCCCACGGTGTCGACGTCGCGCCGGAGGATGACCCGCACCGTCACCCCTCGGCCTCGTCACCGACACCGACGTCGGGGCCGAGATCGGCCACGTCGGCGAGGTCGGCCTCGGGCGGCGCCCCGGACGGCCCGGGCGGCGGGGTGGTGGGACGCGGCGGCGGGCCGCTCGATGACGGTCCACCGCGGTCGCCCACCGAACCACGCGGGCTGCGTTGGGTCGTGATGCGGTTGGCGTAGGGCAACAGCGCCATCTCGCGGGCGTTCTTGATCGCCCGGGCCACGTCCCGCTGCTGTTGCGCGTCGTTGCCGGTTACCCGCCTGGCCCTGATCTTGGCCCGTTCGGACATGAAGCGCCGCAGCAGGTTGACGTCCTTCCAGTCGACGTAGTCGACCGAGTCCTGGACGAGGATGCTGGTCTTCTTCTTCGCCCGCCGGGCGTTGTCCTTGTTCTTGGTGCGCGCCGGCTTGGCCATCAGAAGGGCTCCTCGTCGTCGGCCTGCCCGCGGGAACCGCCGCCGGGACCACCGTCGTCGTTGCTCGCCGGGCGGCCGCCCCCGCCACCACCGCCGCCACCGCCACCACCGCCGCCACCGCCGAACTCACCAGCGCCCTTGCGCTCGTTGCGTTCGACCTTGGCCGTGGCCCACCGCAGGCTGGGGGCGATCTCGTCGGCCACGACCTCGATCACCGACCGCTTCTCGCCCTCCTGGGTCTCCCACGAGCGCTGCTCGAGCCGGCCGGCGATGATGACCCGGCATCCCTTGGGCAGCGAGTGGGCCACGTTCTCGGCCAGGTCGCCCCAGGCGACGATGTTGAAGAAGGAGGTGCGCTCCTCCCATTCACCGCTCTGGCGGTTCTGCCAGCGGCGGTTCACGGCCAGACCCATGTTGGCCTGGGCCTGACCCGCGTTCGTGAACCGCAGCTCCGGTTCGCGGGTGAGATTTCCGATCACAGTTACCGTGTTGTCAGCCATCGTTGGCTCCTCGTTGCTGGGCGGCCGTAGCCGGGGCCCGACCCGTTCCGAGACCGCGCCGGGCGACCTCGCTGTCGGGCAGGCGGATCAGCTTGTGGCGGACGACATCGTCCGCGAGACGGAGCTGACGCTCGATATCGCCGAGACCACCGCCCTCGGTGACGATCTCGTACACCGCGTAGAAACCCTCGTGGCGATGATCGATCTCGTAGGCAAGGCGGCGCTTGCCCCACCTATCGAGCGAGGCGATCGTGCCGCCTCGAGCCGCAACCTGCTCGTCGATGCGGGCCAGCGCGGTGTCGGTGCCACCGTCGTCGAGATCGGCGGCGATGATGACCATGAGCTCGTACGCACGCATGGTGCGATCACTCACCTTCCTTCGGACCCGGCCGGGCCGGGGCCCCCGTCGGGGCAGGGTCGGTTTTCTCTGGGTCGTGCATCCTAGCGGCGCCTCCCGGTCGTGGGTCCATCCGGGGCAAGTATGCGGAACCCGTGTGAATCCGAAGCCGACTCCCGAACCGTTGGTGGAT